>DVDV01000398.1 GCA_015296075.1 Leptolyngbyaceae cyanobacterium M33_DOE_097 | reverse complement strand
GGAGCCTGGTACATTGGCTGTCCATAGCCAGGTGCAGCATATCCATAGGGCGCTGCAGGCATACTCCCCGGAGCCATGACTGGATAAGCGTAGGGGTTAGGCGGTGGAGCCTGATACATCGGCTGCCCATAACCGGGAGCCGCATAACCATAAGGTGCTGCGGGCATGGTTCCCGGAGCCATGGCTGGGTAGGCGTAGGGGTTAGGCGGTGGAGCCTGATACATCGGCTGTCCATAACCGGGAGCCGCATAACCGTAAGGGGCGGCCATCGGTGCGCTACCCGGAGCCATGGCTGGGTAAGCGTAGGGGTTGGGGGCAGGCGCAGGATACATGCCCTGTCCGTAGGGCTGGGCCATTCCATAACCGGGTGGCATACCTTGGGCAGTGTTGGCTGGATACCCGTAAGGATTTGTTCCACTCTGGATAACAGGGGCTAAAGGCGGGTTGTTACCATAATTTCCCGCAACTGCATTGGGTGCAGCGGGGAACGAAGCATAACTTTGACCTCTGGCATTTCCACCGTTTTGCGGCACTCCGTAAGGATTCGCAACCGATGGGCTTCCGTTATTTGAAGCAGAGGGATTTACCGCACCGGGTAGGGGTGGCAATGGGGCAACCTGGGCTATCTTGACACCGCGATCGCCCCCAACTTCAAACCGGGCAGGTTGAGATGTAGGCGATGCTATGGGATTAGAGGTTGCTTGACTCGGTAAAACAAAAGCAGGCGCTACCGCTTGTGGCACAGGTTCGGCTTGCTTTGCAATTGATTGTTGTAAGGCAACGGGCTTAGAAGTTTTGACAACCGCTCCGATGGCAGGGGATGTTGTTGCAGATTGCAGCTCAAAGGATGCCGCGCTGGCTTCAGCAGCATGCCCTTCAGCATTGGGTGCCGGTGCTGCAAACCCTGAATTGGAAGCTACATTAGAGGTGTCGGGGGTTGGGGCTGATTCAGCAATGGGTTCCGCGATCGCTGTCTGACCCATAACACAACCCGTAACCCATGCAATTGTTACTGTACTGGCCAAACGAAAACCAGCAGATGCTGGCTTTAGTAAGAAACTCTCAGGGGAAGAATTGTGCATCGCCGAATGATTGTAGAGGTCGATAATCTTTCTAAATGGTCTGCAACCTAGTCAAAGTAGTTTCGAATCTAGAGTACCCATTCAAATTTGAAGAATATTCGTCGATCGCCGCTTTAAAGCCGGATTTAGATGAATTTTCAGAGAACACTTACGTGTAACTTGAGTTACTATCAGCGCCAAAGTAACTTATTTACTTTATTCAGGGGATTGCCAAACTATCCGTAATTTTCACTAGATAGATTTTACTAATTTTGAGTTTTACACTGATGAAACGTAATTATCCCTTTGCTTTAACCCGGTTTCGTTGGACTACGATCTTGCCCCTACTTCTTTTGACTCATGCTTGCATTCGAACAACAGAAACACCACTCGAAATGACCTTAGCGGTTAAAACTTCAGGCAGACCAGGCGTTTATCTGGCCTCTGGAACAACAAACCTCCCTGATCGCAGCAAGTTAGTGATTAGTGGAATTCGTTATCTACAACCCACCAACAATGTGACTCAATCTGCTGGAACTAACACGACCTACTCGATTCTGGCGCGGGAAGTTGTCGAAGTTGCTCAAGGCAAATGGGAGACAAGTCTGAATCTTTGGCAAGTTGCTGCGGATGGACGCTATGTCGAAGCCTGGCAACTCAATCAATCAACAGCGGAAACACCTTATAAGCCTGACCCTAGAATTGTCTTTACAGCCGTTTTTGAGCCGGGTAATCAACTGCCTGAGGTAAACCAAAAGATCGGAGAAATTTCTGAGCAGTCAGGTCGCACCCTGATGCGATTTACAGAAAGTGGTCAACGTTACTTTCAAGTGAATGAGGCTGTATCTATTTCGACGCCTGTAGGACGAACATCGATTCCGGCCAGCAACCGCTCTGATACCAATGATGGATGGGGCAACCGAAATACGCCAGTTGACTCGTCTGTCACTCGTAGCGCGCCTATGAAAGCACCAAAAGAGCCTCAGACTGACGCACCCCTGACACCTGCTGAACTTGTACGTTGATCGAGATTTTTGAATTGGCTAGGTGGGGGCTTCACCTAGCTTCTGATTTTCCCTAGGAAGGTGATTCCTTGACTGATGTAGATGCTGCGGCTTGTGCCTCAGAACCTTCTAGGAGTCTCAATCAACTAATCTGAGGAATTTAAGAAGCAGGACGTTGCTGCATCCAGTTTGACTCTAGGAGTTGGAGACGCCGATGCAGATGCTCAATCAGCTGACCAGAAGAATCGGGGATGTAAGTTGGCATTGCTTCTGTTTTCTCTTTAAGAGTGCTTTGCAGCATCTCCATCCGAGCAGCCATTTGTTGCAGTTGATCTTGCAACTCGCTGATCTCGCTCATGACTTCGGTGGCGGATTGGTTGGTAACAGGTGAAGCAACGCCATGCCCGTTACGGGTCTGCTCTACTGCAGGAGCTTTAGTAAAGGACGTGACGGCATGAACTGGAGCTTTGCCTTGATTGCCTTGGTTCATACCATTTTTGTTAGGCATCGCAGGCTTAGCGGCCTCTTTTTTAACCGGAGCTGCATCAGCCTTTAAGACTGGAATTTTGGGGAGTGCCTCAGAAGAACGGGCAACCGGACGAGCAGTCTCATTGGCTTGAGCAATTTCGGCCTCTGAACGCAACACGGGAATTTTGGGTAGAGCGCGAGGTTGCTGAGGCATTGCTGGTGCCGCCATTTCGATCGCAGTTTGAGGGGCGATCGCGTTAGCACTTGCCTTTTCAGGCTCCAGGAAATTACTCAAACCCGAAGTTTCTAAAAAAGAATCAGTTAATTGCAGCTCTTCGATTTGCTTCTCTTTCAATTGCAGCTCACTTTTCAGTTGGTTTAACTGACTTTTGATTTGAGAAGAACGCTTAGATGAGTTGCTCCACTCACGCATTGAAAGACCAGCAGCACCTGCACCTAAGCTCACCGCGGCGGCGATACCCAGGTAGGGGGTTGCAATATCTCGGAGCTTACCAGCAAAAATTTGTTCTTTTTGGAAGTCAATCGTAATCGTTTTTGAGCCGTATGCTGCCAGGGGCAGAGTCAGGCAGGAGAACGTCGCGCAAGATATTAACGCCGCTGGAAGTAATGAATCCTTCATGGGAGAACCAGTTCTGATTTCAGATGGGCAAGTTTCTACGATTTACCATGCACAGTGCGAACTCAGGGGTTCGCTCACGAATTCTCTCAGGTATAAAATCACACCTCTCAATTTCAACCTTGTCAGCCACGATCAAAAACCGTATACTTCGGGTTGAATTAGTCTCCTCAGAAATGATAACCATTTGCTGGTGAAACTTTGAGCGAGAGAACCCTTTTGGTAGAAGTTGAGGTTACAGTTCGACCTCTACTGCACCGAGAATAACTGAGCCTACGTGGTTTTTCGGTATAGCCAAAGTAAAGATGAAAAAATAAACTGACAAGTTTCAATAAAGATACGTAACAACCAAATATGCCGATTTACGACAGTAAAAAGCTGGCGATCGCCCATCAAACGACCACCAGCTAGAGATTTAAGAGATTGGCTTGAACTGCTTCTCCCGTAATTTCCTCATCTATTTGTGCGAGTTTTGTAAAGCACGCTGAGGAATAAATGGACTAAACATAAAGATTATTGAAAGCGGGAACCTTATTTTGGCAGCGTATTTGCTGTCAGTAAGTTGCTGCCAGATGCCAGGGTTTGACTGGAGTTGGGCTGTCCAAACTTTTCTTGCATACGGGCTAATGCACCTGTGAAACCTGCGTTATAGTCCAATGCGACTTCGTTGGTGATGTAGTTGGTGCGATCGTCAGAGTAGGCGTAATCATTGGCGGCAGAAGGACCACCGACAAGTGCCCCTGTCAGCAGGTGACGGTTGTTTACCGGGTCGTTGATGTTGTTTGTTGTGGAACCATGAGCGGCTCGATGGTGGGGATTTTTGGGTGAGTTGTTGCCAAACCCCACAACATAACTGCGACTATTGGGGTTATCACCCAGGATGTAATTAATTTGCGAATTCGAAAAATTGGAGTAGCGACCATTAATGTCATTCACGGTGTCGCTGTAAATACCTGCTAGCAGAGCGGTATTTGCACTGTAACGAAGTGACCCCCACTGGTCTAACCAGGCTAAGCCGCCGCTGGTATATTTCACGCCATTACCACTTTTATCGCTCCAATGGTTGAGCCAGTTTTCCACATCCGTTTTGTACCGTGCCTTACCCGTTTCTTGGGCTAGCAAAACGGCAGCACCGTTGGCTTTGTTATCCCACGATTGGGTCCAATTGGTAGGAATACCCTGGTAATAACTTTCAGCCTTATTTAGATAGGTGGTGTCGGTGCTACCCTTAGCTTCGATCGCCTCATGCAACCAGATCGCCCCCCACACTAACTCATCGTTGTAGCCACTGTAAGAGTTGTAGAACTTCGCCGCATCGGGGATTGAGTCGGAGTACTTGCCGCGATAAGTGTCGGCAAAGTTATAAAGTTGAATCGCATGATTCAGTAAGCGATCGGCATAAGCCTGATCCGTGGAGCGAAAGGCGATCGACGCAGAAGCCAGAGCTGCTGCTGCTTCGCCTGCCAGGTCAGAACCCGGATTTTGAGCCGTAATTTTGAAGGCTGGGCGGGCCATCGTCATTGTTTCCGGTGGACCCCAGTAAGCGTGGTCAACATCCCCCAGGCCCACTTGCCCGTAAAACTCGTTTGGTGCCGTGTGAGCTTTCAGAATGTAATCTGTGCCCCATTTAATCGCTTCTAACGCTTCTGAGAGCTGCCCGCTGCTGCTGTAGCCATCGCGATACTCGACGACGCCCCAGCTCAACATGGTCATCGCCGACGCCATTGGAAAACCAAATTTAACGTGGTCGCCCGCATCGTAGTAGCCACCTGTTAAATCAACTCCCACATCTTTACCATCGTTGAGAGCCGAGTCACCGCGCCAAGGCACCCGATTGTCAGCAGGGAGTTTACCCGATCGCTGCGCTTCATAAAACAGGAATGACTTGCCTAAAGCATCGCCATAGTTAAATTTGCCAGCGCTGACTGTCGCATCATTGTCGAGGATTGTGACAGTCGCTTCCCCATCCGCGATCGCCCCATTCAGCGGGCTAGACAGCACCACCTTGAAGGTTTCGGTAGATTCAGTCAGGGTGTTGCCGATGATTGGCACCGTAATCGTCTGAGTGGTTTGACCTGCCGCAAACGACAGCGTGCCTGAAACAGCCGTGTAGTCAGAACCTGCGAGCGCGCTGCCAGCCACCGTTGCGTAGTTGACTCTGACCGTTTGGCTACTGCCGCTAGAGAGCCTGACAGTTAACGTGGCGTTGCTGGTGCCGCTATTACCTTCTGTAACAGAGAGGTCGCCAATGGTGATTTGAGGAATGGCGATCGCCGCATCATCATTGCGAATCGTGCCAACCCCAGTGCCATCGCCGATGCTGGCATTCGTAGGGCTAGAAAGCCTGACTTGAAAGGTTTCATTCGCTTCGACAGCAGTATCCCCATTTACGGCAACACTAACCGTTTTGAAGGTTTCTCCAGCGGCAAAGGTCACTGTGCCCGACTTAGCCACGTAGTCAGAACCCGCGATCGCGGTACCGTTGGCGGTTGTATATTGCACCGTTACGGGTTGATTAAATGCCTTTGACAGCGATACACCAAAATTAGCGGAGGTTGTACCACTGTTGCCTTCATTCAGCGCAACATCCCCAATATTGATTTGCGGCAAAACCGTTGGAGCGGCATCATCATTGCGAATCGTGCCAACCCCGGTGCTATCTGCGATCGTGGCATTGGTGGGACTAGATAACCTAACTTGAAAGGTTTCGTCCGCTTCGACAGCGGTATCTCCATTCACCGCAATGCTGACGGTTTTGCGTGTTTCACCCGCTGCAAACGTGACGGTACCGGATTTAGCAACGTAGTCTGAGCCTGCGATCGCTGTGCCGTTAGCTGTGGTGTATTGCACCGTTACGGACTTGTCAAATGCTTTTGAGAGTGACACCTCAAAATTGACAGAGGTGGTGCCGCTGCTGCCTTCAACCATGCTGACATCACCGATCGCGATCGTCGGTGGTGTTACGGGTGCGGTCGGGGTTGTGGGTGTGGTGCTAATCGGCGCGCCATTAAAAGCATAGTTACTGGGCGTTGCACTTGCACTGATGGCTTTGCTGCCATTGAAGCCAAAAGAAACAGTGCCATTGTTGGCAAGGCTACCATTCCAACTGGCATTGCGAATGGTGTAACGACTGCCCTGGCGACTGACAATTTCAGCATTCCACAGGTTTGTGATTTCAAAGGGAGCGTCAAATGAGAAGGTCCACCCGTTGAGGCTGCTACCAGTATTTGTGATCGCAACATTCGCAGTAAAACCGACGCCCCAGTCGTTAACAACGGAGTAATTGATTGTAGTCATTCGAATTTTTTGTATTTCTAGAGAACAAGCGATCGCTAGCTAGTTTGAATAGCCAGCCGCTTTCCTAACGTGAGTAAAAACTTGCAGCGTGATTAAGCCAAACAACTGCAAGCACTCAAGCATGAAATGCAGTTCTACTGGCTAGTGCAAACAGCTAGAAAGAATTGAATCTTTGAAGCAGAGAATCAAGCCGATACTTGAAGTCAGTTAGCAATAGAGACAAGAAAAAGATGATCGTGATGGTGTCTAAAGATGCTTTTTCTTGGATTAAGCCTTGATTGTGTCTAGATAAGAATGATGATTGGCTCGAAATTGAATTTACGACTGATCGACCTGAGACTGATGCTAGATTCGTGTGAAATGGTGCATGTTGAGTCGTAAACCAAAAATCGAAGCAATAGTGCAAAAACATAAACAGTGGATAGTTTGGGAACACAGCGATCGCAATGCCTAGCGTGCGATTTAACTCAACTTGATAGAAAGTTCATACTGGTGATGCCCGCGCTTACTATAGCTTCACCATCTTTTTCTAAAGCTTGCTCTATGTGCGGAATCTCCACTGTCCACTCAGCGGCAGGATGTAAGAGTGATCTCGTAGAAGTACGGTTGCTCCACGCAATCCATCTAGGGATTGTACTGATTGAAACCGGATGCTTGGTTCAGCCAGTTCTGTAAATATACTGGTTCATCAGTTCAATCCAGTTTGATACATCTGATCCATGTCCTGCCGCAGTTCTAAACAATAGGTGGAGAGCGCAGTGTGGTGAAACGATTTTCCTCAAAACTCTTTCACAAATTTAATAGGATTGCGGTAGAAACTGTAGCAAATGAAGCGATTTGTGAGATCTACACTTTGCTTAGGTAAATCAACAAACGTACAAGCTAGATAATCAGTAAAAAGCAACTGCAATGACAGATCTTTTGCAGATTCAGTTCTGTTTGAGCTAGAAGGCAATGATGCTTTTGCAACCAACCAACTCAATTTCTACAGAAGTTTTTAAAGCAGCGATCGCAAAGCAACTAAGCTTCCTTCTAAAACACGCCACAGACCGATAAAAGCCAGGACAACTGTGATGAAACGGATCCATTCTTGTTGCTTACCATTCGACAAAAATGCTATTTTCTTTTCTAAAAAAGTATCTTTTGTAGATGATTGAGGTGCGTGATCGCGATCGTTGTGCTTCATCCGTGTGACCTTTGCCCCCATCAACTAGCTACAGAGAATCTCAAGAAAAATACACCTCGCATAATCATCTAAATGTTTTCTTAATTTTGTATTTTTAGTCACAAAATTGATCCCCTGTTCGCCATCAATATAACCCCTGTATGTGTTCTTTTGAACAGAGTTTCAGGAATCTATGGCGCTTTTATCACCTAATTCGAGTTTTGAGTCAGCCGTTATGGGCTTAAATGTCTGCCCTTGCGGAAGCTATCACTTGCCGGAAGATCATTGGAAATACACGGAAGGGATGCCGACTGATCCGGTTGAGTTGGTCAATGATTTTGTCAAGATGGGGCTGTATCAACCTAGTGCATTGACCCTGGCAGATAGCTTGACTCAAGCCGAGTTTCGTAAAGAGTTGCTGCTTCACAACATTGCTGGAAACAATCCGGCGCGGCGCAAATTTTGTGAGGAGTTAATTCGCGAAGCAGGTGGTTTAGAAGCAGCCTTTGCTGCGGCGTTTGGCCCAAATGCAAGCGAGTTTTTTGGTAATACGGTTCGTCTCGGAGAGTACAGCCGCCGCGAGTTTATCAAGCGGATTGCGGTTGCGGGTGCGTTAATTGCCTTGAGTAGCTGTGCGGGTGGGGAACAGCAGTCAGCCACACCAGACGCTTCTCCGGCAGGCAGCGCAGGTGATGTTGAGAAGAAAGATTTGACGATCGGGTTTATCCCCATTACGTGCGCGACGCCGATTGTGATGTCTGACCCGCTCGGTTTCTACTCTAAATATGGGCTAAATGTCACCGTTAAAAAGATGCCAAACTGGGCGGCTGTGCGTGACTCAGCGATCGCGGGTGAGTTAGATGCCTACCACATGCTGTCGCCGATGCCGATTGCAATCACAATGGGTTTGGGTTCAGCGTCCTTCCCCATCAAGCTGGCTAGCATTGAGAATATTAACGGGCAAGCGATCACCGTTGCGATGAAGCATAAGGATAAGGTGAAAGGCCCGGCAGACTTCAAAGGCTTCAAAATTGGGGTGCCGTTCCCCTACTCGATGCACAACCTGCTGATGCGTTATTACCTGGCAACAGGTGGGCTAGACCCGGATAAAGATGTGCAAATTTCGCCTGTTCCCCCTCCAGATAGTGTTGCGAAGATGACGGCAGGTGAGTTGGATGCGATGTTGATGCCGGATCCGTTTAACCAACGGGCCGTGTTTGAAAAGGTTGGCTTCATCCACATGCTGACGAAAGATCTGTGGGATGGCCACCCCTGCTGTGCCTTCGCAGCGAGCCAAACATGGATCGATCAAAATCCCAAAACCTTCCGCGCGGTCAACAAAGCGATCATCGATGCGGCTGCCTACGCAGACGACCCAGCCAATCGTCAAAAAGTGTCAGAAGCTTTAATTGAGCGGAAGTATCTCAACCAACCATTGCCTGTTGTGCAAGCTGTCTTGACGGGTAAGTTTGAGGATGGATTAGGTAACACCCTGGATGTTCCTGATCGGATTGGCTTTGACCCCTACCCCTGGGCGAGCTTTGCCAAGTGGATTTCGTCTCAGCTTGTGCGTTGGGAGCTGATGCCTAAAGAAAAGGCAGACTACGACAAGATTGCTCAAGACATCTTTTTGACCGACCTGGCGGCTGAGTTGCAGAAAGAGTTGGGCCAAACTCCCCCAACGGAGACGGCGCGGGTTGAGAAGTTGAAGTTTGACACCTTTGACCCGGCCAAACCAGCCGAGTATGTAGATGCCCAAATTAAAAAGTTCAAAGTGTAGCGATCGCCCCTGCAAAAGGCTTCTAGATCGTCTTTTAAGATCTTTTCTAGAAGCCTTCTATCTAAGTTCTCTGTCAGCTTCTTTCTGTCTTTTTAATTATGGCTAACAACGTCATCTCTACACCTGCAAAGCGGTCTTCGATGCCGCTACTCAACACCAATCAAAAGGCAACTTTGCTGTTTTTGCTGTTGCTATCCCTTTTCCTCATCTTTTGGGAGATTGGTGCCAGGAGCGGCCTATTTTTGCCAATTATGCCGTCTGCCAGTCAGACAATTAAGGATTTTTGGACGTGGATTGCGGATCCATTTTTTGATTATGGTCCGAATGACAAGGGTATTGGTCTGTTGCTCTTGACCAGCCTCCGCCGCGTGGCGATCGGGTTTTTGATTGGCTCGGCGATCGCCATTCCATTGGGCATCATCACGGGTTTATCGCCAGTGATTTCAAAGGCGATTGATCCGTTTATTCAGATTTTGCGACCTGTTTCACCTCTGGCCTGGTTGCCTTTGGGGTTGGCTCTGATGCGTGATTCTGAAAAGACGGCTTTGTTTGTGATTGCCATTACCAGTATTTGGCCGACCCTGATTAACACCCGATTTGGGGTGAGCAATGTGGATCCGGCTTACTTGAATGTGGCACGCACCTTGGGGGCTTCGCGTTGGCGTACCATCACTAAGGTGATTTTGCCTGCGGCGGCTCCCAGCATTGTCTCTGGTTTGCGGATCAGTCTGGGCATTGCCTGGTTGGTGATTGTTGCTGCTGAGATCTTGTTGAGTGGTGGTATTGGCTACTTTGTCTGGAACGAGTGGAACAACTTGAAAGTGACCAGCATCATCACCGCTATTTTGGTTATTGGCTTAGTCGGGTTACTGCTCGATCGCCTATTTGGGCTATTGCAAACGTGGGTCTCTTTTGGACAAAGGTCATAATATGCGTACAAATACCCGACCTGAATCAACCCCTTCAAGCATGGATACAACGGCTGGTAGTGTTTCAATTTCAAATGTCACCAAAGTCTATTTTGGTCGGCAGACGTTGGCTGACAAATTGTTGAAACGTACCTCGCCTGATTTTGAGGCGCTTTCGGCGATTAATTTAGAGATTGAACACAACACGTTTGTGTCGATCATTGGCCCCTCTGGTTGCGGCAAATCGACGCTGCTCAATATTGTGGCGGGTCTATCGAAGCCAACGACAGGCGAAGTGTTGGTCGATGGGCAACGGGTCACTGGTCCCGGTCCTGATCGCGGGGTGGTGTTTCAAAGCTATGCGCTGATGCCGTGGATGACCGTTGCCGAAAACATTCAGTTTGCGATCGAGACGGTGTACCCCACCATGCCCGTAGCGCAGCAAAAAGAGATTATGCAGGAATACATCAACCTGGTCGGTTTGTCAGGGGCTGAGCGCAAGCATCCCCACGAGTTATCGGGTGGCATGAAACAGCGGGTTGGGATTGCACGAGCTTTGGCGATCAATCCTCAAATTTTGCTAATGGATGAACCTTTTGGGGCGCTGGATGCGCTGACCCGTGGCTTTTTGCAGGATGAGATTGAGCGCATTTGGGAACAAGAGCGCAAAACCGTCATTTTGATCACCCATAGTATTGAGGAAGCCTTGCTCCTTTCTGACAAAATTGTGATGATGACACGGGGTCCGGCGGCTCGCATTGCAAAGGTGTTGGATGTTCCCTTCCCGCGCCCACGCAAACGCGAAGAGTTGGATCAATACCCGCAGTATCACGAGCTGAAGGCAGAAATGGAACGTCACCTGACTGCGGAAGCGCGGGTGGTTGAGGAGGCACGCGTGCGTGCTTCTGTTTGATTGGATTGAAACATTAAAGTTGATGAGGAGTGATTATGCCCCTGTCTGAAATTCCAGAAATTACTGATGAACTCTTAGCTGCAAAAGAAGAAAAGGGCGTTACCTTTGCTGAGCTAGAAGAGTTACTTGGGCGTGATGAAGTCTGGATTGCGGCTGTTTTCTATCGTCAGGCCAGTGCCTCAGCAGAAGAAGCCAAGAAGATTTTAGAAGCGCTTGACTTACCCCTAGATTGGATCCCAGAGTTGACGGCCTGCCCTTCAAAGGGGTTGGGGCCGATTGTGCCAACGGATCCCTTGATCTACCGTTTTTACGAGATCATGCAGGTCTATGGGATGCCGATGAAAGAAATTATCCACGAGAAATTTGGCGATGGCATCATGAGTGCAATTGACTTCACGCTTGACATTGAGAAAGAAGAAAACCCCAATGGCGATCGCGTCAAAGTCATTATGAATGGCAAGTTTCTACCCTATAAGAAATGGTAGTTTAGGCGCTGTTGAGTCGGGGCGTTGCGTTCCAATGTCCCGACAATTCGCTATGATCTGGCTACAGTTATTCCTGTACCAAGACGCTCACCTATGACGACGATTCAGCAAATTGCAGAGAAAGCCCAATCCGCCGCCCAGCAATTGGGAATTGCAAAGTTTGATATTTATGGCTCGACCATTGATGAAACGAGTGTCAAGGTTGACCAGGGTAAACCCGATCAAGTTAAAGCTTCAAATCGTTCGAGCGTAACCGTTCGCGTCTGGAATTCGGAGGGTAGCGTTGGGATCACTTCAACCAGCGATTTAGACCCCTCTGGCTTAGAAATGGCGCTTAAAACGGCTTACGAAGCCAGTGAGTTTGGGGTAAAAGAAAATGTGCCAGATTTTAGTCCTGAAGCGACCGCACCGCTGGCCCAAACGGTAGATGCTGTCGCGCCCCAGGCACCCGTTGCAAGTTTACTGGATACCTTAATTCAAGCGGAGCAAGAGCTGAAGCAAGCTCACCCTGCGATCGCGGCGGTTCCCTACAATGGCCTGGCGCAACGCGAGATTAGCCATTTTTATCTCAATAGTGATGGGGCTTTGCGTAACGAAGCATACTCACTCACCTCGATGTATCTTTACACCAAGACGGAGCAAGAAGGTAAAAAGCCCCGTAGTGCGGGTGCCTTTCGGATTAGCCGCAAATTTGACAATCTCGATATTGATGGCTGTCTAAAAGAAGCGGCTGAGAAAACGATCAGCCATTTGGATTATCAAAAGATCCCAACTGGAAAGTATCGAGTGGTGTTTTCGCCTGAAGCTTTCCTCAGCTTGTTGGGGGCTTTCTCGAATATCTTCAATGCCCAAAGTGTTTTAGATAAGCAAAGTCTTTCGACGCCGGAATCGATTGGCACCCAGATTGCTTCCCCCCTACTTTCGTTGGCCGATGATGCACTTCACCCTGAAAACTGCGATGTGACCAGCTTTGATGGTGAAGGCACACCAACCCGACGTGTACCGCTGATCACCGATGGCGTTCTGACGAATTTTCTGCATAGTGCGGGGACAGCGAAACGGTTTAACACTGCGCCGACAGGTCACGCTAACATGGGCGCAAAAATTACCGTCAGTCCGCACTTTTACCATGTGCTGGGGGGGCAAAATGCGGATCCATCTTTTAATCTCGATACGGTTGATAACGTTATCTTGGTTGATGACCTGCAAGCCTTACATGCTGGGGTGAAAGCCTTACAAGGTGCTTTCTCACTCCCCTTTGATGGCTGGTGGATCAAAGACGGCAAACGCATCAGTGTTGAATCTGCCACAGTTGCAGGCGATTTCTTAACTCTGCTCAAGTCGATTGTTTACGTTGAGCCGACTGAGCACTTGACTCCAGGCGGAATTTCTCCTTACATCTGGGTTGATGAACTGTCCGTTACTGGAGAGTAGTTGATGGATCGCACCCAAAAGATTCTTGCCCAACTGTCTCCTTCAGAGCAAGTTGGGCTAGAGATTGGGCCTTTATGTAACCCGATCGTGACACGTGAGATGGGTCGGGTCTATTACGTAGACCATGATTCAACTGAGGATTTGCGGGTTAGGTATGTCGATAAACCGTGGGTCAATATTGACCAGATTGTGGATGTTGATTACATCTGGGGGGAAAAGCGGTTACCCGAATTGACGGGCGATCGCGCCCCTTTTGATTATGTGGTTGCCTCCCATGTGATTGAGCATGTCCCCGATCTGGTTGGCTGGTTGGCCGAAGTACACCAGATTTTGAAACCGGGCGGTATTCTGTCGTTAGTGATTCCAGATCGCCGCTTTTGCTTTGATTATTTTCGTTGTGACACGCGACTTGCAGATGTGATTGAGGCCTATCTGATGCAGGCAAAAGAGCCTTCTGCGCGCCAGTTTTTTGATTATTTTGTATCTGCTGTTGCGTGGAATGGCAATATTTCTTGGGCTATGCCTGCTGTTGAATCTGAATTAGCAAATGTGCATTCTTTGCAGGAGGCCTGGAAACGGACAAAAGCGATTTCTCGGAAAGAAGCCACTTGGGATATTCACTGTTGGGTGTTTACCGAAACTTCTTTTTTAGAGCTGTATGAAGCATTGGTCAGATTAAATTTAATCGAGTATCGAATTGCTCAGTTTTATGGCACGGAGGGCAGCGAGTTTTTTGTAAGCTTAGAAGCCCTCGATCTGTCGCTAGATACCTATCAACGGCGATTGTCGCAATTTCAGAGCTTTCTCCCTCGAACAGGTATTGCTCCCTCAATGGCTTAGGCCGCAATCATTGTTTGAAGCAATTGCGGTGGTGGCGGTTTGGGGTGATGGCTTAAAACCCATAGGCCGTTCCTTCGCCGCGTGGGTCAGCAGCTCCCTCAAGCCATCCGTCGCGCGATCGCACAATCACATTTCCGTTCCCCCAACTGCCTTGCTGTTGAATCTGGTGTCCCCGTTGGCGCAGGTTTTCTAGGGTCAAGGCATCCAGGCCAAACGACTCGACCCGCACGACATCGGGCAACCATTGATGGTGTACTCGTGGGGCTGAAATCGCTTGCTCAGCGTTCATTTCATACACCAGTACGTTGAGTACGACTTGCAAAACGGTGGTGATAATCGTGCTACCGCCGGGGGCACCTGTGACCAGGCGCAATTGTCCGGCTTCGGTCACGATAGTGGGCGTCATGCTAGAAAGTGGGGTTTTGCCGGGAGCGATCGCGTTGGCATCATTGCCCACCAGTCCAAACGCATTGGGCACACCAGGGGCGATCGCAAAATCATCCATTTCGTTGTTCAACACAATGCCAGTGCCGGGAGCCACTACCCCTGCGCCAAACCCAAGGTTAATGGTAAAGGTGAGACTGACGGCATTTCCCGTCTGACCCACAACGCTGAGATGGCTCGTGTCGTTCGATTCCTTGCTCAGCCGTTCCAACAGTTTGGGATCCCCCGGTTGACGCTGCTTCGATGGGGTTGCCTGGTTCGGATTGATTTCTGAAAAGCGTTGGCGAGCATAGGCTGGGCTAATCAGCGCGGTAACTGGCACCTTAACAAAGTCAGGATCACCCAGATACGTAGCGCGATCGGCGTAGGCGATGCGCATCGACTCGATCATCAGATGCAGTGCATTCGGATGACGCCAACCCATGCCTTTGAGGTCGGTACTGCTGAGCAGATTCAGCATTTGCAAGAGGTGTACTCCACCCGAAGATGGGGGCGGCATGGAACACACTCTGGCCTGTTGAAACGTGCCACAAACTGGCTCACGCCAAATCGGACGATAACGGCGGAGATCTTCTAGAGAGATCAACCCTTTGTTTTGGCTCATGCTGGCGGCGATCGCCTGGGCGGTGCGACCTGTATAGAAATCTTGGGGATTTTGGGCAATCCGTTTAAGGACTTGAGCTAAGTCTCGTTGCACCAAGCGATCGCCGACGCTGAGAGGTTTCCCCGTCTGACTAAAGATTTTGGCTGCTTCAGGATCCTGGTTGACTTGACTCCGCTCAATTGCCTGTGCGAGTCGCCAACTCACCGGAAAACCCTGCTCTGCAAGGCGAATCGCAGGTTCTACCAGCGATCGCCAGGGTCGTTTTCCATAACGGCGATGCACTTCATACAAGCCTGCAACCGTGCCAGGTGTGGCAACTGCGAGATAGCCCTTGGTGCTGGCTCCGGTGATAACTTGACCCTTGGCATCAAGATACAGGTTGCGCTTAGCTGCGAGGGGGGATCGTTCCCGAAAATCGAGGGCATTAATTGCGCCAGATTTCCCTTCTCGAATCAGCAAGAAGCCGCCACCACCAATCCCAGCCGAAAAAGGCTCAACAACTGAGATGGCCAGGGTGGTTGCAACGGCTGCATCAACCGCATTGCCTCCCTGCTTTAAAGCTTCGACCCCAGCGGTGCTAGCTAAGCAGCAATTCTCATTTTGAAACATTTGTACTGAAGTCAGAGCCTCTAAAGGCTTGTGCGCTCAATTTTATGAACGGCAGAATGGGTATTCCAGCCATTGATAGCTGTTCAAAATGAATATTTTTGTGAGAATTATTCTC
>DVDV01000322.1 GCA_015296075.1 Leptolyngbyaceae cyanobacterium M33_DOE_097 | reverse complement strand
TGAAACATTTGTACTGTAGCCAGAGTGTCTAAAGACTTGTGCACTCAATGTTATAAACGGCAGAATGCGGGTTTCAGCCATTCATAAACGTTAAAACCGGACGTTTTTATGAGAATCATTCTCATATCGAGAATTGCTGGGGCTAAAGTTGAGCCGTTGCAAGTCCGGCAGCACTTCTTGCCAGGTCAGGTTGGGGGTACTGGTACGCACCATATGCGCCAGGATTTGATCCATCGTGATTTGTTGAGCGATCGCCTCCTGCAAAAATGCATCCCGCTCCTCTTTGGCTGCATCTGCTACCGTTTCCGGCGTTTCATCCTGAGCGCGGGTTTCATAGAATTGACACGCGACATGCCCAACGGTGTAGAGCGCGACCGCGTTGGTACTGGCCCCAACGACAGCACCCGCTACCGGCACAAAGCGCATCATCCCCAATCCTGCCCGCAGGGCATAGCTTCCCCCCAGGGCCAACCCAAAGATCGCTAAAATCTCACCTTTACGGGCTGGGTCCTGCAAATCCAGGCCATAGGCTCCCGCAATCTGATAGCCCATTTCAGCCTGCAGCACGGTCGTGGCGGCTAAATCTAACGCCACCATACCTGGAACAAAGCTACTAGCGGCCCCAGTGCCACTGACAAGCAGAGCTTTTTGCATCATGATGCGGTGAGCGATCGCCCGCGGTGGTTCATTGGGATGCTTGGCCTGGAGCCGCCGCACACTCTCTTGTGCCTTCACAATATCGACGCGATCAAGAAACGGTACTAACCAGCCCATCTGATCGACAACCTCACCGACGGTATCAGTGGCATAGCTAACCGCATTGGCTGCACCAGAAGTCGTGCCGACCAGCACCTTACCCGTCTGATGGGCTGCCTGCCCTACGGCTCCTGCGGCACTGGTCATTGCACCACCCACCACTTTGCCCGTTTGATTGGCCGCTTGCCCCACGGCACCTACAGCTTCACTCACCGACGTGGAAATAGCCTTGCTACCCTGATTCGCCAGGTCACTGGCTGTCCCTACGGCACCGGATACAACTCCCGTTACAGAATCCCACCATGAGGTGGTTTGTGCTTTTTTAGCTAGGGTTGATTCGGATGCGGTTAAATCGTCTGGATCTGCATCCGGAGTGGATTTTGTATGATCAGCCTTACCAAAATGCGGTAGTTTTGGTAGCGTATTCTGGACCGCATCCCACCAGGAAGATTGACCATTGGCAACTGGTTTAACGGTCAGTTCCTCTTGCCAGGATGGAAAATCTTCTCCCGTCACCCAACCATAGATGCGAGCTTGATGCACTTGGTGGAGGGACAGGTCTGCAAGGATCGATCGCACCGCTGTGACTGCGCCTTGCGGCTCTGGCGACTGAGCAGATTCCAACCGCAGATAGAGGCAACTGCCTTTCAAAGTCGCTTTCGTCAAAAATTCATTGGGCGGCAACGTCTGCACGAGGCGTTGATTGATGAGCTGGGCGATCGCTTCCAGATCCCCATTTTTAGCTCGTTCCAACATTTCAGGTGTAGGCAATACCATAAGCACATCCCGCAGCGCAGCATTTACTAGTCAGCAAAGTTTATTTCGATTATGAAAATTTGAAGTGCCTTTTGCCACTAGCCTAAGATGGATAATACTGAGTAATTGCTCAACTGAATAGCCAATCGGTCTGAGATGAGGTAAGGGCATGCAAAATGGCATCCAAAGCAGAAATGCTCTGACGGTTGGCTGTATCAATCAGAGAGCGCATCTGAGCAAACAACTCCGCCCCCCAGTCCGAGCGAAAGCCGTGGGTGACCTTGCGACGACCTACTACTCCAGGATGGATTCTTCGACTCAGATGGTGAGGCTGCCCCTCTTTTAGAGTCCAGCGTTGTACTCAGACTATTTACGGATGCGGTATTGAGGTTTCATGGCAAGCTGTGGTGTGGTAACTACAACCTACCAGCTCTCTTCCCTCCGCAACCACTCTTCATGCAACAGTACCTTGAATACCTAAAAAATTAATTACAATAATAAGTAGATAGATGCAAACAAGCTCTATTCTCTGAATGCAGTATCTACGTTATTCCTCACATGAGATTGCATCAAATTTACATGAGTAAAGATGTAGATTTTCACCACAGTTAAAAAGCCTTTAATGCACTATTACTCTGTTGAAGGCAGTTAGAGTAGGACTTTCTTGACATCTCTTCAGCCGACAATGCACGCATCCGTAACGAAGTGAGTGTGTTGTTGCTATTTATTGAGTGAGGCAATCAAGTTATATGATGAATCTGACTAAACCAGAAGGATTTGTTAAGCCTGAAGCAAATTGCTTAGCAAGTTATATTTTAGAAATGTTAACGGCGATTGATGTTAACAAGTTGAAGCAATCTTTTGAGCATCTACCTAAAGACCCATATTTGCAGGGTAACTACCGCTTCAGAAGACTCTCTCATTTCAAAGTGATCGATCCATCTCATAGTGCCAACGAGGCTGCTCGTTTAATTAAACTTCCTCATCGTCGATTGTTTCAGAGTAAACAATACAATCCGTTGTTGGGAGACGTGATCCGAGAATATGATGAGTTAGATGATAAACTCATTCAACTAGAAGATTTTCAGCGCTTAATTTGGGAATTTTTTCAGTTCTGCAAACTTTGCTCAACGTCGAATGAAATTGGCGTTCACCAAATCCGGACGATCGCCACTTCAGAAGAATTAGGCAATCCTGCACCCGAAGGGATTCACCGGGATGGAGTGGATGTGGTGGGTATTTTCTCTGTCGATCGCAACGGCATCGGAGGCGGTGAAACCCATCTTTACAAACACAAAGATGACCAACACCCAGCCTTCAGCAAAGTCCTCAATCCTGGGGAATTCCTGGTCTTTAGAGATGACCAGTATTTCCATTACACGTCACCCGTGAATACGATCAATACCGATCAAGGCACACGCGATGTTTTTGTACTCACGTGTCCTGGATTGTTTCCACCCGAGGAAGGGCAAATGTGAGTGATTTAGGGGCAGGTTTGGCAGTTGATTCACAGGGAAATGCCTGGTTTACCGACTAAACCTGCCCCTCCTGAGTATTGTTAGTAACACCGCTTAATATTTGATATCACGTTTCCTATAGGAGATTCCCATCATGGTTCTTGATCTGGGTTGGATTCGTGCTCAATTTCCTGCCTTGCGGCAAGAGATGAATGGACATCCGGTCGTGTTTTTGGATGGGCCTGGGGGGACTCAAGTGCCAAATCGGGTCATTGATGCGATCGCGAACTACCTGTTAACATCCAATGCCAATCTGCATGGGGCATTTATCACCAGTGTACGAACCGATGCGCTCGTAGAGCGGGCTCGTTCCGCCGTGGCAGATTTTTTAGGCTGTGATGCCGATGAAGTGGTGTTTGGAGCCAATATGACAACACTGACCCAGGCCATGAGCCGCTCGATTGGACGAGAATTACAGCCCGGTGATGAAATATTGGTGACGAATCTCGACCATGATGCCAATGTCTCCTGCTGGCTCGCACTAGAAGAGCGGGGTGTGATTGTCCGGACGGTCGATATTCATTTAACCGATTGCACACTCGATCTGACCGATCTAGAACACAAATTGAACCCGCGCACCAAAGTGGTCGCCATCAACTACGCATCGAATGCGGTTGGCACGATCAGCAATGTAGCGGAGGTCATTCGAATGGCTCATGCGGTGGGAGCGTGGGTGTTTGTCGATGCAGTGCATTACGCTCCCCACGGGCTGATCAATGTACGATCGCTGGATTGTGATTTTCTCGTTTGCTCAGCCTATAAGTTTTTTGGGCCTCATGTTGGTATTCTCTACGGGAAGCGAGAGCATTTAACTCGGCTTCGCCCTTACAAACCTCGTCCGGCTCCTGATGCCATTCCCTATCGCTGGGAAACCGGTACTCTAAACTTTGAGGGAATCGCTGGCACGATCGCGGCGATCGAATATTTGACTGATTTGGGTCGTCAAATGACACCCATGATCAGCAATCGACGACATGCCCTCACCACGGCGATGGTCACGATTCAAGAGTACGAGCGATCGCTGTCGGCATACTTAATTCCGCATCTGTTGGAGATTCCTGGAGTTACGCTCTACGGCATTACCGAACCATCGCAATTTGCCTGGCGTACTCCGACAGTCGGAATTCGGGTCGCAGGGTATTCTCCTTTAGAGTTAGCAACACAATTGGGCGATCGCGGCATCTTCGCCTGGAATGGCAACTTCTACGCGCTCAACCTGATACAACGGCTGGGACTAGAAGCGGACGGTGGCTTGTTACGGCTTGGTTGTATGCACTACAACACGCTTGAAGAAGTCCAACGGTTATTACATGTGCTCCATGAAATCGTAGCTCATCCAATGGTGGTTTGACGAAGTACTATGCACAAGATTTTAGTAACAGGTTCTGAGGGACAACTGGGTAGTGATTTAGTGGTTGCATTGCGTCATGTATATGGCGTGAATAATGTGATTGCAAGTGGTTGGAGAACACCGCCCCAAAATGCCAAAACATCCCCTTACGCCATTGTAGATGTCACTGACTCTGCATCAATCACGGCAATCATTCAAGACTATCAAATTGATACCGTTTATCATCTCGCGGGTATACTGTCAGCAAAAGGAGAACAGCATCCTGATCGGTGTTGGGATGTCAATATTAATGGACTACGGAATGTTTTAGAAGCGGCAAAAATATTTAAGCTTCACGTGTTTTTTTCCAGTTCGATCGCCGTTTTTGGTCCGCACACGCCCAAACTGGATACCCCTCAAATCACCGTTGAAGATCCCTCCACAATGTATGGCATCACGAAGGTTACGGGTGAATTACTGTGCCAATATTACGCACAACGTTTTGGAGTTGATGTGCGCAGTTTACGATTACCCGGAATTATCAGCCATACTTCCCCTCCGGGTGGTGGCACCACCGATTTTGCGGTCGAAATCTTTCACGCTGCGCTCCAAACTGGCACTTACACCTGTTTCGTCCGTCCTGAAACACGCCTACCGATGATGTATATGCCTGATGCGATTCGTGCCATGCTCGGCATCATGCAAGCTGACACCTCCAAAATCAAAATTCGGTCCAGTTACAACGTCGCTGCGGTCAGTTTTTCAGCCGAGGAGTTGGTGGCTGAGATTCAGACCCACCTGCCGCATTTCACCTGCCGCTATGCTCCCGATTTCCGGCAAGCGATCGCGGATTCTTGGCCCGCTGTGATTGATGATTCGAAAGCGCGGGCGGATTGGGGCTGGCAGCACCAGTATGATTTGGCGACGATCGTGACGGATATGTTGCAGGCTTTAAAACCCTCAAGTGTAAAGGATTCTTGCCACCATGAAGAAAACAGCAATCTCTCTGTTTCAAGCACAATTAGATGAAATCCGAGTGGCGAATTTAACCAAAGAAGAACGGGTGTTAACCACGCCTCAGGGGGCTAAAATCACGGTGCAAGGCGATCGCTCGGTGCTTAATTTCTGTGCGAACAATTATTTGGGACTGGCGAATCACCCCGATGTGATTGCTGCCGCTCAAGCAGGTCTGGCAAAGTATGGATTTGGGTTAGCATCGGGACGTTTTATTTGTGGCACCCAAACCGTTCATAAAGAACTGGAAGCCAAAATCTCAACCTTTTTAGGCACGGAAGATACGATTCTCTACACCTCCTGTTTTGATGCGAATGGTGGCTTATTTGAAACGCTGTTAGATGAGCAGTGTGCAGTTGTCAGCGATGCCTTGAATCATGCCAGTATCATTGATGGGATTCGATTGTGTAAAGCGAAGCGCTATCGATTTGCCCACGGCAATCTAGAGGAACTGGAACACTATCTGCAAGAAACTCAATCGGCCAAAATTCGTTTGATTGCGACGGATGGTGTGTTCAGTATGGATGGCGACATTGCCCAGCTTGAACGAATTTGTGATCTGGCAGAAACCTATGATGCTTTGGTGATGGTAGATGATAGTCACGCGACTGGCGTTTTAGGGGTAACTGGACGCGGTACGGCGGAGCACTGTGGTGTGATGGAACGCGTTGATATTACTACCAGCACATTGGGTAAGGCGTTGGGGGGTGCATCGGGTGGCTTCACATCGGGACATCAAGCGATTATTGCGTTGTTACGGGAACGATCGCGCCCTTACTTATTCTCAAATACGCTGGCACCTGCGATCGCTTACACCAGCATTAAAGTACTAGACATGCTTACTGAGTCCAGCGAACTGCGCGATCGCTTGATGGAAAACACCCGCTATTTTCGGCAACAGATGCGCGATCGGGGTTTTGACATCAAAGCGGGTATTCATCCCATCACGCCCATCATGTTATACGATGCCAAACTTGCTCAGGATATGGCACGTGATCTATTGGAAGAAGGTATTTATGTGATCGGCTTTAGCTTTCCAGTGGTGCCGCAAGGTCAAGCCAGAATTCGAGTGCAGGTATCCGCCGCTCATACGCGATCGCACCTTGATCAGTGTGTAGAAGCCTTTACGCAAGTAGGAAAAAAATATAGAATCATTTAGCATAATACTCACTTGAACGTTTGATTAACGACACAAAACTAGAAGATTTTATACTCCACGTTTGCTTTAATCCAAAAAATGTGTGTGGATTATAGTTGTCGTTACATCCTTGTTCCTTTGAAGAACGCTTGTTGCGGAACTGAATGTAACGACTAATCGCTGCACATTGTTTTTCAGCGCAGTAGGCATAATGCTATTCATCTCAAGCATTACGTAACTAAACGATCAATTCCTTGAAAAGTGACTTTATAAGAGATAGTAATAAATAAATATCTAATAGTACCTTTGTTTAATTTTAGGAAAACTGAAAATATGCTGAACTATTCTGGCTATTCCGCTTAAGCAATGTATTGTGCTGGAATATTCTGCCTATGTAACCACTATAGTTTCTTATGTGGAAACTCTTGATTTATTAATAGATAGCTAGCGAAATATACTATGACGCACAAAGGATGGAAAGATTATTTGCTTAAATCAAGCTTGCCACTTGAGTACTCAGTTACTGAGACTCTTAGGAAACTTAATGTGGAGAAACCAAGCGAATACAAATATGAAAAACCTAATGAACAAGGTATTTTAACTACTTTCTCTATTGACGTCCATGGCTCAACCTTAAGGAATAAAAACAAGCTTGACTTAGAATTGTTTGTCGAATGTAAGTATAGATATCAAGGAACAAAATGGATATTCACACCGAAAAGCTTCAAATCTTTGGAGTTAGCAGACTTTAAAGATACATTCATTACACTAGATGCTCTGTGTAGATCCTCGAAGATAAACAGTAAACTTATAAACAGCTTTTCTGAAAACTACGAGTTATGCGGGAAGGGTGTAGAAATATATAATGATGGATTAAATCCAAAAACTATCACACAAGCAGTAAGCCAGCTTCAATATTCATTAGTTAAAAAAGTGGCAGAAGGTCTAGACGACCAAATCGATGACTTTCTTGGCAATCCAGATCAGATACACATATTAGTGCCAATCATTGTTACCACGGCTGAATTATGGCGATTAAACCCAGGAACAACTATCGAAGGCATACAAGATGCAAATGAATTAGAAGACGTAGCCTCTAAAACAGATTTTCTTCTCGTTCATGAAGCTCCAGATAATGACCTCAATCGATATACAATCAAACATCTAATAGAGTCATTCAGCGAAGAACAAAAAGAGGAGATGACAAAAATACTAAAGAAAAATAAGTCAGGCTCCTTTGATGGTTATGTTAGAAGCTTTGCTAGGACATATCCGTCAATTTTTGCGGTTATAGAATACAATAGCTTGGAAAAACGTCTTAGCAATATGCTTAATTTTTTTAACCGCAGCGATATTCTAATGCAGAGGGAAAACACCTAACAAGTCAGCCAAATGAAGATGATGAACACTGGCTCGGTTGGTATGATAGGCTGGGCTGACTGAAATCAGGGATGCAAATGTTTTTGTATCATTGACACAGTTGGTTAGAATGGTTCAGCTTGATGAATTTTGAGGCAACTGAAGCACTTAAGGGTCTACGGCAAGATTACAACCTACTGCTTATAGTTTTACGATCGCCGTCTCAATCCGCCTAATTCCCTCTTGGATGTTTTCTAGCGAGTTGGCGTAGGAAATTCTGAGGTAGCCCTCACCAAATTGACCAAAAGCGGTTCCTGATAAGAGAGAGACACCCGCCTCTTCGAGTAAGTAGGTGGCAAGGTCATCACAATGCAGCGGCAGTTGAGAAACGTTGGGAAATACGTAAAAGGCACCAGCAGGTTTAAGGCAATGAATCCCTGCGATCGCGTTTAGCCCCTCGACCGTTGCATCCCGTCGCCGTTGAAATTCAGCCACCATTTGATCGACACAATCCTGTGAACCAGTGAGGGCTTCAATGCCAGCGATTTGAGTAAAGGCACAAGTGCAAGAATTGGAGTTAATCATCAGACGCACAATACCTTCCACTAAATGTTCTGGATACACGCCATACCCCAGTCGCCAGCCAGTCATTGCATAGGTTTTGGAATAACCATCCAGTAGAATCGTGCGTGATTTCATGCCTGGAAACTGAATGATGCTAATATGTTTCCCCTCATAGAGGATGCGTGAGTAGATTTCATCTGAGAGAACGTAAAAATTATGATGGTGAGCCAGTTCCGCGATCGCGGCCAAATCATCTGCCTGTAATAATCCTCCGGTTGGGTTTTGCGGTGAATTGAGAATGAGTAAGCGAGTGCGATCGGAGATGGCATCTTGCAAATCCTCCAGGTGAAAGCGAAATTCAACATCTTCTCGCAGCGGTAATGGCACACCTTTAGCACCGACAAAGTTGATCACCGACTCATAAATGGGAAAGCCCGGATCGGGGTAAATCACTTCATCGCCTTCGTTCACCAAAGCCATTAACGTGAAGAAAATAACGGGTTTTGCACCCGGTGTCACCACGACCGTATTGGGATAAATGTCTACCCCTCGGCTCACTGAGAGGTGTTGAGCGATCGCAGAACGGAGTTCCGGTAAACCGGCTGCCGGAGTATATCCGGTAAAGCCATCTTTCATCGCTTGAAAAGCCGCTTCACAAATTGGGAAGGGTGTGGGAAAGTCGGGTTGCCCAATTTCGAGATGAATGATTGACCGTCCCTGAGCCTCCAGTCGTTTGGCTTTGGCAAAGACATCAAAGGCTGATTCTGTCCCTAGCCGACTCATCCGTTCTGCAAATTCCATACGTTCACCTCACGGGTATACTTCAGGATTGACACAATGGGGCAACCGCTTGCCCTGCAGCCCAGCCATCAAGTTATTGATCGCCATCGTTGCCATTTTTTCTCGCGTCTGACGACTGGCGCTGGCGATGTGGGGCGTAATGATCAAGTTGTCCAGCGTGAGTAATGGACTGTCTGCCGGAATGGGTTCTGGCTCTGTGACATCGATCGCGGCCGCCGCAATTTGTCCCTCAGACAAAGCACGATACAGGGCTTCGGGATCGACGATAGAACCACGAGCCGTATTAACCAGAACCGCCGATCGCTGCATTTGTTGGAATTCGCGATCGCTAAACAGGTGATGGGTTGCTGGCGTGAGTGGGGTGTGGATCGTGACAAAATCGGAAGCTTGCAGCAACTCATCAAACGGGACAAACTCAGCGTTGAGCATTGCTTCTAAAGTTGGATCGCAGCGCTCTGCATTGGTATAAAGAATGCGCATATCGAAACCTCTTGCCCGTCGAGCCATCGCTTGCCCAATGCGCCCCAAGCCGACAATGCCCAACGTGGCACCCGCAACATCCCCACCTAACAGCAAATCCGGTTCCCAGGTTTGCCATTGCTGGTCGCGCGTAAAGCGATCGGCTTCCACAACTCGTCGAGCCGCAGCCATTAGCAATGCCCAGGTAAAATCTGCCGTGGCATCAGTCAACACATCGGGCGTATGTCCCACGGGAATCTGCTGTGCCGTTGCCGCAGCGATATCGATATTGTCGTATCCAACAGCCATCTGGCTAATGACTTTTAGCTGAGTTCCCGCTTCAATTAGGGGGCGATCGATGCGATCGGTGAGGAGACACAGCAATCCATCCATCTCTCGAATTTTGTCGAGTAACACCTCATAGGATGGCGGTTGTCGTTCTGACCACACCTCAACGGCGACATGCTGTTGCAGTGATTCTAAACTGGCGGGTAGACGACGAGTGATGAAGACTTTGGGTTGTGACATGGTGATCAAAAGCCTGCAAGAAGGGATAAACCATTAAAGTACCTCTAGGGCGATCGCTCCAATGCTCTTAATGGTGGGGAATTGCCAACCGGAGTGATTGTTTTGGCTGCAGCCGCGATCGCTCGATAGTGATCGCGCAACACTCGCCGCATCACTTTGTTAGACGCTGTACGCGGCAACGCTTCAACCAGGATCACGTCACGAATTTTGAATAATGGATTGAGGTGCTGCGCGATCGCTGACTGTAGACGGACTAATAGTTCTGCTTGCGTTGCGTGAGTGTGGGGCGTTGTGACGGCGTAGACAACTAGTTGACTGGGGCCGCCATCGGGCGGAAAAAACGCGATCGTCGCTGTTTCAGCAATTCCATCAACGGTATTGAGCACCCGTTCAAGCTCGGCTGAGCTAACTTTAATTCCACCCAGGTTCATTGTGTCATCGACTCGTCCACAGATGCGGTAATAACCATTCGGCAAGCGTTCTAAATAATCTCCATGACGGCGTAGAGGAGTCTGGTTTAAACAGGGAGTATTGGCAAAATAAACTTGATGATGGTCTTGATTTAGCAACTCCGTTGAAAGTCCGATCGAGGGTGGAATCAGATAACCTTCGCCTTTGTTGGTGGGGCGATCGTCGGCATCAAGAATGACAAAATCTAAGCCTAATGCCGGAGTTGTGAAAGTAGCTGGGACACAAGGCTGAAGCAGTGTACCTGTGATGTAACCACCGCCAATTTCGGTACCGCCACAATACTCAATAATCGGTTTATAACCTGCCAGTGACATGAGAAACAGCATGTCCTGAGGATTTGAACATTCTCCGGTAGAACTGAACGCTTTGATGGTACTCCAGTCGAGTCCTTGCATGCATGCGGTCGTTTTCCAAGTGCTGACTAAACTGGGCACAACTCCTAACAGGATGACGCCCGTGGTTTGAATAAACTGTCCGTATTCCCGTGTCGTGGGTGCGCCATCAAACAGGGCGATCGTCGCTTGATTAATCAAACTGGCGTAAATCGACCAGGGGCCCATCATCCAGCCTAAATTTGTGAACCAGGCCAGCACATCTCCAGGATGAATATCATGATGCAAGTGAGCATCTACCGCACATTTCAGAGGAGTCGTTTGATTCCAGGGAATCGCTTTTGGAGTGCCCGTGGTGCCAGAGGAAAAGAGGATGTTGATGTGAGCGGTCGGCGGCATGGGAACCGCTGTAAAAACGGGGTTGGGGTGCAAAAAGTCAGTCCAGGCTAAATCACCCGATCTCAACTCAACATCCAATCCTTCAGCATTACTCAACACGATCGCGCGGGGTGCATCGGCCTCGACGACTCTGGCATAGAGTGGAATTTGCTTACCACAACGCTGGATGGAGTCCTGGGTGAAAATGGCGATCGCGTTCGCAATATGGAGTCGAGTCGCAATTTCAGCCGCTGCAAAGCTATCGGCAATGGATACAACGACACAACCGGCTTGAATAATCCCCAGGTAAATCGCAACCGCTTCTGGCGTCATGGGCATATCAATCGCGATCGCGGCTCCAGGTTGAATCCCTAACTGCACCAAACTATTTGCGACTTGGTTGGCCAGCGCATGTAGTTTTCCATAGCTCCAGGTCTCGATTTGGCCTTCTGAGCGTTGAAAGACGATCGCCGGGGCATCATCCGGAGCTTGAAAACAACTGTCCACAATATTAAAACGGGCATTGACCAACCACTGAGGCTGTTCTCCCCCTTGCGATAAATCCAGCAGTTGTGTGTAGGGCTGCTGAAACCGAATTCCTAATCGCCGAATCATCACATCCCAGAATGAGGGGCGATCGATTTTGTTTTCTGTCGCAGGAATGCGTGTAGACCACTGATGCAGTTCAGCGTAGGTGGGAAGGTTCAGCTCACGCATTAATGCGGCGATATTCGTTTTCTCCATTTGTTCAGCCGTGGGAATCCAGGCAGGCGGAGATCCTTGTGAGCCGTCCCAATCGGCAAAAGTTGTCTCGTACAAGAGTTGATGCAGCGGAAATGGATGACTGGGTTTGAGGACGTGTTGTGTCAGTTGTTGCCAGGCTGCGATCGCAGAGTCAGCCGCCAGACATCGATTAATCTGCGGCAACAGGAATTGCGCTGTTTCGCGATCGATTCCACATTGAATAATTTGTTCTTGCGAGACGGACTGACTCATTTGGCTGACTCACTGCTGCGTAATCGTTAGACATAAACGCGATTGATCCGATCGCTTTCCAGCCCATTCCAGAAGACCGCGATCGCATCCAGAATGGCTCGACCACCCTGGATAAATTGGGCGCGATCGAAAGTCGGTTGAAAGTAAACATTTTCCAGTTCTTCTAACGTGTGTCCGGCATGCTGCGCTTCTACCCGGTTATGCCAGGTAAAAAATGCTAACCGCAGCTTGGGATAGCGAGTTTGTTTAATTCGAGTCAACCCATCTTCCAATTCTTGCCAAAATCCGGCTGCCGCCCAATTTTCGACAGCGAAGCTGGCACCTTCCGCGATATCAGGTTCCTCACTACCGTACAACCGTTGTAACTCATCACAAAAATGCAGCGTGGTTAGACGACCATGTTTGCGCTGACCCAGGTCTTTGTAGTACAACCCCAATCCTTCTGCAACCGCAATCAGCCACTCAAAATGCGCTGCTCGAAATCGACAAATGCCACCATCGACCGTTCCTTCTGTGCTGACAACTTCAGGGTCTCCTTGCTGGTCTTTTTCTTCCTCTGTTTGAGCCGATTGAGCAGCGATCGACCCATCTAATTTGCGGTAGATCACCCCTAATTCATTCAACAAAATCTCACGGCTGGCGCGTGACTGTTCTAATGTTGGAGAATTAATCACTTTCAACAACGCGGCAACGAGAAATTGATTGGAAAAGACCGAAAATTGCTTAATAAAATGACGCAATTCGTCATCTGTGGCTTTGCCTTGCTGAAACCAAGAAGTATAAGCATTTTGGGTAATAATCGGATGCTTTAAAAAAGCTTGCTCGACTTGACTCAAAAAAGAAGCAAAATCATCAACCTGGTTGCGGGTGAGGATTCCCTGCTGTAACTTTTCTCGAATACGGTCAGACACTGTTAAGCGAGGAGTGACAGAAGATAAAACTGAGGTCATAAGGAGAACTCTCCTGAACAAAAGAATATAACTTTGGTCAGAACACATAGGATAGGTTGAACTGTTGACATGCTAGTTCTGGGTAGGTGTTCTGAGACGCCTCTGTCACGTTGCATATAGCAGAGGCTACCGATCAAATTAAGATACCCAACTATAGGGATAATGGCTGTCTTCTAAATCAAGCGCATACTGAGTGAGTTTTAGTGGACGGAATGTATCGATCATGACTGCGAGTTCATCAGTCCGCTCCTTCTTAATTGACTCCTCATAACATCCCGGATGTGGACCATGAGGCACTCCTCTGGGATGGATAGTCATCGACGATCGCTCAATTCCTTTCCGTGACATAAAGTTTCCCTCGACGTAGTAGAGCACTTCATCGGAATCGACGTTGGAATGGTTGTATGGGGCAGGAATGGCGAGGGGATGATAATCAAACAGACGGGGCACAAATGAGCAAATGACAAAACCCGGAGCTTCAAACGTTTGGTGAACCGAGGGAGGTTGGTGAATGCGTCCAGTAATCGGTTCAAAATCAGCAATATTGAAGGCATAAGGGTAGAGATAGCCATCCCAGCCCACAATATCCAATGGATGATGGTGATAAAAATAGGATGTGATGCGATCGTGTGCTTTGACTCGGACTTCAAATTCACCCACTTCATCATGGGGCGTTAATGTCTCCGGCGGCCGCAAATCTCTTTCTGCGTAGGGGGCATGTTCCAGCAGTTGCCCATAGCGATTGAGATAACGCGCAGGAGGTTCAATATGTCCCTGAGCCTCGATGATTAACATGCGCTGAACCACCCCCATATCCGGCAAGATCCGCCACATCACCCCTGTTGGAATCACCAGATAATCTCCCGGACGGTAAGACAAGGTTCCATATTGGCTTTCTAAGGTGCCGCTCCCATCATGAATAAAAATAACTTCATCGCCGTGGGCAAAGCGATACCAGTAGGTCATTGCCTCTGAGGGTTGGGCTACAGAAATACATACATCGGCATTTGCCATCAATGGAATTCGAGCCGCGATCGCATCTCCGTTACTGACTGCTTTTGCTGTCCGGAGATGTCGATGTCGTAATGTACCGGGCGCTTCAAATTCCACCGCGATCGAGGGTGCTGGTGAAACCCTGTAAACCTGGGTGGGCGGGTGCAAGTGATACAGCAGCGATTGAATGCCTGTAAAGCCATGAATTCCGACTAACTCTTCATGATACAAGGCACCATTGGGTTGCCGGAATTGCGTATGTCGCTTTTTCGGAATTGTGCCGAGGTGGTAGTAATAGGGCATAGCCTGACCTCATAAACACCAGGGGTGAGAAGAACTTGTCAGTTATGAAGTTGTCGATCCCATGTTGTGAAACTCCAAGCCGAGTTTAAAACTCCTCACTCAAAGATTGCCGCGCAGTGCTTGTTCTCGCTCGATCGCCTCAAATAAAGATTTGAAATTCCCTTCACCAAAGCTTTGGGCCCCGTGGCGTTCAATCACTTCAAAAAATAAAGTGGGGCGGTCTTCAACAGGCTGAGTAAAAATTTGCAATAAATAGCCTTCCTGATCTCGATCAACCAGTATGCCTAATTCTGCAAGCTGATGAATCGACTCATCAATCTTGCCAACGCGTGCTTCCAAATTTTCGTAATAAGTGGGTGGCACCTGCAGAAATTCCACGCCAGCGTCTCGTAACTGACTCACAGTCGTAACAATATCGTCTGTGGAGAACGCGATATGCTGAACACCAGGACCCTGATGATAATCTAAATATTCTTGAATTTGAGATTTGCGTTTGCCAATCGCAGGTTCATTAATGGGTAATTTAATCTGACCAGAGCTATTCTGCATCACTTTAGACATTAACGCAGAGTATTCAGTAGATATGGCTTGATCATCAAATTGAACCAGCAATTGAAATCCCATCGTATCCGCAAAAAACTGAACCCATCGATCCATTGCACCCAATTCAACATTACTCACCACGTGGTCAATGGCCTGTAGCCCTACCCCGCGCTTGTCTTGAACACCCGTCTGCGGTTGAAATTCAGGGGCGAAAATACCCCGATAGTTTTGGCGATCGACAAACTTAATCAAGACATCTCCAAAAGCATGAATCGCCGCATAATGCAGTACTCCGTAGTCGTCCTCAGCGATCGTAGGTGGAATTGCGCCTGTGGCTCCGCGCGCAATGACATGTTGATAAGTGTGGACAGCATCAGGGACGGCTAAAGCGATGACTCCAACATGATCACCATGTTTAAAGACTTGACTCGCGATCGGATGCTCGGAACTTAGGGCGGTGGTGAGAACAAACCGAATATCACCCTGCTCCATCACGTAGGAGGAAACTTTTCGATTTCCTGTGATGAATCCTCGATATGCTGTATTGGTGAACTTAAACAATGTTGCATAAAAGCTTGCTGATTGTTTAGCATTACCAACGTAAAACTCAAGATGATCAAAGCCAAGAATTGGAAAAAAATCAATCATAAAGTTCCTCCTAAATAGAGGAAGAATTACAACTATGAATTACTCAAAGAGTATGGATAACCCTAAAGAGTAATCAGGTTGTAAGTCATTCTTGAAGAATAAAAGTAAAGCGATCGCCAACAAAGGCGCGGATCAATATTGAGGCTTAGAATGAGATGCTGGCTAAAGCCTCTCTAAGCTTGGATATTAGTGAAATTGGGTATATCCTAAGGCTTCTCAAAATTAATCTGAGAAGTCATGATTTAATTATAGATTTAATATTTAGAACCGTCTATAAAGATGAGTCATCATGAAGATAGATTTATCGGGCTTCTTAATTCGACAATCAGTGAAACGTGCATGTTGATGTGCCCAGATAAGAAGCTTTTATAGAATTAAGGCCACCGGATAGAGGAAAAAATTGTCTACATTTGCTAGATTTTGAATAGCGATTCAATCATTGGCTGCTCTGGTAAATCATTCATGTAGAAACATGAAATGAAAGCGCATGTTGTTAACACTTAAACCATTGCTTTCCTCGATCGTTGATTACGCTGGACTCTTTCCCCCTGCTCAACTGAGCTTATCTAAGGCGGTAAGAGTTTACGATCGCGCTCAGTCTTCCCCCTACCATTGGCTCCTCGGTCGGTTTGTTTTACCAGCGTCCCGGTTACCCGAATTCGTGACGCTTTTAGAAAATGTGCCTAATGGATATTCTAGGAATTGGCCATTGAGCGTCATTCTTTCTCAAAATTGGGCAGCGGAAATCGAGCTAGTCTGCCAACTGCAGGCTGCTAACCATCACATTCTAATCAGTCTATTTGAGGTCGTACCGCTACCGCCTGCCGCCATTCACCAGCTTTGTTCTCAGGTTCCTCAAGGGGTCAACACTTTTTTTGAACTGCCGTGGGAGACTGATATAGATCCCTACCTGACTCTTCTACAACAAGTTAGGGCGGGGGCAAAACTGCGAACAGGCGGGATTACCCACGAGGCTTTCCCCACCAGTACCCAGCTTGGTCAACAGATTATTGCGTTCGCTAAAGCTAAAATTCCATTTAAGGCAACCGCTGGATTGCATCATCCTTTACGCAGCCAACATCATTTAACCGATGCACCTAATAGCGCTTCCACAACTATGCATGGGTTTCTGAATGTCGCGCTATTAGCGGCGTTGGCTTATCACCAGAAAGTCACTCTTGATGATGCGATCGCCTTACTTGAGGAACACTCCATTCACTCATTCCAGTTCACGGAGGCTGCAATTCACTGGCGCGATTACAGTTGTTCTCTCGCTGAACTTGAGCAGTCGCGTCAGCAGTTCTTTCATTCGTTTGGTTCCTGTTCCATTCAAGCGCCAATCGACGATTTACAAACCCTGAGGCTTTTATGATTTGTGCGATTGATGCCACTCACGATCCAAATTTGCAGAGCTGGGTTGAATCAGCCAATGAAGCGCAGACTGATTTTCCCATTCAAAACCTGCCCTTTGGCGTCTTTCAACATTCTGGTGGCGCTGAAACACCTCGGATTGGGGTCGCGATCGGAGACCAGATTTTAGATTTAGCCGCTTGTTATACCCTGGGTTTACTCAAATCGCTGCCCGAGCCGGTGCAAGTAGCGTGTGCGGCTTCGAGCTTAAATGCCTTAATGGCAATGGGACGCGCCGCTTCTCTGCCATTACGCCATCATTTGAGTCAATTGCTCCAAGTCGGACAGGATCCTGTCACTGTTAGGCAAGCACTCGTTCCCATGTCAAAGGCTCGCTTACTGCTGCCAGCCCAGATTGGCGACTATACCGATTTCTATGCCTCAATTTTTCATGCTACGAATGTGGGGAAACTGTTTCGGCCTGACAATCCCCTATTGCCCAATTACAAATATGTCCCGATCGCTTATCACGGTCGGGCATCCTCAATCGTTCCCAGTGACACCCCAATTCAGCGCCCCTGCGGCCAATGGAAATCGGCAAACGACCCTGCTCCTACGTTTGCGCCTTCCCGCTTATTAGATTACGAACTCGAAGTGGGCTGCTTTGTGAGTCTGGGTAATGAACTGGGGCAAACCGTCGAGATCGAGCATGCGGAAGACCATTTGTTTGGTCTTTGCCTGGTCAATGATTGGTCAGCACGCGATATTCAAGCCTGGGAATATCAGCCCCTTGGACCTTTTTTAGCAAAAAGCTTTGCCACAACCCTTTCACCGTGGGTCGTGACCCTGGAAGCCCTCGCTCCATTTCGCGGTACTGCCTTTGCCCGCCCCGATCAGGACCCACCACCGTTACCCTATCTCACATCATCTATCAATCAAGAACAAGGTGGCATTACGTTGACGCTCGATGTTTTTCTGTCTTCTGCTCAAATGCGTCAGCAAGACATCCCTGCTTTACACTTAAGCCGCAGTAATTTTCAGCAAATGTATTGGACCGTCGCACAAATGCTAACGCACCATACCAGTAATGGCTGTAACCTCCGCCCTGGAGATTTATTTGCTAGCGGCACGGTTTCTGGAGTAGAACCCGAAAGTGCTGGCAGTTTGCTAGAACTCACTCAACGAGGAACGCAACCTATCCATTTACCAACGGGAGAAACGCGATCGTTTCTCGAAGAGGGCGACGAAGTTACACTTCGGGGTTACTGCAAGAGGCAAGGATACGTCCAAATTGGATTAGGAGTGTGTCGTGGACAGGTAAAATGAACCTCCTGCAAGGATGCTAGTTTTGCCCTACACCAAGTCCTGCAAGTGAGAAACACTTCTTTCTCATCTTACGGTTGGTAAATGAACACTGTCGTAACATCGCGGGTTGTGTCGCAAAAACTATTGAAGAACAACTGACTAACTCAACCTAAACCCAGTTAAGCAACAAGTCTGAAAATTTGAGTTATAGGGGTCAAATTTCAATTTTTACTAGGAGATTCTGAGCAGTCGCAAACTTAAGAAAGTCACATAGCTCTTCAAGTTTCATTTTCAGCGTTAGTAATTCAACATGTCGGCTATGCAAATAAAGCACTCCATTAGCATCATTTCCCACGAGTTCTGATGCTAAAAGACGTTCTCCTCCGATTCCTACAGGCTGTCCTGTATGACTAATAGCAGCAGAAAGATGCTCCAAAATCTTAGAAAAAATTTCGTATAAAAGATTGATGTCTTCCTCATACAAAATTGCAGAGGAAGATTCAGCATTCTCATAGCTTTCTTCAAACAGTCGATTTGCTCGGTTGATTTCATCCAACAATTCTATAGCTGGATTGATATTCTCACCTAAGATCTCGCCCACTAACAAGCTATGGTTAATGACTAATCCTGCATCGTCCAGGCGTTTTCTAGCTTCATTAGACCAGGGTAAAGTCTCAGATGACGTAGATACAGGTGACTCTGGGGTGTAAAGCTCTAGAGCATAGTAATGCGGCATTGTTTAATAACCTGAAGTGTTTTTCAACTGACTTTCACGCAAAATCTCGCCGATAGTCGAAATCTCACGGTAAGTGTGCTGCATTTCGTTACTGAACCCACCTCGACTATCTTTAGCACCAATTGTTTCTGTTCTTGCGCCTCCTGAAACCTCGCTAATTTGTCCTGTAAGAGCCATCGTTTCACCATTTGGGCCTCTAGCTTCTATGCTATCGATCCTTCCGTAGAGCTGCTGTCCTCCTCGACTCGTTATAACTGCTCTATGTTCGACATGAGCACGTAGGGCTTCTAAAGATTGTTGATTTTGAGTTGTCGCATGTCTTTGAGCAGCAGCAGCACTTCCACCGGGTTGAGCCGCTTTAACATTGCCTAAAACATCATATTCAAACCGATTTCCTACTTGTGTGCCAGCCAGTAAATCAAGTTCGGGAGCGACTTCCCAATTACGAACGGCTCTCCCGGTTACCGGATCAACATAAGGCTGAGTCATCAAGAGGTCTTCAAACAATGTACCCCGGAATTTTACTCCACGTAGAACCGTTCCACCCGAAGTCGCTGTGGCTGCAGACATATCCGCGTAGGCTAACCATTCAGCAACAACACCCATGAAGTTATTCGGATCTCTGGCTGACAGCCATTCGGGGCTTCTGAGAATCCCCATATTTTCAAGTTGTCTCGCTGCTGCAACTAAAGCCGGAGGCGCTTGGCTGGCTACTCGACCCTGATTTCGTAGATCGCGTAGCTGCTCTTCAACTGTGCGATGGGCATTCTTCGTTTGGAGGTCTCGTAATAAACGTCGCACGACTCGAATTGAGGACTGTAATGGGTGAGTTGGATTTTTAGCTCGCTCAATAGTTAACATCCGCATCACCTCTCGCTGCACAACCGGATCAGAGATCGAAAACTCTCCTAAAAGTCGAAGGATCAGAGGCTCACTTGGATCTAAATTAACTTCACGCCCAGCTGGGTAAGGCGACGATCGCTCCTGAAAGGTAACAGCAGGTTCACCCTCACCAAACCTGGTAGTCAATGTTCGCAGACCAGTTCCTGGGTCTACTGAGGTTTCTACACGTCCACCTAACCCTGATAGCCGTTCGGCAATTTCTCCTGTCTTACCCCATGAGTAGGTGTATTGCCGTTCACCACCAGCTCTTTGAAGTCCTACATCATTTGCAAATCCCAGTTCTCGTTGAAGTAGCTCAGAACTACCTTCAATTGCCATTTCCCGTGCATTTTTCAGTTCTGTCCGAATTTGTGCCAGATTAACCGTTGCATCTGCCTGGACTTCACTCAAGACACGATTAAATTCTTCTTCGACGACTCTAGCCCGTGCTTGAATCTCATTGAGAGCCGCTTGGTCATTCGCGCGGCCTTGTTGTACTAATTCAGTAAGATCTGACCGGAGACGTTGACGCGCAACCTCTAACAACTCAAATTGACGGCCATAGGTGCGTTGAAAGTTTTGCAGTGCTGTCGGTGACTGTCTACCTGGCATCCACCGCTCAGCAACTCTCATACCCACTGAAAGACCTGCCAACATAATCAAATTTTGAGCAGTCATCATTTCAATTTCTTCATCATTTGGCCAGTGCCCTTCTGATACACGGAAGCGCAAAAGACCATAACCATGTAAAAGCGGAAACGATGCAATCATCTGAGCTGGGCCTTGTAGTGCCGTTACGCCTGTCAGGGATACGCCACTTCGAACGGCGCTCGATAATCCTCTGAGAACCGTAAATAATCCTATGCTCCAGGCAAGCTCTTCCCAGAAGCCACTAGTAGGTTGCTGCCCTGGAATGACACTCTGTAAGCCGTGGCTGACCAGAGTAAAAGTCAGCGCTTCAACTGCGATCGCCCCACCTGTAGCCAGTACTGCACCGGTCGTCGTTGCTGGAGTTCCAATCGCACCGGCAACCAGTCCACCTAGCCCAGCGGAAGCGATCGCAGCAGCAAGGGTAATGCCAAGAGTGACAGCAAACCGGGAACCGAAGACAATCAGGGGTAATCCTCGGTAAAAGGTTGCTACATCTGGATCATTTCGATGGCGCTCGACTCGTTGACGCAACAAAGCGACATTGCCATTAAAAGCTGCCTCTTTCATCGCATCACACCGTTGAATGATGCGACCGACATCACCGTAGGCAGAGGGAAACAAAATGTTACCTTGATTTGCCAGGTACTCGTATGCCTGCATGGCACGCTCAAGATGCTCTAAACCTTCTAAACTTAACTGAATGATCTCGGCCTGGTTACGAAATTGTGCTTCTCGCTCAGCCAGGTTAGGAACTCGATTTCGTCGTGCGATCGCGAGTTCTTGAGCATTTACTTCGAGGGCATCTAATCGTTCTCGTATCCATCCAACCCAAGCAATCAAACTTTGCCGGGCAGGCTCTAGCATTTGATAGGTTGGCTGGCGGCTAGATAACCAGTTTAAATCGACGTCAGTTAAAGCCCGCGATAAACCTTGAGCGGCTTGATCAGCCCGATTATATACTTCGGAAGTGTTTTTTCGTAGAACTGCGCCGATTGCCTCAAAGTAGAAGCCACGCACTCGGTCTACCTGTTCAATATATTCACTGCGCGATCGCTCAAACTGCGGTTGGCTCGAAAAGGTTGCACGTTGCCGATCAAGTTGGGAAAGTGTGCTTTCTGCCTGAGCCAGAACTTGCTGAGAAGTACCGATAAATTGAGAAAAGAGGGGAGCGTTTGATACCCCCAGGTTTGTTCGCGCCCAAGTCAAACGATTTTGGGCTTGTTGGATTTTCTGTAGTGCTTCTGGCTCATTCCGATAGCGCTCTGCTAAACGAGCCAAAATCTGTGTAATTAAGTTCAACCGATCATTCAACTGATCAATACTCAGTGATGGATTGCCCTCACCTCGATATCGCTCCGTTCGTCGGGTTTGCTCATCTTGAAGAATCGTGAAATTAGCCTGGGCTGATTGATAGGCAGAACTGTTTGGTTGTAAAGTTGCACGGTGTTCTCTAATGATTTGAAGTTGCTCAATTAGCTCGACATCAGTTAGACGAGTCGCATACTGGGGCGTAATGCAAAGTTGGGTAATCCGCCGATCTACACTCTCAACCGGGTTCTCCTGAATACTTCCAGAAAAATAAGGTTTCCAACGATCCAGTAATCGGTCATACAAAATTTCAATCACACTATAGTCTTGTGCAGTATGAACAATTCTTACTGACGAGTCACCGTAAAGTTCTTGAGCGATCGCGGTGTCACTATAGGGACCTAGCAGAGTTGCTCTGGGCGGTGCTTCTGGTAGTGAGTCAAATCGGACTTGTTCGCCAAATAAACGTCGTTGTATCGTTCGATTCACTGTGTTGCTAGTTTGCTGCACCACATGAGTTAATTCGTGCGCTAATAATTCTTTTCCTTTGTTAGTTGCAGGATCATATTTGCCTGCATTGAAGTAAATATTATGACCGTGAGTAAATGCTTGAGCACTTAACTCTCGGTTCATCTGTACCGCTTCACTGCCTGTATGTACGCGCACATGGCCAAAGTCGCTGCCAAATCGAGGTTCCATAAAAGCTCGCACTTCTTTTGAAAGTGGGTTTCCAGTTCCTTGCGTCGAGATCAGGCGATCTTCCAAGTTAACCGCTCTATCCGAGGGGCTGGCTGCTTGAGGTTCACGGGCAAACTGTACGGCTGGGGCGCCAGGAATAAATGGTTCTGGTTGAGGTGGTCCACCGATAGGGGAAGGAGAGCCAGGGCCAAACCCTAAAATTGGCGGTAGCAGTGTACCCAGGTCAAGATGCAATCCCAGTATCAAACCATCACTCTGAGTATTAATTTCTGCTCTCAGCCACGGGACTCCCGGAACGGGCAGAATTCTGCTGTTGAGCTGCTCTAATACCCAGTGACGAGTACTTGGATCAGAGATAATTCCTGTGATCGCTCCCGCACCAACAGCGCCAAAAGCACTGATGACCCCAATTTGTTCCCCTAAGCGAAGGCGATTCCAATCTCGATAGAGGCGGCTTTCAGCCTGCGATCGCAACTCTGTTATGGCAGAATCAATCGATGGAACCGCTAAGATAGCGTTGAGCAAATCTTCTGGAGTAGCCGTATCAGGTGTCTGAGGACCAGTCCCAGCCGGAACACTAGGGGTTGGCGTTGAGCCAAAAGTAGTTGCTGCTGGTAGCGTTGATGCACTTGAACGGCTTACCGGATCAGTTATTTGATAGCCGGGTGGTAAAGTGAGCGAAATTGACCCAAGCGACATATGCGATAAAGCAAGTCTGATGAATGCAGAATGAAGCTGCCGTTGCATCGTTTGCAGGGCGATCGCTTGAAGTTGTGGATCGAGTCGGAGTTGATTGTCTCCACCTAAACGGTAGCGAGCAGTTGAATCTGACGGGGGTAACAACGAAGGTGGGCTGAGCTGGTAATTGGGCACGAGCGGCAATGGCTCTAGCTCTCGTTGAACGAGCGATGTCTTGTTGTCGGCAACAAATCGGGGTGGCAGTGTTGGGTTAGGGTCAGGAGGTGGTTCATTAGGGGGGCTTTCTCCTGCCCCACTTACGACTTGTTGGGCCTTGTCGTCTGCCTCTTGTTCAAAGAGGTCGCCAGGCTCACCCACTGTCAGCTTCGTTTGAAGTGAAGGAACCTGGGGCAAAATAGCAATGTGACTTAGATTAAAGCCTGCATGGGTGGATCGAATAACACCCGTCTCTACCGTTGGAACAACGTCAGGTGAATTTTTCGGTTCCAGCTTGATTTTGTCCTCAAAAGGGCGGGGCTGAAATTGGCTGTGGGCTTTGCTCTGTTCTAAGAACGGAGCACTTGACTGAGTGTGTTGGTGCATCGTCATTGCCCTTGAAATGTCAGCAGAGGAGGGGAAGCTCTCGACGATTTGGCAAAGATGTTTGACTATACAACTAGCTCATCAAATGTTCCGGACAGGACAGAATAAATAATGGAAATAAAAGTTACAAAACTTCAACCAGCTACTAAAGCTGTCCGAGGGGGTTAGATTATGGAGATATTGTCGGCGTTGTTGCTTCAATCAACTTCTTAAGACTTGTCAGCGTGACGATCGCTCGGTCAAGCGCGATCGCTCATGCCGCACAGAATTTCAGCATAGGGCTGCGATCGCGGGTTGACCAGGCGTGGTTTCGGCAGATGTGGAAAAGTAGTGCAATTGGCCTGTCCTGACTCGACGACAGCCACCATGCGGCGAAATTCCATCTTTTTTCGGCTATAAGTTTGGGCAGTGGGGTCGTCTAGATGTCGAAACTATGCTCGGATTACGCTTACAAGAAACGCGCGTTTATCAAGAAGCCAAAGCCGAAGGGCAGCTTGAAGGGCAAGCCCAAGGTCGAGCAGAAGGTCGCCAAGATGAAACACTCCGCTTGGTCATCCGGCAATTAACACGCCTCCTCAAACAAGACCTACCCGAATCCGTCCAAACTCAAATTCAGGCGTTGCCGCTCCCCTTACTCGAATCACTGGGTGAAGCACTCCTTGATTTTCGTCAACTCTCCGATTTACACAACTCGCTCCAGCACCACCCACCTCAACCTTAAGTCGCTATCCCCCTATCAAACGTGCGCTGGTTACAATTTGTTGGCCTTTTGTGCGATCGCTCAGTCAATTGCACGGTTTGAAAGGAGCGATCGCTTGATGGCATCACTTCGATCCCGGTGTGTCTTGCAGCCTTTTGATTGAACCTGAAGGTACACCAAAACGCCCACATCAAAAATGACTTGAGCCGTGATCAGCAGATAAACTAGCCGCCGTTTCATAAACGCACCAGGATACATCGCATGTCTAGTTTTCCCTGCTGAAAAAAGATCGCGATACAGATCGTGACACTCCCTCAATGCCCCGATCGCTCAAGGTCGTGCCAGAATTTTAGCGTCCCAGCTGCGATCGCTCCGTTCAGACTGAAGCACCGGGAAAGCTGCGATCACACAATTACTGATAGCAAAAGGTAGAGATAAAAATAGGTATACATAGATCGGGTTAAAGAATTCGCTTATTCAGTATGGATCGATTCACTCCGCCCGCTCACTTTCTCTGACACCCATTCTCACAACACGGGTTCGTGACGGCCCTCAGAAACAGGGTTAGAAAAAATTTATCCCTCCCTCGTCGATCTCAACCCCTATGCCCTGCAACTTAGTCCGCTTCAAACTCAACCTCAAAGTTGACCCCTAACACTGCCTCGATCTTCCGCAGGTTCTCTAACGATAGTGTCCCCTTCAACGTCTCACGTTCGAGGTCGTACCCATACGTCTGACTCACGCCCACTTCCTCGCCATGCCCCTTCTTCATTTCTTTCTGCATGGTTGAAATTTTTATCGCGCAGAACTGTGTTATCCCTTCACTCCCCATACGCCAAACTATTGCTAATAGTAGTTTCTAGCAAAAGAGCCGCACCCGTCTGCTTGCGGCGGGGTTAGTTCATCGCTCCCTGATCAGACTTACCAGGGGCTACCGACGATCGTGAATGCTGACCAGAAATAGGGATGGGTTAGCTCTTTTGTGCCCAGTTGAGTCAGTTCTGGCGGCAGATCGAATGTTCCATTTGAGCTAATCAATTTGCCTTGCCTCAGAGTGACTTTGCCTTGAAGCAGAGCTATTTGTGCCCTACGGAGCGCCTCTGCCTTTACCGGAGCGTGCCACAATTGCTGATAGAACTCCGCCATCAGGGCCATCGTCCCTTCGTCGCTGACATTCCACAAACTGGCCAGGGCAGACTTGGCGCCTGCCTTTACCGCAAATCCGGCGAACCCCAGTTCTGCATCCTCATTTCCCACCGCCATGCGACAGGCACTTAAGACCACCAATTCGACCGGAGGGTCATTCCAGTTCAGTTGGCGAATTTGATCGAGCCGCAATTTCTCATCAGCTAGTTGAATATAAGACTCACTCAATTTTCCGGGTACAAACTCTCCATGGGTGGCCAGGTGAATAATGCCGAAGGGCTGAGCCTGACGCTCTGCCACTAAATTCGATCGCGTGAAACGTTGCTCCAGTAGCCGGGTACCTTGCCAGCGATCTTTGGCTGACAGAATCGTGGCAATTTCTTCCTGTGCCGCAGGTAAGCGATTCTGATTCGGATCTGTAAACGTAGAAGCCCCTGCCCCCAGCACTTTGGCAGCCCGGAGATTGCTGTAGCGGAGATCAGTGAGGCTAAGGCTGGGCATTAGACCAATGCTGTATTGCTCCACCAAAAATTGCTTGCCATCGTGTAATGCCGCTAGTGGAATAAACCGCAACGGGGTATCCATGATGAAGGAAATGCTGTCAATCTTCTGGGCTTTCAGGTCAGCCGCGATCGGTGCAATCAACCATCGGTAGAGTTGTTGGGCGGCGGGCAAATAGCTGTCGGTGCGGATCTTGCTGGGGTCTGATACCTCATTGCGAAATTCCTTCCCCAGTTGAATCACGGCCTCTCGGGTGACACCCGGCACCCGACGGAAAATCGGATTGCCACTGGACGGCACCAGCAGCAATTGTAAATCTGAGGCTGTGGCTGGGACCTGACGGATAATCGGTTTTCCGGCCACCGGATCAAAGGACAGTTCCGGTTGGGTGTTCGCTTCGCGGCTGAGATTCTGATCTGCGGGCCGGGGCGTCAACATGACATAGAGCAGGGCAGGCCGCACTCCAGCAGCCGTTGCAATCTGCCGCAATGCATCCTGGGCCTGGGGCAACGTCACGGTTTTGGGCTTTTCGGCCAGGTCTAGATGGCTGGTGAACTGGTTGGTAACAGTATCTTCAACCGCACTAAACACTGTCGTGGCAGTCGAAACAACTGGGATATTGATCTGTGGGGAGGCAGGAACTGGCGATGGGGGGGTTGTTGCAAAACTATACCCGTCTCTGGGGACAGTTCATTCGTGAGGTCAAAAGCTGCATTTGCCCCCCCTGCTAAGCTCGCTGTGACCCGGTAGATTCCTGGAGCAGCATTGGCGGTAACAGGGACGCTGATTGTTCCATTACTGCGAATGGCAACAGACGTAACGGGTTGGATACTGGGACCACTGGTAGGGCTGGTAAACGTGACCGTACCGCCATTAACTGGATTGCCAAATTGATCAAAAACTATCGCCTGGAGTGGAGTGGCAAAGGCGGTGGTTATCGTTGTCGATTGACCAGAACCAGCAGTAGGGACGATTTGGAAAGCCACATCGGGGTTATTCGTCAAGCTAAAGCTAGCAGAAGCAGCAATTCTCATTTTGAAACATTTGTACTGAAGTCAGAGCCTCTAAAGGCTTGTGCGCTCAATTTTATGAACGGCAGAATGGGTATTCCAGCCATTGATAGCTGTTCAAAATGAATATTTTTGTGAGAATTATTCTC
>DVDV01000194.1 GCA_015296075.1 Leptolyngbyaceae cyanobacterium M33_DOE_097 | reverse complement strand
GGGTGCAGGGGTGAAACCCCTGGCTGGGAGCGCAGCTCCCACACCCTCTTGTACCAACTTCTATGCGTAGCGCTATAAACAACTGATTCAGAGTATGGTGTCCTACACCAACCTGAAAACCAAACCTCGCATTTTAAGAGTTTAAGTGGGCTGAGTTTAGGAGAGTTCGAGCGCCTGCTACCGAAGTTTGAACAAGCATAGCAGGAGTGTCTTGCCAACGAGTACATCCATCGAGACGGACGAAAGCGAGGTTATGGGGGTGGACGCAAAGCAGAACTGATGGCCTCCAGAGATAAACTGTTTTACTTTCGGCACTATTCCACTCAATAGGTACAGGGATTTTTGTTCGGGATTGGACAAGCCCAAGCGAATGTCTGGGTGCATCGGCTTATGGGTGTGCTCACTCAAGCTTGGGGCGATGAGCAGCAGTTACCCGAACGCAATCCTCACCAATTGGAGCAGGTACTGGCAGCTTGTCCAGGGTTGGAGTTTGTGATGGATGGAGCCGAACGACGCATCAATCGGCCCAAAGACAAGGAGAAACGGGATGAGCATGACAGTGGCAAGAAGAAGACAACGACGGTGAAAAATAACGTGATTACCGAACGTCGTAAAGGTGGCAAGGTGAAGGATTTGAGTCAGACGGTTGCAGGGAAACGTCACGATAAGAAGTTGGCGGATGAGGAAAAGTATCCGTTTTCCAAGGGGAGTCAGTTGTGGAAGGATACTGGGTTTCAAGGATATGCACCAGAAAATGGGATGGCGTTTCAACCGAAGAGGAAACCACGCGGGAAACCGTTAACGGATGAGGGAAAGAAACGGAATCAAGAGCTATTCAGTAAACGAGTGATTGTTGAGCATCACATCAGAGAAACGTTCACGCATTGTGCATGATACCTTCAGGAATCGCAAAGACAACGATGTAGACATCGTGATGGAAACGGCCTGTGGGTTGCATAACTTCAGAATGAGTCAGCGCCCGCAGGCAGTTGTTTAGATTGAGATCTAAAGTGGGAAATATTGCTTTTCAGTTTTAACCTCTTATTCCCGATACAGTCTAGAGAATATTCAAGCTGTTCGCAAACGCTCTATATCTTTGATTGGCGGTGCCCCAAACATACGGGAATATTCTCGGCTAAACTGGGAAGGACTTTCATACCCAACCTGATAAGCTGCATGGGTCGCATCGACATGTTCGACAAGCATCAGCCGACGCGCTTCCAGTAGCCTCAATTGTTTGTGATATTGCAGCGGACTCATTGAGGTCACTTTCCTAAAATGGCGATGGAACGACGCAGCCGACATATTGGCTTGCTCAGCCAAGTCCTCAACTCGTAACGACTTTGTAAAATTAGCCTTGAGCAGTTTAATGACTTCAGCAATGCGCTGCATGGTGCTGCCGGATGTCGCGATCTGTCGAACCGCTTCGCTTTGTTCGCCGATCAAAAGACGGTAGTAGATTTCGCGAATAATCATTGGTGCCAGAAACGGAATATCCTGCGGCGTATCCAGCAGCCGTGTCAGTCTAACGGCACAATCAACCAACGCAACATCAGCATTGCTAACAAATAAGCCTCTAACCGAGTTTTCTTTCTTCCCTACCTGGGGTTGGATTTGAGCAATAATGTCACACAGTTGGACCGGGTCTAAGTTCAACTTAAATCCTAAATAGGGTTTGTCTGGTGTCGCCTCTGTCACAAATCCAGTCAGCGGCAAATCCACCGAGACGACAAGATACTGAGCGGCACCATACTGATAAGTCTCCTCACCCAGCAAGGCTTCTTTTTTACCCTGAATCACGATCGCGAGAACTGGTTCAGAGACGCCACGGATTGCAGTGGAAGCAGACGATTCCCGCATGAATTCTAACTGACTGATAGCCGTTTGATGAGCACCGTTTCCCTGATGGTCGGTGTATTGTGCCACTAATGCCGCTAGTTCTTGACACGCACGAATGGCTGTACTCTGCTTCGGTGTTCCAATAATCATGCTGGTTTCCTGGCTGACTTAACCGTTTCCATCCGCTCATGATAGAGAACGTTCTTCCCTATCAACATCTTACCTGAGAGGAATAGGCAATAACATGCGAGGTTTGTGTATTTGAAGCTTCATTTCTCAATCCTATGATGAACTCATGCCAAAAGAGCAATGAAAGGATGAGGCAATGGCACAGGATACAACAAAGATTGCTTTGATCACAGGATCAAGCCGGGGGTTGGGCAGAAATACTGCTTTGGCGCTTGCCTCAAAAGGGGTTGATGTGATTGTGACGTATCACAGCAGCGAGGCAGAGGCAAAAAATGTCGTCTCTACAATTGAAGAAATGGGTGGTAAAGCTGTTGCACTGCAACTGGATACGTCTAACACCAAAACCTTTGACGATTTCGCGGCACAAATCCGGCAATCACTCCAGGACAACTGGCAAACAGAACAGTTTGATTTCCTCGTTAACAACGCTGGAATTGGTATTTATGCACCATTTGCAGAAACAACTGAAGAAGAATTTGATCGTTTAATGAACATTCATGTGAAGGGTGTTTTCTTCTTGACACAGAAACTTCTACCGTTGATTAAAGATGGTGGACGAATTGTCAATATTTCCTCGGGTCTTGCCCGGTTTGCCCTACCAGGCTATGCCGCTTACGGCGCGATGAAGGGAGCGATCGAGGTGTTGACCCGCTACCTGGCGAAGGAATTAGGACAAAGACAGATTGCGGTAAACGTCGTAGCGCCTGGAGCGATTGAAACCGATTTTGCTGAGGGTGCCGTGCGTGACAATCCAGACATTAACAGCTTCATCGCCTCGCAGACGGCTTTAGGTCGCGTTGGCCTCCCAGATGATATTGGTGGAGCGATCGCATCCTTACTTTCGGAAGACAACCGATGGGTCAATGCTCAGAGAATTGAAGTCTCTGGCGGTATGTTTCTCTAATTCAAACTGGTCAAAACAAAAAGGAAAATCACGATGTTAAATGTAGAGAATAAAGTCATTGCTATCACTGGAGCCAGTAGCGGCATTGGTGAAGCCACTGCCAAGTTATTGGCTGAAAATGGTGCAAAGGTTGTTCTGGGAGCAAGGCGTGCAGACAGGCTAGAAAAGCTTGTTGAGGAGATTCGTCATCAGGGTGGCTCAGCAGCATTCAAAACGGTGGACGTTGCCGATCGGGAGGATATGAAAGCGTTCATTCATTTTGCCAAAGACACCTTTGGTCGAATTGATGTCATTTTTAACAACGCAGGTGTTATGCCTTTATCGCCCATGAATGCCCTGAAAGTTGAAGAATGGGATACGATGATCAACGTCAACATCAACGGCGTATTGAATGGCATTGCAGCCGGGTTGCCGATCATGGAAGCGCAAGGTGGCGGTCAGTTTATCAACACAGCATCCATCGGTGCCCATGTGGTAGTCCCGACTGGCGCAGTCTACTGTGCAACCAAATACGCGGTTTGGGCGATCTCCGAAGGACTGAGACAGGAATCGAAAAACATTCGTGTGACCACCATCTCTCCGGGTGTCGTGGAGACAGAGCTTGGTTCTGATATCACAGACGATTCAGCACAAGCGGCATTGAAAGAATTTCGTAAGAGTGCCTTAACCCCGGATGCGATCGCCAGAGCCGTTTTATATGCCGTATCCCAGCCCGATGATGTGGATGTCAATGAAATGATTGTTCGCCCGACAGCTAGTGCCTTCTAGCCTTGAAACGGCACCATAACTTGGGTTTAAGGCATTAGAGCAAGTTAGTAGTTTTGAATAAAATTTGTCGCCATGACGCTAATTCGCTGCCACCTACTTAGCTGTCTCAAAACGATTTTGCAAGGAAAGACATCAGCAAAAGAGAAAACAATGCTCAAGTTGTAACTCTAGACCTAGAAATATAAACTGCATTGACACCTTGGAAGTCGTTTAGAACTCAATCTGTCGCAGCTTGAGGAAGCTGTTATAAAGACTAATCCTCATCCTAGTACCTTGGATGATTGGTTTCGTTCGACTTAATTGCAGAACTCCCTCACGCATAAATCCCCAAACCCGCTTGACATCCCCACGGCTAGTCGTTCCGGCTGGGCGGTTGCAAGTAACCTTTGCAACATTACCAAGAACTCTCGGGTTCATGGCAACTTTTGGTGATCCAGTAAATTGCTCCAAGGTAAGACCGTCAATTGAGTTCAACCTGCCAGCAAGAATCGGCGGCTTAGTAGCGCCAACCCCGCTCGACCGTACATTTGACGCTTAATCATC
>DVDV01000184.1 GCA_015296075.1 Leptolyngbyaceae cyanobacterium M33_DOE_097 | reverse complement strand
GAGAATAATTCTCACAAAAATATTCATTTTGAACAGCTATCAATGGCTGGAATACCCATTCTGCCGTTCATAAAATTGAGCGCACAAGCCTTTAGAGGCTCTGACTTCAGTACAAATGTTTCAAAATGAGAATTGCTGCTTGATAATGAGTACTGTTGCGCGTTTGATACTGCGTACCATTTGCAACCACTCCAATCACGTTGAGCTTGTTTAACATCGTGGTCGCTTGAATCAACTCCGCACGGGTGACCTGGTTGATTCGCCCAACTAAAAGCACCCCATTACAGCGAGAAGCCGTTAACATCGCATCCACCATTCCAATTAAGGGAGGGGCATCGAGTAACACCAAGTCATAGGTGTCTTCAAAAGTCGCGATGATGTCTCGCATTCTTTGAGAACTCAACAGTTTAGCCGGGTCACCGGGGGTTGGGCCTGCTGTTAGCACCGAGATATTGCTTCGCAAATGAGAACTTTGGGCTGCCATCTGCTTTGGTAAAGGAGCGTTACTACTCAACAGGGTTGAAAGGCCGCGATCGTTGGGCAAGCCCAACAACTTGTGCAGACTGGGCCGCCGCAAATCAGCATCGATTAGCATGACTCTTTGGTGGAGCCGCGCCGCACTGATTGCTAAGCCCAAAATCAGGGTTGACTTGCCTTCGCCCGCTAGAGCCGACGTGATCACCAACGATTTGAACGGACTGGTCAAACTCAACAGTTGAATGTTCTGATACAGCAAGTCCATCGACTCGCGGAAAGGCTGCCACTGCACCACACTGGTAATTGGTGGGGCGAGATCAGGGGATGGCTTCCGAAATGGCAGATTGATATTAATCAGTGGCTGCTCTTCATCAGCGTTGGCGATCGTCATTGCTGGCACCGTGCCCAAAAGCGGCACCGGAACCTGCTTCTTCAGATCTTCTGATGTATGCACCGCATCATCCATCGCTTCTCGTGCAAACGCAGCCACACCACCGAGGAGCAAACCCGCGATCGCCCCTAACAGCAGGTTCCGCAATAGACTAGGACCGAGCTTTGCCCCAATTCGCGGTTCTTCAACCACTTGCCAGTCAAACCCACCCCGCGCAATCTCAAGCCCAATATCTTGCTGCGCTTTGAGCAACTGTTTCAACGTTTCGCGACTCAGCTCAATATCTGGCTGCAAGCGACCATACTCAGCCAGCAATTCAGGAAATCGGGTTAACTCTGACCGCAATTGTTGCTCAACGACCGATAGTGCCTGCTCGCGAGCTAGTGAGGCTTGCAGATTGGTTTGAGCGTCTAACATTTGACCAATTAAAGCCAGATCAGCCCCGGCCAGTTGTCCTTGTGACAATAGCCCTTCTCCGTTGCCCTGGGTCACAGCCGCACTTCCCAGGATGCGCTGAGCCTCGGCTTGTAAGTTACCGAGCTGACGCTGCCGTAAATCAAGGATCTGCTGCACGTAGGGAGTGGAATCTTTAAACCGCGCCCGTTGCTGCGCCAGAGCTAACTCTGTCTTTTGAATTTCACTTAAAACCGCTTGATAACGGGGTGATTGGCTCAAGCGGGAAGCAATCACTGCTTGCTGAGGTGAAAGAGCAACCTGGCGCTGCAAGTTGGTGTAACGAGTTTGCAAATCTCGCAGTAACACTAAATTCGTTTGGCGTTCTTGTTGAACTCGTAAGAGTGACTCTGTTTGTGCTTTTGCCTGCAAATCAGGGTCTACGAGGGCTTGCTCCCGCCGGAATTTCTCTAAGGCCGCTTCCGCCTGTTGCACTTTTCGCTCAATTTCTGGCAACTGCTGGTTAACAAAAGCCAAGCCCCTCACCAATCGCGCTTTTTGCTGCTCCAGGTTATAGTCAAGATAAACCTGCTTCATAGCAGCCAGAACATCTTGAGTTTTAACCGGGTCGTTATCCGTATAGGTAATCTGGAAAATCTTTGTCTCAGCTCCTTTTTTACTCCCCGCACTATACAGAACTTGACTTACAGATAGAGATTTTTTAAATGCTCCAATGCTACCTAAATCATTTGGATCAAACTCAGGGTATTGCGTTTGCAGTCGTTGCATTGCCTTGCGCAATAATGTCGAACTCTGCATCAAATTGATCTGAGTGCCACTGTCAATTTCGACATTCGTATCAGAAAACTGATCTTCTAGATCACTGGGCTTATTTTGCTTGCCCTGGTAGTTTGGCTCAACTAACAACTGCATCGAACTGATAAAGCTGGGGTCTTGGCGCGAGGTTTGCACAGCAGCGACACTAATCGCCCCCAGCAGCACACCAAGAATCCATAAACGACGCCGCAGCAGAATTGCAAAAATTTGACCGTAACCTGCGTCGTTATCAACAGTTGGGTTGAAACCTGTGGTATTTGCTTGCATCCCTTTCACCTAATTTGTGCGATCGCCTGTAAGTTTGAATTTGAGCGAGGCTGGAAAAACTGTTCTAAAACTTGTTCAACCTGATCAAAAAATGCACTCTCTGAAAAACGGTTTACAGCATGCTCTCGAATCTTGCGGTAGTCCCATTTCGTAGTAGCCGCTTGCTTCAATGCAATTTGCAATGATTCGGGGGTTTGCCGATCAAAGAAAACTCCTGTCTCACCCGGAATTTGAGTATCCAGCACGCCCCCTTTTCCATAGGCAACAACCGGAGTACCGCTCGCATTTGCCTCGATCGGCACCAACCCATAATCTTCGAGAGCTGCAACAATTACGGCTTGCGCCGTTGCCATCAACTGCGTCCGTTCGCGATCGCTGACGTGCCCTAAAAATGTGATGTTGTCCATGGCTTGAGCTTTCAGGCGATCGCGCTCAGGGCCATCTCCAGTGATATAGAGCTTCCAGCCCAACCAATTAAATGCTTCTACGATGATGTCTAACCGTTTGTAGCTAATCATCCGCGCAGACGCAAGAAAAAAGCTTTCCTTTTTATCTGCAAAAGTAAACTTATCCACGTCAATTGGATAATTGATGACCATTGCTTCTTTGTTGTAAATGCGGCGAATTCGCTCGGCAACGGTCGTTGAATTTGCAATATAAAGATCGGGTTCTTGAGCATACTTCAGGTCATACTGGCGCATCACCTTAAAAATTGACTCAAGCACTGGGTAGAGATTGCGGTAATCACTATACTCACGCAGGTAAGTTTTGGTATCCCACAAGAAGCGCGTGACGTTGTGACAAAAACAAATGTGCTTAGCGTCAGGGCGTTTACGAACGGCTTTGGCAAAACTGGTGCTACTGCTAATAATCAAATCGTAGTCGTGTAAGTCAAGCGCCCGGAAAGCAGGGTAATACAACGGGGCCATTAACCGAAAGTAACGAGTAGCACCAGGAAACGATTGCAGAAAGGTTGTGTGTACCGGGCGATCGCCGAGATCGACTGTGTGTTGGCGATCGTACAGAGAGGTAAAAACATCGGCCTCAGGGAATCGCTTGCAAAGCAACTCAAAAACTCGCTCGGCACCACCCCGTTGGGTTAGATAATCATGAACAAGAGCGATTTTCATCAGTATTAACCAGCTTTATTTCAGACAGTATCGCCATCTAATTGCAGACAAAAACCTGCAACCCTGATACTCTCCGCACAGTCTTGTGGGTAAAGTTACGAAGTAGATTTTTTAAGACCACAAGATGTGGGCTGGTAGGTGCCCCAATTGATCCGTATTATCGCTAGCACAGTGAAACAAAAAAAAGAATTTTATCTCAAATTCACAGTTTCTTCACTGTGTAACAATCAAATACGATAAGTCAAGAAAACGTTTACTTTCCTATGCCAGTTATTGTTCAATTTATGCCTCTAATCAGATAGAAAATATATCTAACAAGAGTGGTAGATTTGGTTAGCAATTGAACAAAAAATCAAAGTCGAAGCATCCAAACATCGCTAGAATTCGCTAGAAACCAAAGATTCTAAGAATCCCTAATGCTCCACCCAAAGGGCTTAGGATAGCTGCAGCTGCATCTGTCACTGTAGACAAGCCATTCTTTTTAACAACAACAATGTCGTTATTTCTTAGAGGTGGATTGCTATTTTCATTAGCAGCTTGTGCAAGGTCGATTTCTACATCTCGTTTTACGACAGTACCGTTTGGATTCAGTCGAATAAGTGTGACAGATCCTTTTTTGGCTTTAAGATTAAAGCCTCCAGCTGATAGAATCGCCTGATTTAAAGGCGTATTTGGAGATACTAAAATCGCCCCTGGTCTTTCGACTTCTCCAACGACATTGATTGTGATTTTTTCAGGGGAAAAACTAGCAGTTGCCAACTCAGAAATTTCCCCTTCATTGATGTTTTCGACCTTGGGAATTTCAATCGTATCGCCATCTTGTAATGGCAAATCTTGCAAACCATCACCCTCTTTTAAGAGTTGCCAAAAGTTAAGGGTAATCGTTTGTGTTGGGCCGCTCCGGGTTAACCGACGAACCTGAATATTACGAATATCAGCTAACTGGGTAATGCCGCCAGCCACTTGAATCGCCCGCGTCACACTGGGGACTTGCAACAGGTTTGGATTAATCAACTGATCCCGTTGGCTGACAGCTCCCTCAATCAATGTGTAGGGGCCAGGGCGATACACTTCACCCACCACCGTGATCTTTAAAGGACGGTTATTCCGAGCGGCTAAGTTAGCATTTGACAGTTGCCGAGCTTCTGCCAAGTTAACAGTGGTTGTCGCCGGAATGAACACACTATCACCATCGCGCAATTGCAGATCTTGCGCTAAATCGCCTGTTTGCACCAAATCCCACAAGTTAACCGTAAAGAGTTGCGGCGTACCACCTAGCGGCGCAGCGCGGCGAATTTGCACCTGGCGCAGATCGGCTGACTGAGTTAACCCCTCCGCTAGCTGAATTGTGCGAGAGATGGTCGGAACAGGGGTTTCTCCGTTTGTTATTGGAGTTGTGATGGTGTAAGAACCGGGTCGATTGACCTCGCCCGCGATCGCAATTCGTACGGGACGTGCCGCCAATAACGTAATGTTAATTGCAGGCCGCTGCACAACAGCCGCATAGCGTTGTGATAACAGGTTTGTGGCTTGTTCGATCGTGCGACCTTTCACAGGAATTGAGCCAATTAAGGGCAAATTGACTGCCCCACTCGGTAGTACCTGGTACTCAGCCGTAAATTCGGGAATCGTTAGAAAATCAATTTTGAGGCGATCGCCTGCCCCTAAAAGGTAGTCATCGGTGTCTATTTGACTGGAACCACCGGGTGCAGGCGGTGAAGCTTGCGCGATCGCGGCTGGAGTGGCCCACTGCAATAACGTGGTAGCTGTGATCAGAGTGGCAAAAGACGAGATAAATAAGCTACTGGCCAGTCCTAACGGTAAAGCCACCGAACGCTGGCAACGCCTTCCCAGCAAACGGCTGGCAGGGTTTGCTAAGTTTGAGATGATGAGAGAGTAATCGTGATCGTGTTGCATGAAACAATTGGGGGTGTATTGGTACACGTGCTAGACGTTCAAACATGCCCAAATTGGCTTTAGCCGAGATATCAAGCAGTGTCACAATTGCCACGAGTCAATGCATCCAACCGTTACTAGGGGAGCGTAACTCGATTAGGATAAACAACTGACTCGGAACAGGGACACGTAATCCCAATCACAATTACTGGAGCATCCTGGTTTTTCCGGAAAGATTTCCGGGTTTAGAACATGACTTCTCCGCAAAAAGACGGGGAAAATTTGAGGGAAACCGTGCAACAAGGGCAAGACAGGGAAAGAAATACGTAAGTAGGAAAAGAACGAAAAAGACAAAAGGCAAAAACAGGGGAACTTGTAACCGCCGAACCAGGTCATTGCCTGGGGAAATTGCTGGGTTTTTCGTCTTTCGATCTGCATCAGCATTGGATCACTGGGTGAATTGAGGGGATCACGGAGTTTCGATCGCTCCCCTTCACCCGAAATTCATCAAAGATCTCCTGATTGTCGTGAAAGAAATCGAAACCTTGATATAGCAGTTAGTCTCCCTGTTCGTGGGTTTACTTTGCTGACTCAAAGCATGTGTTTTCTAACCTCAGGAGCCTGGACTCAATGGTTACAAACTTCAAAATCGAGGGCTTGTCCCACTCTGTTGCCGAGCAAATCCGCTTGATTTGTCAACGCAATTTAGGCATTACAAATCTGGTCGTAACAGAGCAAGGCGGGGCAAAATCTGCCAACGAGCAGGCTTTTTCGGTTGCTGATTCATCCTTCGCTGCAATTTGGGCCAATCCGGTTGCGCCACTCCGACCCAATTCTTCTTCATGCAAGCCGCCAAAACCAGACGTAGCCAATACAGCAGTTCATCACTCAGGGGCAACGTCTCCTGTTCTGGCAGAAATACTTGACGAGTACGAAAAATCCTCTGCTCCCCGTCAGACAGTGAATTCAAGCGATCGCCTCAGCTCCGAAAGTTCTCTAGTCCCCGTTCAATTTGAGCGATCGCCCGCTACAAACGAGTCTGCTGGCTCTACCGATCTGCTACACACATGGCAACCAGCAGAAACAGCGCTCGACGTAAAGGTTTCAGCAGCCATTGTGGATGGCTCCGTCACCGATGAAGGCATTTATGACACCTGGACTGATGGGCCTCTGACCTACTTCAATGTTTACCTAGATGAGATGCCAACTCATGTAGGCCGTTCGTTCGATAATCCTGGCTTTAATCTTTCAAAAGGAATGCTTGGGGCTGGTCTAGTGTCAGCCGTTGCCGTTTCGGGACTGCTAATTGGCGATGCTTTTAGTAAGCCCAACCCACCTGAGACACGCTCAGCCGACAACTCACAAGTTGAGCAAGACCCGGCTGACAAGCTCACCGAGTTACCCGTTACCGCCGCACCCGAACGCACTCAACCAGAGCTTTCTCCCAAAGCCAAAGAACCGGAGGCAGCCAGCAAACCAACGGCTAAAAACCTAAAGCAACCCACTTCAACGCCCACTCAACGTATTTCAAACCAATTGTTGAGTATTCCGTCGTTACCACCGCCGCCGCTGGTCAGTTTAAATCAAGCGTTCCCCCTGGCAGGCAAACCCACCCCAGCAACCCCAACGCCCAAACCGTTCAATCTTCCTCCACTGATCCCAACTCCGACGCAACAACCCGCCCCCGCGATCGCGACGCCAGAGGCATTTCCGCCGACCTCTTCAACAACGCCCAAGGCACCCAGCCAAGCGCCAGTGAGCAATCCCACAGTGACAACGCCAGAAGTCGTGCCGCAAGCAACGACCCCTCCTGCGACCGCACCTCAGCCAATCAGCCGTGAGTTACCGCGATCGCCCCAGACATCACAGGCCATTCCTTCACTGGCCCCAACGCTTGTGACACCTCCAGCTTCGTCTACAGAAACAAAGACCAGCCGTTCCGCACCGCCCCAAAATTTTGCCGAGACACCGGACACGCCCCCAACAACCAACCGTAATTCTGCCCCAGAAAGCAAGTCTGAAACGCCCGCTTCTTCAAACCAGGGAGCTGCCAACTCTGCAACCAGGACAAATACGCCACAAGGAATTCAAGACTATTTAACCTTGGGGCAAGCCAAATCGATCCAATCTCCAACACTAATGCCACTCTCATCACAAGCAGCAACAGAGGCAGCTAACACTGACAAGATTGGCTCGTTTACGGTCAAGCAAGTTGATGCCCAGGCTTACCAGCAAGAATGGCAAAACAGTAACCCCAACACCAATGACCCCGCGATCGCCCTGGCGTTTCCGGCGTACGGTTTCATCGATTATCAGCGGCAACTCATCGTCTTGTTGCAGGATGACAAGCAAGCAGGCATCAATTAGACCGGCCTAACTAAGACATCGGACTTTAGACTAAACGCAATTTTCCGCTCTATGTAAGGGCGAATGGCCGTATAGCCTTGCGGCAATAGCCTTTGGCATGGCTTCGCTAGGGCTGCGCTAGCGCCCCTCCTAAATGTAAATGCGGTGTATTTTTTGAATTAGTCCAAACTCCAGTCAACAAACCTAGCACCCTGCTTTTTCGCGTGAAGAGGCAGGGTGTTTAGGCTATATCGAAAAGGGGCTTTTGCAGACCTTTAGAAACGCCCTGTAGAAAACGACAGGCTACTCATTGGGTTGAGCGCGATTCGCCCAGTCATCACCAACTCGAATCGTAATCTCAGACTCAAGATCACCCACCGACGCGGGATTGATGCGACCAAAACCAAGCATCTCCTGCAATTGCTTCGCACTCTCTAAATCACCCTGCTGCACAATCAACTCAGTTGCACCTTGATGATCAGCCCAGTCCTGGGTCAAGTAAGTATTAGTAAAACCCATCTCTTGCAACTGTCTGCGTAGTTGGTTCGCAATGTTGGGCTTGCTTGAGGCATTTTGAATCGCAATACGAAGCGACTGCAACTTGGGCGATTGGGCTACCAACGTAGCATCACTTTCTAAACCAAAATACTGAGTTAACACGCGATCGCGTCCAGTTGGATCCATAATCCAATAACTAGCTGCGTACTCGTTTGGCTGGCTAAAGCGACCCGGTAACATCACCAAGCGAAAATCGCCCTGGCTAATGTGGCGACCTGCACTCACAAGTGCCAACATTTCTTCCAGGCTGAGATTCGTGTCGATGTACTTTTGCATCGAGTTAACTAACGCTGGCAAACGCGGAATGACCGTCGGATTCATCAGGCGATCGCGCAATGCTTTCAACAACGTTTGTTGCCGCTGAACCCGCCCAATATCGCCGTAAGCATCTTGCCGAAACCGGGCAAATTGCTCAGCCTGAGAGCCATCTAAAGTCTGCCAACCCTTTTCCAGATCAATTTTTAACTTTTGCGTGTTGTCTACGTAAGACATCTTTTCGGGCACAAACACCCGTACCCCACCTAACGCATCTACCAGCTCTCGAAAGGCGTCAGTGCTGACTCGCACATAGCGATCAATCGGAATGCCATTTAGCGTTTTGCTGACTGTCTCTGCCGCCAGCAGCGCTCCACCCCGCACATTTGCATCATTAACCTTGGTCACAACCTCCGAATTGGGGAGTTGCACCTGCGTGTCACGGGGAATTGACAACAGGCTGACTGAGTCAGCTTTAGGGTCAACCCGAACGAGCAGCATCGTGTCGCTGCGCCCCTCAAAGATTTCACCATTTTTTGCCCCAGGCACCCGGTCAATGCCCATGACCAAAATGTTAACCGGGCGAGAAACGCGATATTGAAACCCGTACTTAAGAATCTCCTCAATCGGTTCAGGCCCACTATCGTTGGGAAACAGTGACCCCGGCAACGGAATGGTTAGTGCTGCGACTAAACCTAGAGCAGAAGTTGCCCCTGCGGTTGCCAGAACTATAGCCATTTGCCCTAATCGCTGAATCAGCCCCGGCTTAGTTTTGGATTTAGCCACGATCTCGATTGATGTAGATGTATTTAACTCGCCTGCCTGCTCAGAGCTACTGTCAGGAGAGAGATTACGATTACTACTGAGTTGTTCCACTGGGTCGGGTTCCTTGCACGACGCGAAAGCGTAACCAGGTTTAGGGCTAACTGTGCGGATTATATCTTAATCTGAATTCACAATTAGTAACTAATTGGGCAGATCCTATAGGGTTGCATGTGATTCTACACGGCGCGATCGCACACTCCCGGATGGTCAGTTATAAAACTGATCTGTTTTTTTGCCAGCGATTATTCTACAGCAAGACGATTAAATCAACGTGTCCCCCTGTGCCACCTTTATTTCTATCAAAGGAACCGCTTCGCACACATTCGCCTATCCCCTGATTTGGTAGGCACAGCGCCTTGCCCCAGCCACAATATGCTCCACCCGTTGAATCGTCACATCCTCGCCTAAAACCGCCTGAAACGCCTCTAACTCTTGAGCGCACAGTCCGGTGCAGGCGGTTGCTGCGGCACAGATCGGACAGTGATTTTCAACCAGCAAAAAGGTGCCATCCGCTTGAGGGGAAACTTCTGCCATGTAACCTTCCTGAGTCCGCAGGTCGGCCAACATCTTCAAACGCTGCTTGAGCGATCGCACCCGTTTCATCTGCGCGGTATAAACTGCCACCTGCTCTTGTGTGCGAATTTTGAGCAACCGCTCGACCCCCTCATCGCCAAAAGCCGCTCTAGCTGCATTCAGCAAATTCAGTGTTAACTCAGCATACCCATCCGGAAACAGGCGATCGGCGGCGGCTGTGAGTTGCCACAGTTTAGCCGGACGCCCCATCGGTCGCGGCTCCTCTTGATAGGTCACGAGTTGCTCGGCTTGCAGGGCATAGAGATGCTGCCTTACCGCCATAGCCGTGATCTCCAGCTGCGTCGCTAACGACTCGGCATCGAGCGAGCCTGCTTGCTTTAGCAACTGCACAATTTGGCGTCGGGTACGAACGGTAGACGATTGGGTTTGGGATTTGTTTGCCATATCAAGAAACTAAAGAATTTACTTTACAAAGTCAAGGCGATCGCCTATCGTACTTATTAAAGAAAAGTCTTTAGAAACTGAGAGACTCATTATGAACTTTCAACGATTTGAGCATGTCAACCAGCTGTGCAAAGACATCGCAGCAACAAGGCAGTTCTACCAAACGCTTTTTCCAGATTGGTATGTGCGGGCGGAAGGGGAAGATAGCGGATGGCGCTGGATGCATTTGGGCAACCACCAGTTTTATCTGGCGCTCAATCAACCACCGCAGTCAGAGCATTCTGATTCAACGGGGCATGTTGACCACATTGGCTTTGTGATTAAGGACGGGGAAGCAATGAAGGCTGTCTTAGAGCAAAACAACATTCCCTACGAGGTCTATCACTCACCTGAAACAAAGAACAGGATCTACGTTACTGATCCGGACGGCACCGAGTTGGAATTTGTGGAATACCAGGTAGATTACACGTTGAAGTAGACTATGCATTCTAATAAAGTTGCCATTATTACGGCTGCCAGTCGGGGAATCGGGGCTGGTTGCGCCCGCGAACTTGTCGCCCGTGGATATACTGTTTCACTATTTGCGCGATCGCCCGGTGTGATTGATCTAGCTCAGGAACTAGGGGGGATTGCCATTCAAGGCTCACTCAACAGTTCTGAAGATCTGGAACGGTTAGTGCAAACAACGCTCAATCACTATCAACGCATTGATGCCGTTGTACATAGTTTCGGTGATCCATCCCGACCTGATTTGTTAGACATCACCGATGATGAATGGCAAGAAAACTTTGAGATGTTATTTCTGAGTGTTGTGAGGATGACTCGTTTGGTCACACCCACGATGCAGAAGCAGGGCGGAGGCGCGATCGTCAACATTTCTGCGTGTGATAGCTGCGAACCAGATTTAGCAACCCCTTTCAGTGGCACGTTACGAGCCGCAATGGAAGGCTTCACCAAGCTCTATGCGAAACGCTATCGGGCTGATCACATTCGCATGAACGCGATCGCACCTTTCTTTGTTGCCGACAGCATGGAAGAACTGGCTGGCTGGAATGTCCCCACGGATTTGATGTGGCAACAACCAGTTCCCTATCAAGAGTTCGCTAAGACAGTTGCCTTTTTGCTCTCTGACGACGCCCGCTGGATCACTGGAACAACTCTCAAAGTTGACGAAGCTCGTTCAGTCTGTCTTTAAGCCAAAGTCTACTTTTGTAGTCCGTGATGTAGACCCACAAAAGCCTTCTACTCTCCTATTGTGTGTTGGACTGCTTCACTTCAGTTTTCTATCATTGTGATGTATGTTGAATGACTCCGAGTACCAAACATATGTCGAATCTTGATCTCCCAAGCGGCTTAGAGAGATTTAGAAGCAAGCTTGAACCAACGGTTAAAACATATATCGATATTCAAACGCGATTCACTAGAAAGACCACGCTCTGGCAAAGCAAGTTTGCCGGGTTTCCGTATCTACCCAAAGACTTCGAATATCCTACAACTCCAGAAGGCGATTACCTCCACCTGCTTGCACAAATTAACTTTGACGAAGCCCCTCATTTAGCAGGGTTTCCGACAACAGGGATTCTTCAGTTCTACATTGCTAAGGATGGAATGTATGGTCTGGCTTTTGAGAATCCCACCAGGCAATCGAACTTTCGTGTGCTCTACTTTCCAGAACCGGATCTAAATGAGAAAAATCTGATTACAGATTTCGATTTTTTGCCGACATTATGGGACTACAAAGAAATTCCCTTCTATGTTTTTCCTTCCTATGTTCCCCATCGAGATGATTGTTTCGCTCTCAGTTTTAATCTAAAGACTGCGCCAATTTCTGACTGTGATTATCAATTTGAGGAATTGATTGGTAGTGAAATATGGGATGTGCTTCAAGCAAATGACCACGCACTTTGGAAAGAATATCAGGAGAAGTTTGTCAGTGGACATCGAATCGGTGGTTATCCTAACTTTGCTCAAGCAGATTTTAGGGAGGATTTACCAGAGAACGAGGAACCGTATGTCTTACTGCTACAAATTGATTCTGATCCCGGTGAACTGGAAAAAGTCTCGATCGAGTGGAGTGATATGGGTGTAGGCAACTTTTGGATTAAGGCTTCTGCACTAAAAAACCGCGACTTCTCCGAGGTGCTATACAATTGGGACTGCTCGTAGTGAGCAAGTCAAAAGGTGATATACATCCTTTTATTTCGTTGAAATTCAAACAGCCTGCCGATTCTGTTGTATGCCAACCCTATCAAGTTTTATCACCTCTGCTGTTCAGCATTTATGTTTGAGGCAAGTGATTTCACAGCTTCACTACCATCTATAGACGTAAAATAGTTGTAATTTTTAGATACTGCTTAGAAGGTTGAACATGTCATTTGATATGTACTCTGGTAATCTTCATGATGCAATCCATCCACACGAAGAGTATCTACTGGCGATCGCTGCAAATGCTCCGAAGAAATATCCAGAGCTAACAGCTTTAAGAGATAGATTTTATGATGATCCAAGAATCAGCGTTGAACAATGTGACGCTTTACTACACGAGCTAATTGATTTGTTGTCAGATCACGTCAACAAGAACGACATTATTTCCGTCAACCTTATTTCAAGGTTATTATCTTTCTTTAGTCTTGCTAGGCGGAGCGATCGCGCGATTGTTTGCAAATCTGATTAAACTCATTTATCAGCAATTATCTCTGCGACGCTCGCAGGTTATTTTTCATAAGCTATTTGTTGACGAAGGAATATTTAGATGCTACATTCCTTGCGTACTTTAAGTAGAAGTCCGCTTTGAATGGAGGTTGCATGAAATTCCGTCGATTTGTCACAGCCTTTGGTGCGCCTTTGGTAGCCGTTGTGCCACTACTCGCGATCGCGACCCCATCGAATGCTGCCGAAGAAACGGTTTTGCTGTGCGAAGGTGCAACCCGCATCACAGCACGGATTTACCAAACTAACGGCGCGTTAAAAATGCGTCTCTTTGATCGCAAAACGAACGCGATCTGGTTCAACTCAGCCGCAAAACGCGAAACCAACCCAGAGATTGTCACCTATTCCAATCTTCGAGGTGAGCAATCAATTTATATCAGCTCCAATCGCAACGACTCTACAATCTGCTCCATTCAGGTTGGGGGCAAACCCCTCGAAAGAGGCACCGTTCTCACGCCCTAGCAACCAACCGCGATCGTAGAATCTACAACGCTTCCAACTTGAAGTCTTCAAACGTCACTTCATAACCGTCTCCGTCAGGTGATGCACACATTAACCCAACTTCCAGAGGAACGCCAGTTGGCATATAGGTCATCCGAAACAGCACAAAATCGGTTGCTTGATTTTGGTAAAAAATTTGAATTGCCTCATGGCGACGCTCAACCCGCAGACGTAAAGCTTCAGGCGCATTTGGCAGCGGCGTCATTGACCAATCAGAGTAATCGTGGGTGACAACTGCACTCAGATTTTGCACGCCATCCACGTATTCGATCCCTGTCTTTAACCACTGCTTCTCATTTGCGCGAACCATGATGCCAGCCTGGTCGTAGAGGTCTTTGTAGCAGCCTCGAATCGTCACCTCAGCCACAAAATCAGTGGCGATCGCGTCAAAATAAAAGTGTCCGCTATCTCGAATAAACCCGTAGTGTGTAACGCGCCAAAAGTCTGTTTTTGGTGCAGTTTGCACAACCATCTGGTTGCCCGAGTCTGACCATTGAGGCGGCTCATTTAACCACTGCATTCGCTTTTTCCTTTTAGAACTACCAATGCCTGAAGTGGCAGGGCAGTTTCAGCTTACTGGAAGCCGCAAGTAAGATCGAAAAACTTAAGCTCTAAATAACAACAGCAGTCGTACTCATCTCTAAGCTCAATAGCATCGAGCGATCGCAAAGGTCTTTGCAGAAACCATTCTGCTAAGAAGTAGAATGATGAACCGAGCCTAGATTCCCCATTTTGACGGATTATCAGGATACAACTGGTCTTGCTGCCATGCCAGCGGGTTGCAATCAATATAGTGGCGAATCCGTTGCAATGATGCTTCACTGCGAATGATGTGTTCGTAGTAGTTGCG
>DVDV01000189.1 GCA_015296075.1 Leptolyngbyaceae cyanobacterium M33_DOE_097 | reverse complement strand
GAGAATAATTCTCACAAAAATATTCATTTTGAACAGCTATCAATGGCTGGAATACCCATTCTGCCGTTCATAAAATTGAGCGCACAAGCCTTTAGAGGCTCTGACTTCAGTACAAATGTTTCAAAATGAGAATTGCTGGAGATTTATCGGCCATTGTCATCTGGGTAGGCAGGGTGCAACGGCGAAAACTTTGGACATGAGGGCAGCTTTTTCGGCTTAGAGTAGTTCTTTCGCACTTCCACAAGGATTGCCCGATCGCGTGGCTCCAAATCAGATTAGACTCATCATCGATGAACTTAGAAGGAATTTGGTGATGGCATCCCCTTTGATTGGCATCATTATGGGCAGTGACTCTGATTTGCCAACCATGCAAGCGGCGATCGCAGTCTGTGAAGAGTTTGAAGTCGCCTGCGAGGTCGCAATTGTTTCCGCTCACCGCACTCCTGAACGGATGGTTGAGTATGCCAAAACAGCCCATCAACGGGGCATTAAGGTCATCATTGCCGGGGCAGGAGGAGCCGCTCACTTACCTGGAATGGTCGCCTCCTTGACTGCCTTACCTGTGATTGGAGTTCCCGTTCTGACGCGAACGTTGCAAGGGGTTGATTCACTCTATTCGATTGTGCAAATGCCTGCCGGCGTTCCGGTGGCGACGGTGGCAATTGGTAATGCGAAAAATGCTGGACTACTGGCAGTTCAAATACTGGCAACTCAGGACGCAGCTTTATTTGAACGTGTGCAACACTATCGAGCAGGATTAACCGAAATGGTCTATGACAAGCAACAACAGTTAGAAGCCCTGGGGTATCGAGATTATCTGAAAAATATGGAATCTCGTTAGATCCTCAAAGATGACCTATGACTGCATTGAGAACTCAACAAAAACAGCCCAGAACAGTCAATTGGCTCTATCTTTTTCTTCCAGGAATATGACAAGAGAGTGAGGGGTGCGATCGCGGTTAGAGATTACGATAAAAACGTTGACTAGCAGATTCTAGGAATCACCTGTGCCAAAAGCTTTGCTTCCCCACCGACCACCGTTGCCAAAACGTCCCGAAGAGGTTGAACGAGAAGAGAAACTCTTCCGAGATGTAAAGCTGATTTTGCGCAATCTATTTGAACGCGAAAAGATAACAATTAAGCAAGTACTCGATAATTTGTACGAGGTTGGTTCCGTCAATTTAATCAACCAAAAAGTGCCTTATCGCGTGTTAAATCGACCAGCAAAGGCGATCGCGCGTTGTTCTAAACCAGTGGTGAAAAGCGTTGCCTGGTACTGGTTTGTTCGTAATTGTCCCCAGCTCATCACTAACTGGCTGCACTATAAAGTCCGATTTGATCCACCGCTCCCCCCGCCAACCCCAACCGAGACTGAAGTGGTCGTGGTCGAAGAGGTGCCCGAAACCGTTTCGTTAGAGCGCTACACCACTGACATGAAAAAGCTGCAAGCTCAGGTGCGGTTATTAACGGGTGCCCTGGTGGGAACTGTCACAATTCTAGGTGGCACCTTGATTTGGGCCAGTCGGGTACCCCGCGTTGAGCCAACCTTCACAGGCGGCAGTTCACAAACGGTTCGGCCTGTACCCATTAATCAGAGAGATGCTTCGCACTAGCCTGACGCAAATCTTTCAGCGCATCTACTAACTCAAGTGGCGTCGAAGTAAACCGAATTCGCACACAGCCTGGGCACGTTGCGGGCTGATTCAGCACTTTGGCATAGAGGTCTAACTCTTCTACATTGGGAATCGGTAGAAACAGATTGATCTTTAAGTTACTGAGCGGTGTGAGTGGAGAGCAAGATTCAATCTCGGCGCTACTTTCTGATAGACAAATAATTTTTCCTTCAAAGACAGTGCCAACAATATGCTTCCCTTCTAGCACCACATACTGCAAGTAGATCGGTGCTTTTAGCGTCACGAAGGTTTCGCGCTCTTGGGGTAAATCAATCCGGTGGGTGCCGTGGATCCCAAATACTTCATATAAGGTGAGCGGCTCGCGGATACCTTTAGGTTCAACCCGCATCTGGGCGCTAACTCGAACCAGAGGCGCACCTACATCATTCAGCGTATGCTCTGAAATCAAAATCTGCCGCCCTACAGAGTAGGTTTCAATGCGGGCGGCTAAATTGGCATGGTTACCAATCACTGTGTACTTTGCCCGCTTTTGCGAACCAATATTCCCGACGATTAATTCGCCGGTATTAATGCCAATGCCCATTTCAAGCCGCGGAAAACTATGCGCCTCGTTGTAGGAGTTCACTTTTTCCATTTCAGCCTGCATCGCGATCGCACAGGCGATCGCCCGTTCCGTATCATCTTCTCGTTGAATCGGGGCACCAAAGATGACAAAAATGCCGTCCCCAATAAACTCATTAATCGTGCCCTGATAGCGGGTGATCACATCTGACATCACGCCTAGATAGTGATTGAGAATCGTGACCACTTGTTCGGGTGGCAACCGCTCAGAAATTGCCGAAAAACCGCGCAAATCTGAAATCAGCACCGTCACCTTTCGCCGCTCGCCACCTAACTGCAAGCCTGACGGGGTTTCGAGCAAGCTAGAAACGACCTCATCCGTCAAATAGCGACCAAATGTGCGACGCATATCAGCGGCTGATCGCGCAATGTACCCAGTAATTGAGAACGCTGCGCCTAAAAGTGCTAACACTGGCGCAATCACAGGGATCCACCAACCACTTAAAAAGGCAATAAAGCTGATCACCACCACCCCTGCGGCAAGCAACAGCACGCCAATCAATCCAATAATGTTCCAGGGTTGTTTGAGGTAGCGTTGCTGCCAGCTCAAAATCGCTCCTAAAGAGGCGCATAGAAAAGTCCAGGCCCACTCGGTTGGCTCATTCCAGGTTCGTAGAATGGGGCGTTGATCGAGGGTTGCACTGAGCAACTCACTCACCAGATTGGCGTGAATTACCACCCCTGGCGTTCGGCTTGATACAGACAGATGACTGCTGTAAGGGTCAAAGAACAGATCCTTTAGACTCTCAGCGGTTGACCCGATCATCACGATGCGATCGCGCATCAACTCCGGTTTAAACCGCTTTTCTAAAACCTCAGTCAGCGTAATTGACTGAAACTGAGAAATTCGACCGCGATAATTCATCAAAAGCTGAAATCCACCCTCAGCCGCTCGCACATAACCACCATCATTTGTTTGAAAAGCGGGTATTGCAGCTTTTACCACTTTTGTTTGGCTATCTATAATTCGCGCTTCATTTTCACTAAAGTCATACTCTAGCCCTCGCTGCTCTAGGTAAAGCCCTGCCAGGTAGGCCGCAAAGCTTGGCAACGTCGCGTCATTATTGCGGGCATCGTCGATCGCAAGTAACCCCCGGCGAATCCTACCATCACCGTCTAAAATCAAGTCATTTGCACCGACTCGGCCTGCCTCAGCCAGTGCTGGAGGAGGTGCTACAGCGCCACTATCTTGACTTTCGACAACTTTTTGCACCCCCACTAAATTGGGAGTGTCTCGCAATAGTTGGCTTAATTTTACATGTCCAGGTTCAACTGGCAGATCTCGGTAGAGGTCAAGCCCAATTGCAGCTGGTTGCTGTTGGCGAATAATTGAGAGTAACTCTACCAGTGTTTCATCTGAGAAGGGCCACTGTTTTTGTTGTTTAACATCAGCCTCTGTGATTTTTACAATCACAATTCGTTCATCAACGCTTTCGCGTGGCCGCAGTAGAAAGAATTGATCAAAGGCGACTAATTCAAATTGTTGCAGCCACCCCAGCGATCTCAGGCCCAACACAGCAAACGTCACAGCAGGCACACTGACGAAAACGCCGCGCCAATTCCAAAGCCACTGTTTGACCGTTTCTCTTTTTCTGAGTTTTTCTCGTTTGGAGTCCGCTGTCACTGGTAAATTAGCCACCCAAAGTTAGCGCGTGAGCGTTTGCAGGCACCCTGATTGAGCTAGAGGCGCGATCGCGTCCACCCCAATCAGCGGTCTTAGCCAATCCGTCATTCAAAGCTCAATCATAAGGGCAAACACCAACTCACCCACAGCTTCGGTTGAGAAGCACACTAATTAGCGAGTGGCTCACTGGCGATGCTTTCTAACCCCACTGATTTTAACAAATCACGCCATTCAGCTTGGGGTCGAGTGCTGTTAGGAGACTGTCGGCGTTGGCTAGCAAGCGATGACAAGGTTTCATACCAAATGCCCGATTCAGCGTAGACCGTCGGGTAAGACCCAATCGTTGCTTTTTGCAGAGCTTGTACCAGTTTAGACGGAGCCTCTGTGCGCTCAATCCAGCCCTCTACAGTGGGGTTACCACTTGCACCCATCGCCGTGTCACAGCCGAGAGTAATAAACCAGTGGTATTGCTTGCCTACTTCTAACTCTGGAGCATCTTCAGGCAGGGCAAACTCAACCACCCCAGCCCGATTTGGCAATTTAAACGTGTGTTGATAGACGATCTCAGTGTCGTCATCGCTGAGCAGCAAGAACTCAGCCGTTTTTGCTGGCGAAGACGGCACAAAGAAAAAGAAGCTAGGACGAGCTGCGAGAGTCAAACCAACTTCATCTTTAGGGGTCAGTGGAGTCGCCACTTTTTCAGTTTCAGCGATCGCACAAAAACCGCGTGTAGCCCCACCCGCCGTTGAAGGCGGTGCTTTCTTCTTAGGAGCATTAAATTTAAGGCTAACTTGATAGGGAGCTTTTAGCGTTGCAGTGGCTTGCCCTGCCTGAGCAGGCCAAACAACCATCAGGGGCATGATCATCAAAGCAGAGAAGGCACTCATGGAAATTCGGTTCATAACTTAAAGCCCCTCGCAGAACTCTAAATAGATAGGACAAGTGACGACGGAAATCAGCGGATAGTTGCAGCCCCAAAGATGCTTTAGACTTCTGCTCTGGCTTTGGCAAGAAAATCTCTATTACCATAGCTGCACAGTAAGCTATTCAGACAAGTTGCTCTAAATTCCTGACTTTCATCAAAAAAAGTAACAAAAAATTACGCTGACTGGCGAGTACTCTCGTCTACCGCAACGATAACAACAGTGATGTTATCTCGTCCTCCGTGATCTTTGGCTTCTTTGATTAAGCTGGCGACTGCCTTATCGCACGCTCGAATATTTTTAAGTCGCTGCGCAATGATTTGATCAGATAGCTCCTCAGTCAGGCCGTCGCTACAAAGCAAGAGGCGATCGCTCTGCTGCACGTCTAACATGATTGGCTCAATATCAGATACTCGTAGATCTTTTCGCCCCAGACACTGAGCCAGCATGTGTCGCCAGGGGTGAATGCGGGCCTGATCAATCGAGATGTCTCCAGAGCGCACTGCTCGTGCTACCCAGGTATGGTCTTCAGTCAGCTGCTCCAGATTCGGGCCGCGCAAACGATACAACCGAGAATCACCAATATGGGCACACCAGGGCTTTTCGCGAAAGATCAAAACAACGACGGTCGTACCCATTTCAGAGCGCTCAAAGTGCAACCGTTGATCGGCCAAAATTGCCTGATTTGCCTGAATCAGAGCATTCCGCAGTAAGGTGGGAGACGCTTCACTTGATAGCCAATGCTCCTCTAAATATTGGCGAATCACCTCTGTCGCAATTTGGCTAGCTTCCTGCCCGCCAGCATGCCCTCCCATGCCGTCTGCAACGATAAAGAAACGGCCTTGAGATTCATCGACATAATACGCATCTTGATTGACCGAACGCAGAACGCCTGTGTCAGTCATACCACTAAAAATTAACTTCATACGGGCAGGAAAAGGCTTTTGTAATTAGGGTGATAACAGAAAAAATGCCCTTCCGTTCATTTTTCATCAGATATTTTCATTTACCGGCGATTTGGCAAAGTTATGGTAAGCGGTCAGCACGCTCTAACCGCAGCAACAGTCGAATCAGCGCGATCGCCACAATCACGCCTGCAACACCCGGCGCGATCGCCCAGAGAACATTCCCCGTTGCCACCAAAATCGTGGCACAGACAGTAAATGTGCAGACGAGGAGTGTGTAATTCGTTCCCATGTTGACTCCGCCCAAGCGGCGAAGCAGGCGATCGGTTTCGGTCGATCGCACGCGCACCCTAATATCACCACGCTCTAACTTATCCAGCGTATCTTCAATGCGGCGGGGCAGCCCCAGAGCAGAGCTACTAACCTGAGCCGCTTGCCGACTAAACTCAGTGAGCAAATTATTGGCATCTGTTTGTGGATTTCCCTGACTCATAAGCTGCATTGCGAAGGGTCTCGCAACCTCCATAAAGTTGAACTCAGGATCTAGCCCCTTCCCAACTCCCTCTAAAGTTGAAAACGCCCGCATTACAAAGGTAAACGTCGCAGGAAAGCGAAAGGGCTGTCCGTAAGCAATTTCATATAAATCGTCACTAATTGCAGCAACGGATTGATTCTCAAAGGGCTTGTCCATGAAGTTATCTAACATGAACTGCACCGATCTCCGCACAGGCCCCATATCTTCTGCCGGAGCCAGCGCCCCCAACTCAACCAGGGAGTTGATCACGCGATCGGCATCCTTTTGCGCAATGCCAAAGAAGGTATCGAGCAGCTTCTCACGCGTGATCGCCTTGACTCGGCCCATCATGCCGAAATCATAGAAAATCAGCGATCCATCCGGGCTGACAGCAATATTGCCGGGATGCGGATCGGCATGGAAAAAGCCGTTATGCAGCAATTGGTGTAAGTAGGCTTTGGCTCCCAAACGAGCTAGCTCACTCCGGTCTAGGCCCGCAGCTTCGATCGCCTCATAGTGGCTAATCTTAATCCCCGGCATGTACTCCAACGTTAAAGTTCGGGGAGAGGAATAACGCCAGAACACTCGTGGCACATTGACCCAATCTTCATCCCGAAAGTTACGCCGAAACGTGTCTGCGTTGCGCCCTTCATTTAAATAATCAATTTCTTCGTAGAGGATGCGGTAGCACTCTTCATAAATGCCCAACCAATCACGCCCTCTGCCCCATTTGGGATGACGCTGAAAGTAACGCGCAATATCTTTAAGAATCGCGAGGTCAATCTTAAATAGCTTTTTCAGACCTGGACGCTGAACTTTAACAACGACTTCTTCGCCCGAATGCAGTTGCGCCCGATGTACCTGTCCCAAGCTAGCCGCCGCGATCGGGAGCGGGTCAAAACTGCGATAGAGATCTTGAATCGGCTTGTCTAAGTCTTGCTCGATGATGGCCTTAACCTGGTCATACCCAAAGGCAGGCACTTTATCTTGCAATTTCGACAGCTCTTCAACATATTCAACCGGAAATAAATCAGCACGAGTTGAAAACAGTTGCCCGACTTTAATAAACGTAGGCCCCAGATCAAGCAAGGTTTCACGAATCCAGACAGCTAATCGCCGCCGCCGTCGCGTCCTTTTCTCGTCTGTCATTCCTCCCCAATACGTCCAAGCTTTGTTATAAGACGTTAAGCGGTAAAGTAACGTCAAAACAAAAGTCCAGATGTCGATGCTACGCCGGAGTTGAGAGTAGTTTTCTCGGTTCCAACGGTAGTCTTTATCTGAATAAGTTCTCGCTTTTGTGGGGCTAGAATCAGAAGAAATAGGATAAGTTATCGCGGTCGATGAAGGCTCCGCGTTCACAGGTTTTGCCTCGGAGTCATTGGTAAAAGCAAACACTCGATTCTTAAATTCCTAATGATTCTTAACCAATCCTACCAGAGGTCAATTATGGCTTGCCAGGGAGATTTTGATGAAATACAACTTTGCTGGCAGCACTGGATTGGGTAAGAGTTTGAGCTTAAGTATCGGTATTGCGATATTGCTTTAATTCGGCGCGTACCTGAGCAATCTCGGCACGCAGGTTGTCGATCATCTCTTGCAAGTCAGCTGAATTGACATTGCTGCCGACCGCCCCCCCGGTTTTACTGGCTTGAGCCGCCTCAGCCTGGTTCGCTCGCTCTAATACTTGAGCCGTAAAGATTCTCAGCCGTTCCCGTTGCTCAGCATCAAACTTACCGACCTCACTCATGACCTCAGCAAAAGTATTTTCAGCCTGCTCATACAGAGCTTCTGCTAGCGCTCGACCAACAAAAAAGGCATGAAGAAGGGAGTTACTCATAGCTTTCTTACGTACTTCGCCAAAATTATAACGTGTCCGCTCCCCGCATGCCGTGTGGCTGAAGCAGTAAAGCTAAGAAAAATACGGACTCCCTGCTAATTCAACGAGGCTGGCTCAGATGCAGAAGGCACCGGAGGGGCGGGTGGTGGGGCAGGTGGTGGCTCGACTGATGGGGTAACCGGAGCTGGAGCTGCTTCTGGAACTGGAGCAGGGGATGGAGCAACGGGCGCTGGTTCTTCGTAAGTGGGAGGCGTGACTGGAAGCTCTGGCGCGGCTGGAGGCGGAGCCACCGATCGCGGCTGTGGCACTACTTCAGGGCGTCGCTGCCAACTTTCAGACGGCAGGCGATCGCTGACTGGAGGGGTTAACTCTACCGCAGCTGGAGCTGGTTTTGTCACTTCCGGCGTTACCGCAGGTTCATCGATCGACGTTTTAACAGCCCGCGACTGAATCGGAAAATTAGGCAGTGGAGGAAATGCCTGCTCAGTATGGAAAATGCTAGAGCCGGGACCTGTTGCGCCACTCATCCGTAAGCTGAGGCCCACACCCAAGCTGGCAAGCCCCGCTATCAGACCAGAAGCCACCATTGCACGGCGCGGTAACCAGTGTTTTGTTCGCCGAAGTTGTTTTTTCGTAGCAGAAGCAGTCTTCGGTGTTAAGACCTGGGTTGCAGTGCGGGGTGGAGAAGTTTTTTGCGTGCCATTTTGCGAAATTGGTGCAGGTACAATGCCATTGGTTGGACTAAGGTTTGGGTTACTCGGCAGCGCTGGTTGCGGTGGAAAAGTCACCGACGCAGCCGCAACGGGAGCAGGCAAGGACGGCAACTCAGAGCCAACTGGCATCGGATGATGCTCGGCAGGTAGAAGCGAGAACCAGGCTGCAACCGTTTGGGGGCGATCGCCAATCTCCAACGCCATTCCTGCCAAAATTGCTTTTTCTAGTCCAGCACTTAGATCGGGTTGCAACTGACGCGGTGAAACCAGTGGCGAATAGTTTCTCAGGAGCGCGGTTGTTGGCTTTTGTCCGGTTACAAGAAAATAGAGACTGGCAGCCAGGGCATAAATATCCGATGCAGGCGTGAGGCGATCGCTGCCATTCGAATTGTTGTTGTGAGATCGCACCAATTCGGGGGCAGCAAACTCGCGCAGAGGCAAGGCACCCGCTGCATCTAAAGCCCTCAGCATACTGCGCTGGGCAAAACCGTAATCTACTAAAACAACAAAATCAGCCCCAGTTGGGCGAATCAAGTTTTGCGGCTTCACATCTTGATGAACTAAGCCCTGGCGGTGCAAAGCACTGAGCGCTGAACCAATTTGGCGAATATGCTGAAGCGCCTGCTGTTCTGACAGAATGCCTTGCATGTTGACGACGTGCGCCAGTGAAGCGCCTTGCACGTAATCCATCACGACAAAAGGCAAGCCGTTCTCTTCAAATAAATCGAGCGGACTGACAAACCCTGGATGCTGGCAACGGGCGAGCTGATGGGCTTCTTCGATCAAGGCTTGACGCAAATGCACCACATCAATCGGCACCCGCTGATGCGGGTTAATTGTCTTCAGCACCATTGCCCGGTTTAGGGGACTTTGCACAACCTTGAGCGTCTTGCTTAAACCTTGCCCCAGAACCTCTTTGACAAGATATTTACCACCTTGCAAAGCTGTGCCTGTTGTTAATTCCATGCCATACCCCAGACAACCATTCTGATTATGCTAACCTTTGCGGGCGATCTCCGGAAGATCAGTGTGCGAAATCCCGCGATCGCCCAGGTTTTAGAGCGCCCTTCTCAAGTTTGCGCCAACAGCAGACTAACCACGTCGGCGCAACCAGCCACCGACAACAGCTGTCAACCCGATTCCCAGCAGGGTCGATGGCTCTGGTACAGCCGTTGACCCACCTGGTGTAATGGATGGATCTTGGACTGGTGGCGGACTCGGTTCAGGTGAAGGTGCCACTACAACTGGGGGAGTTGCCGGTGGCGAAGGTTCAGGTGATGGCGCGACCACAACCGGAGGCGGTGGTTGCACAACAACTGGCGGCGGTGGCGGTGGCGGTGGCGGTGGCTGCACAACAACGGGTGGTGGCGGTGGCGGTGGCGGTGGCGGTGGCGTAATCGGAGCAACCGGAACAAACCCTATGCCACCAGGCGCAAAATTCGGTCTTTGTAACAAATAAAAGCGGTTAACAGGCGTTGTATCTGTAATGGCATATCGAAAAATCGCCGATCCCCCTGGATTGAGTACACCCTGAGAGTAGTTAATGAAGTCACGCACATCAGTTACTTCATCGGCTCGTGCATATATGTTTGAAACAAACGGACGGACAGATCGGATGCCTTGGGCAAACGACAATCCATCTGCTTCAGGGCTGGGTCTACCTAATACTTGTTGCAGTTCATGGTCAAAAAAGATCCAGGGAGTATTCGTCAGGTTTGTCACAATAGACTGAATTTGAATCCCCAGGTAACCGCGATCGTAGAGTCTTGGAAATCCATCGATCGCCATCACCAAGTCAACATTCGGCCCGTATACCTCTTGTTGAATAAAATAATAACCATCTTGCCGAAAACCGCCCGTGATTCTGTAATCACCAGCAATTTCACTAAAAGTAATATCACCTAAGCGCAGTGCGGCGGCTTGAGCCAGGGAAGGAGCACCAACAAGAATACCTGTTGTAAAAGTCGCAAGAGCACCGCAGACAAAAGTTTTGCAGGATAAAGGAAGCATGGATAAATCAGGGAGATACAACAGTGCTTAACAGTTTGGACGGCAAATCACACTGAAAAGTTCACTTGTGATTCGTATGTTGCACCCTATACAAGCAAGGTCAGAAAAATCACACAATCATCATAAGAATTTTTCCTAAAGATAGTAGTCACTTTAGGGAACCAAACCGAGCAAATTTCAGCAAAAGAATCTTAAAAAGCCCTGCGAGTATAACTTTTGGCGCTGTTTAAAGATCCAGTGAAGTGATATTTTTTAATTAAAAAAAACTCATCAATATCTGACAAACTAACGTTCCGCAAGAATAAGTCACCCGTATTTTTAAGGAGGCTTAAGGAGAAAAATGTTGCTGTAAAAACACTTCAGCGCTTTTACGATCCGTAATTTCCTGGTCTAACGTTGCAGCCATTAACCGTTCAAGCATGTCGCGAAATTTGGGACCCGGCTTGTAACCCATCAATTTCAGGTCATTTCCATCCAGCGGAGCTTGAACCTGTGACCACTCCGTTAAGTAACGCCATACAAGCCGTCGCAACGGTCGTGGCAAATCCAACATGAGCCACACCAGCAAAATCGGGTCATACCCCCGCAGCACATGCACGATTTGGCTGGGGCGATCGCACTTTGGCAAGTTCTCAAACACCTGTATCTGGGCTGTTTCGCGCATAGCTAATCGTTGAATGCTGGTATGGGGTAGTTGCAAGTTTGTGCCAACCTTGGCTCCTTCGCTAGCCGGGAGTTGTGCCAAAATCACTTCAAGTAGCAACAACCAGGTCGGTGTATTGCTAAATTCAAGTTGTTGCAGCGAACCTTTTGTTTGCAAAAATCGCTGTGTCAGTCTTAACCGTCGCCATAGGGCTTGAGTCGGCTCTAACTGAGAATGGATACAGCGAAAAGCGCCCAACTCACCCAGTTTTTGCAGAGCCTCATACCAGTAGGGAGATTCAAGGATCAGTTGCAGCTCAGCCCTTAATCGGGTCTGTAAAGCCGGGGCAACTTCTCTCTGAGCCTGGACTTGATGGTAAATTCCACTGGCGATCGCGTGGCGAATCGAGCTTTCTGTTTGGGGTTCCAAGGCAAAGCCCAGCCTCACCGCAAATCGCACCGCCCGAAAGATACGGGTCGGGTCTTCAATAAAGCTGTTGGTGTGGAGAACGCGCACCTGTTTGGCTTGCAAGTCTAATAAGCCACCAAAATAGTCCAACAAGTCACCTGCGCGTGGCTCCGTCAGTCGCAAGGCCATCGCATTGATCGTGAAATCACGCCGATAAAGGTCCTGCTGAATCGAGCTAGCCTCAACCTCTGGATTGGCGGCTGGGTAGGGATAAAACTCAGTGCGAGCCGTGGCAATATCAATCCACAATGACTGAAAAACGGGGTCATGGTGCCACAGCAGAGCCGCCGTTTGAAACTTGCCGTGAATCTCTAACCGCACCTGGGAATAGTGCTGCTGCAGCGATCGCGCCAGTTCAACCCCGGCACCCACCTCTGCTGCTGTATGGAAACCATCTACAACCAGGTCAATATCTTGCAACAGCAACTTCTCGTAAGTGTGGGAGTTGCCATTCATCAAGCTCAGCAGCAAATCGCGCACACCGCCCCCAACCAAATAGAGGTGCCAACCGCGATCGCCTGCAGCTGTGGCAGCTTCGCGCAAAAGCTGGGCTAACTCCGGTACAATCGCCTGATAAAGCTGCTCTAACAACGCCTGCGGCTGATTATCAAACAATGGTAGCGTTAATGGACAAGAAGAACCTTCCCAGGCAGCGCCTAGAAAAGCGTGGTGCCCGTTGCGCTGAAGACTCTGGCGGTGAAGCTGACGTAAAACATCCGTGCGCGTGACGATACCCACCAACTGCCCATTCGCCAGAACAGGCAGCCGCCCAATGTCATAAGTTACCATCAGGGACTCAATTTCAGGCAAGGGCGTTGTAGGCGTGATCGTCTTTACGTTGGTCGTCATATATCCCCGTACAGGAGCATGACTAAAGCCATGATGGAGCGCAATGTCTAAATCGCGCCGAGAAATGATGCCCACCAGTTGATCACTAGCATCTACCACTGATAGACCTGAGTGACCATACCGCAAAAGAATGCGCTGAGCTTCGCCAATCGTAGTATTAGGGCGAATCGTGCGCACTGGAGACGACATTAGCTCACGCGCGATCGGCGGTTGCGGGATTTGATCTTTAAATTGTTTGACCAGCATGGCGAGCGTCAAAGCTGGCTCCACATCTCGCAAGTTCACTGCGGCTGCACGCGGGTGACCCCCTCCACCCAAACCTGCAAACAAGGTGTTGAGGTCAGTGCCATCAATTCGCGATCGCCCAATCACCGTCAACATGCTTTCGGGAGCAGTTTCGATTTCACAGTCATTTTCTCGGCAGTAGGCCGCAGCAAATAGCAGCGCGTCTAGCTCGGTCACTTCCATTAAGCGCCCAACCACACTCGACAAACCAGGCGTAAAACCCGATAGACGCAACAAAACAGAACCGATCGCAAAACCCTGGACGGTTTCGGTTTGTAGCTCATCAAGCGCCATCGAGAGAACGTCTTGCAAATCAGATGACAAACCGGGATCCACATACTCTGCGATCGCGCGGAGGTTAGCCCCCTGCTCCATTAGCCAGGCCAAGGCTCGTGCATCGCGCACCGTCGTGTGGCCATAAGTTAAAGACCCGGTATCAACATGGATGCCAAGTGCCATCACCGTTGCCGCCATCGGGTTGGGCGTAATCTCTGCGGACTGCATTTCCTCCACAATCAGGGTCGTGGTTGACCCAACCGATTCCACCCGCGATCGCTTAGCTGGAACGTCACAGATTGCATCAGGGTGGTGGTCATAGAGACTGACTTCAACGTGGGACAGATCAAGCCATTCGGCTGTTTTACCCAGGCGATCGCGCCGACAGGTATCGACCACAAAAATGTGTTGTAACTGCTCAGCATTGACCGAGCGGCGCTCCAGTAAAGGATACTCATCTCGGTGTAAAGCTAAAAAATCTCGCACGGCGGGATGCGCCCCCCCGGCCAGCACGATGCGCGACCCCGGATGCAAAAACGTCAACCCAACGGCAGCGCCGAGGGTATCAAAATCAGCAGTAGTATGGCAGAGAATAAGATCCATGCAAGCAAGAGATTGAGCGTAGCGCAGCAAGAGGTTATCTTCTTTTTACAGCTTCGAATGCAAACTACTACCGAAGCGTTGCCATTTTTTGATAGCGTACTAACTAGGGTAAACCTGAGCCTCTGCTTGCATAAGCCTTGCACAATTTTATTGCCATTTAGGGAGAACCGCCGATGACGATCTTGTTTCAGCTGGCCTTAGCTGCTTTAGTCATTCTGTCGTTTGTCATGATTGTTGCCGTACCTGTGGGCATGGCTTCACCTCAAAACTGGGATCAAACCAAGCGCCTCATTCTGCTAGGCTCTGGCGTGTGGGCTGGTTTGGTGATTTTAGTGGGTGTATTAAATTCGTTTGTTGTTTAAACCATCGGTTTGACATAAGAACACGCAATTTAAAAAGTTTGCTTAAACCCCATCAGATCGGCATAAAGCTTAGTCTTCTGATGGGGCTATTTATGTCAACCTACGTTGTGTCAATCACCAATGCGGAGTCGCTATGGCAGTTTTTGAGGGTAACTTTATACAAACGAACCAGATGCGGTTCGCGATCGTCATTGGACGGTTTAATGATCTTGTTACAGGTAAGCTGCTAGAGGGTTGCCAGGACTGTCTTAAACGGCATGGAGTCAATATTGACCCCCAAGGCGAACAGGTTGACTACGCCTGGGTGCCGGGTAGTTTTGAAGTCCCGCTAGTCGCACGCCAACTCGCATTGACCGGACGTTATGATGCAGTGGTTTGTCTAGGGGCGGTGATTCGGGGACAAACGCCTCACTTTGACTATGTTGCGGCTGAAGTTTCTAAAGGGATTGCGGCCGCAGGGTTTCAAACTGGGGTGCCCGTAATTTTTGGCATCTTGACCACTGACACGTTGCAGCAAGCGGTCGAACGAGCGGGAATTAAGAGTAATTTAGGTTGGAACTACGGCATGAGCGCCTTAGAGATGGCCAGCCTGATGCGCCAGATCAAGTCGGGTAATACCTATATCGAGGCTGGGCAAGTCGCTTCGCTACCGATCGCTGCAGATCGAGGGGCTTTGACCGACAACCACTATGACCCAAAAGAAGTCGAGTAGGATCCCCTATTTCGTGCAACACGTCAGTCTTCGGGTTGCTCAAAAATTCGGGCATTGCTGAGTGTAGATATAATTTTTGGATCAGCATCCCCACGCTACGGGCGTTTTGCAAAACGCCCTGACGAAATTCATACATCCGATCAACAACGCTAAAATTCGAGGATTTGGTTTTTAGTGACGGTAGGTGAGACAACCTCTCCACTGATGCCAAAGCGCCACCAATGCTCCCTTCGTCCTCGCGCTCGACCTGAATCTAGAACAACCCCCTTCACTTAAACTTGATGATCCTGACCAGGCTTGCCTCTGGTGAATTGGTTAGGATGGGGTGCAGAGGAGAAACTTTTGGCGGAGAGTGCGCCTTGCTAACTTTTGGTCTCCCACAGATTTGAGTCATTTACTAAATCACGATCGCGACTGCCTAATTCGCCGTATGAAACCACTGTCTTTAATTCGCTCGCTGCTGCTCGGCACCTCCATCAGTCTTAGTAGCTTGCCCGCTCCCCTGGTGGCCCAACAAACTGCCCCGGCAGCGATGACCGATATTCAAATGAAGTCTGCTAAAGTGCAGTTGCTCACACCCGGAGTGGGCGATCGCCAGCCGCTGCGCTACCGCATTCCCGCGAACTTTCAGCAAACGGCTGTGATGACCCTTGAAATGGATCAAGAAATGGCGATTGGGGGGCAAGCGTTTCCTAAAGTCGCAACGCCAGCCGCTGCCATTAGCTGGGATCAAGCTTTAACCAAAGTTGAGCCAAATGGCGACATGCAAATGCGGTTTCGCTATACCGAGGCCAAGGTTTTGCCAAAGTCCACAACTCCTGAAGCCGTGACTAAACAGATTCAAGCCGAGCTAGAAAAAATGGTCGGCATTCAAGGCGAATTTGTCATGACTCCGGTTGGGGCGATGAAATCAGGACGCATGATGTTTCCCGAAGGGGTAACGCCCAGTGTCAAACAATCGATGGAGCAGATGTTCCAGAATGTCCAGAACTTTGGCACGATTTTTCCCACTGAAGCGATCGCCCCTGGTGCCACATGGAAGGTCACAAACGCCATCAGCTTTAACGGCATCAACATCACGCAAGTTGCCACCTGTGAGCTGATTGAGCGCGTCGGAGATCGGGTTGTGATGAATGTTCAAATTGAGCAAACAGCTCCACCCCAACAGGTCAAACTCTCAGGTATGCCCACCAACGTTGTCACCCAAATTAAGTCACTCACGGCAAAGGGGAGCGGCAAAGTTGAGTTGAGTCTGGCAGAAATTGTGCCCACGCGATCGCAAGTCACACTCAAGCAAGACCTGCAAATGGCAACCTCAAGTGACAAAGCCGCCCAGACTATTGAGTTGAGCGGCAAAAACACCATGGTGATGACCCTGGAAGCCAAATAGCAACCAGCAATTCTCAGTATGAGAATAATTCTCACAAAAATATTCATTTTGAACAGCTATCAATGGCTGGAATACCCATTCTGCCGTTCATAAAATTGAGCGCACAAGCCTTTAGAGGCTCTGACTTCAGTACAAATGTTT
>DVDV01000407.1 GCA_015296075.1 Leptolyngbyaceae cyanobacterium M33_DOE_097 | reverse complement strand
TTGTTCCCTTCGATTATCTGGTTTCAGTTACTCAAACGCATCCAATCTCACGCTGATATTGCGGCTCATTTTGGGTTCGATATTGACCTCAAACCTCGCTTAGAATCGGCTTATTGAGAATGCTGCAAGATCTCAGTTATCCCTTTATTCCTGAAACGAGTCGGGCAGAAGTGATTCGGTCTGTGCGTTTACAGTTATTCGTGTATGGCATGGCGATCGCGATTTCTATCGCCTTTCAGCAACCCTGGTTTCTGATCTACTGGCTGTTGCCGCTGGCAGTCGGTCAGCCGATTTTGCGAGCCATTCTGCTGTCAGAGCATACGGGTTGCAGCTACGACAACAATCCACTCAGCAACACTCGCACCACGTTGACGCTTTTTCCGCTGCGCTATTTGATGTGGAATATGCCTTTCCATGCTGAGCATCACTTTTGTGCATCAATTCCCTTTCATGCGCTGCCAACTGCCCATGCAAAGCTAGCGTCCCACTTTACCCATGTGGATCCCGGTTACATCAGTGTCAACCGCTCCATTATTGCGAACTTCGGAAACGTTACCTCATGACCCGTTCTCCTTGCTATTTCCCATTGGAGAACTTTTCCCTGCAATGTGGTGCCGTTTTACCCCAGGCGCAGTTGGTTTATCAGACTTATGGTGAACTGGCGAGCGATCGCAAGAACGTCATCCTCTACCCAACTTCCTATGGGGCGCAACACACGGATATTGAGTGGCTGATTCAACCAGATGGCGTGCTTGACCCGACCCGTTGGTTTATCATCATCCCCAATATGTTTGGGAATGGCCTGTCTAGCTCGCCCAGCAATTGCCCGGAGTGCCAACTAGCAGAGCAGGGCTTCTGGTTTACTCAACTGGATAATGTCCAGGCTCAAGCAAGGCTGATCACTGAGGTATTTGGGATTGAACGATTAGCCTTGGTCTATGGATGGTCAATGGGGGCACAGCAGGCTTATCACTGGGGCGCATTGTATGGCGATCGCGTCGAACGAATTGCAGCCCTGTGCGGCACTGCCAAAACCACCGATCACAACAAAGTCTTCTTGGAAAGTTTGCGAGCTGCACTAACGGCTGACCCCAGTTGGACAGGAACCCGGTTTGACGGAGTGCCTGATCGCGGTTTTCGCGCTTTTGCTCGGATCTATGCCAGTTGGGCTGCGTCGCAAGCATTCTACCGCGAGGGCATGTATACCCGGTTTGGCTACACCTCTTTAGAGGATTACTTGCTGCGCTTTTGGGAGGTAAATTACCGCAAACGTGATCCCCACAATCTGCTGGCAATGATTGACACCTGGCTGCGTTGCGATGTGAGCAACAATCTTACCTACAACGGTGACTATCAAAAGGCATTAGCCTCTATTCAAGCCAAAACCCTGGTTATGCCTGCCACCACCGATCTCTATTTCACACCGGAAGACTGCGCCGCCGAAGCCGAAGCGATCCCCGATGCGACCTACCTGCCAATTCCCTCAATTTGGGGGCATCGGGCTGGCAACCCCTACGACAACCCGACTGACCAAAGCTTTATCCGCAAGGCGATTCTCGATTTGCTGAGTGCTTGATTAACGCGATCGCCCTTTTCCTCACCCACTCTTGAATCTTCCCCTTATCATCTAGCCGCCCATGACCACTCCCCTTTCCACCATCGCCCGTGAAAAAGGCATCCGCTATTTCTTGATTTCTTTTACCGATCTGTTCGGTACACAGCGATCCAAACTGGTTCCGGCAGCGGCGATCGATGTTATGGCCGAAAGTGGGGCCGGATTCGCTGGATTTGCCGCCTGGTTGGATATGACTCCGGCAGATCCGGATGTGCTGGCAATCCCGGATGCCGATCGCCTGTTTCAGTTGCCCTGGCAACCCGATGTCGCCTGGATGCCTGCCGATCTCTACACGATGGATGGGCAACCCGTCGAGCAAACACCCCGGCTCGTGTTAAAGCGCGTTTTGAACCAGGCAAAAGAGTTGGGTTATAGCATCCGAACGGGGGTGGAGTGCGAATACTTTTTGCTAACACCAGATGGGGATCACATTTCGGATCCGCGCGATCGCCAGAGCAAGCCGTGCTACGACCAGCAAAGCCTGATGCGCCAGTTTGACGTGATTTCCGAGATTTGTGATGGCATGTTGGCGTTGGGGTGGGGTTCCTATCAAAACGACCACGAAGATGCGAATGGTCAGTTTGAGATGAACTGGATGTATGACGATGCCCTCGTTACCGCCGATCGCCATGCCTTTTTTAAGTACATGGTCAAGGCGATCGCTGAAAAGCATAGGCTGCGTGCGACCTTTATGCCCAAGCCTTTCCCTCATTTAACGGGTAACGGCTGCCACACCCATATCTCTGTTTGGGATGCGGTTGGCAACGCTAATCTCTTCCACGACCCCCACGGGGAATTGGGATTATCCAACCTCGGCTACCAGTTTATTGGTGGGGTCTTGCATTCGGCAGAGGCGTTGTGTGCCTTTACCAACCCTACGATCAACTCCTATAAGCGGCTCAATGCGCCTGTCACCAATTCAGGTGCAACATGGTCGCCCAACACCGCTAGTTATGCTGGCAACAACCGTACCCATGCAATTCGCATTCCCGACGCCGGACGGTTTGAGTTGCGCCTTGCTGACGGAGCCGCAAATCCTTATCTGTTGCCAGCTGCCCTAATTTCTGCAGGGCTAGATGGGATCAACCAAAAACGCGACCCAGGACCACGCTATGACAACAACATGTACACTGACCCTTTATCATCCGAAAAAGTCAAGTATCTGCCGACAAATTTGCTAGACGCACTCCGCCAACTTGAAACAAACACAATCTTTGCCAATGCGATGGGGCAAGCTTTTGTTCACTCTTACCTCAAACTTAAGCAGCAGGAATGGCATGAATTCAGCACCCAAATTACCCCCTGGGAAACAGAAACAACACTTGATTGCTGATCTAGCGATGCGAGAGTGGTTCTAGATGATTTGTGATAAGCGAAAAGTATTGTGAAAGGGTTGCCGTAAACCACTTTTTTACAACTCAAGCAGGGTTTTAAAGACATACCCTGCCAAGATTAGTTGCAGATGGGTGAAATACCGAAAAACAAGCTTTGCTTCTTTCTCCTTGTAATCTTGGAGCAAAGCTTGTCAAACAAAATGTAACTTAATGAACAATAATGATTCATTCAATCAGATTTGAATCAGCGCTGTACTCAATGCAGCAACCGATTGAATGGATCATCTACAGGTCTTTTTTTCGTGAGCGGATAAACACAAAAGTAAATTTATTGCTTTGAGACTCTACTCTTACGGTGGATGCAAATCTGCGGCGCATGAATTTAGTATGCAAGTAGATTATAAAGCTGTTTAACAAAATTATCTGGTAAGAGTAGTGTATCGAATTGCGATCGTCGATGATAATGAAACCTGGTGCTACACGCTCAAAGCGGTTTTGCAGCACCACAGTTTTAATGTGTCAACCTTTACTGACGCCTATGAGTTCTTGAACGTGGCGTGGCAGTTCGACCTGGCATTAATTGATTTTTCTATGCCAACTCGCCTATTTAAACGTGAGTTAGATGGAAGTCAGGTCATTACTCAAGTGAAGGAGCGTGTAAAAAATCCGCCATTCTTAGTACTGATTTCGTCTTATTTCACAAAAGATAGTTTAGCCGTCGCCCAACAAATCTGTCCTAATGCAGATGCGTATCTAAGCAAAAGCAGCGGATTAACGCGAATTGTTGGGTTGGTGAAAGATGTGGCAGCGAATCAGCCGAAGTTGAACGCCTCTACGCCATCACCATCTGAGCGTGATGCCCAGGAGACTCGACATCGTTCTAATTTGCGTACTTAATTCACACTGCAACCACAAGAGCTTGGGAAACCAGTTCAATGGTGTTTCCTGAAAGCTACTCATTGGCTGGTTCACGAGTGGAGTGAGCAGCAACAGAGGACTTTCGAGAATGCAAACATTCTTATCTGCGTTTTAACTCCTGTTAAGAACCGACACAAAGTACGTCGCTCAAGCGCCAATTGCCTGATCGATCGCTAGAGTGAAGGCAGAGCTAGAACTTATAATTCTGGTTTTCTAGCTATTAATACCTGTTCTCTTTGAGGTTCTTGGCTGTAACTCTACTGCGCCCCGCTTGACTCTGGGAAGGTGATGGGGTTTTCCCAGTCATCCCTCAAACCAATTGGTATCAATCCTCAAAATCAGCGGTTCCTGTTTCACTCAATCCATTCATTTCCAATTTGTTTCACCTGGGAAGTGAGTTGTTTGTAAGGTTTAAGTTTACTTTTTAGGAAGGAAAGATTATGTCACTTTCGCCTCAAGTTGCCTACGAAAACCTTGCCCAGCTTGAGCAAGTTGATGTGGTTAAAAGTGCTTTCTATCGGCAATTAGCCAATGAAATTTTGGCTGACACAAGAGTGAGTTTGAGGTGGCGGCAGGCGATCGCCGATCGCTTAAATTCAGTCAACAACTGGTTAGCCATGCAAACCATTGGCGACAAAGACGATAGCTATTAACCTCCGTAACGCCTGAGCTTCACTTCAAGTTCAGGTTAAAGATAAGTCTCCGCCCCGGCTTCCATGAAGAAGTCGGGGATTTTCGCATGAATTTCAAGATGGATTTCAAAATGTATCGATTCATCAATAAAGATGAACTAATTCGCAGCTAAAAATGGAGATTATCCCGAAAATGTCAGGGTATTCAGACATCAATTAGAAGGTTGAAACCAGCTGAAGCTATTAGATTGCTTTCCTGAAGCAGATTGGGAATTTAGAGGTGGAGATCTGACAATTTCCTTAAGACCAGACGCCGAGCAGATTTCTTATAAGAGAATTCAGACTAGTTAGAATGAGCCTCGTGACAATGGGGAGATGGGCGTTGCAGGGTTAAGTTTTGCAAGACCCCAATCGATCAGTCGAGCGTTTAACAAACGGCTTTTCATCTTCGCAAATGACACCTTAGTTTGCCGGTTTCAGACCTCCAATGAATAATTATCCAATGCCAACAAAACAGGGTTTATACGATCCGCAATTTGAACACGATGCCTGCGGTGTCGGCTTTATTGTCCACATGAAAGGAGAAAAGTCCCACGCGATCGTTGAGGATGCATTGACGATTCTGCTCAATCTCGATCACCGGGGCGCGTGTGGTGCCGAGAAGAATACCGGAGACGGGGCAGGCATCTTGATGCAGGTGCCCGATAAATTTCTGAAGAAAGTCACCGCCAATCTGTTTGAGTTGCCTGAAGCCGGACAGTACGGTGTGGGAATGATTTATGCCTCGCCCGACCAGGCGATTCGCGAGCAAAGCCGTCGCATTTTTGAGCAGATTGCTGCTGAAGAAGGAGTCCAGGTGCTGGGCTGGCGCGATGTTCCGACTGATAATTCATCCTTGGGTGAGACGGCTAAAGCGAGTGAGCCGTTTATGCAGCAGGTGTTTGTTCAGCGTCCGGCAGATTTAACCGATGACCTGGCCTTTGAGCGGAAACTCTACATCATTCGCAAGCGATCGCACGGGGCCATTCGGAAAGCGCGGGGCAACCCCTACTGGTATCCCTCTAGCCTATCGGCCCGCACGATTGTCTACAAAGGCATGTTGATGCCGGAGCAGGTCGGCAAGTACTATCCCGATTTGCAAGACCCGGATTTAGAAAGCGCACTGGGACTGGTGCATTCTCGCTTCAGCACCAACACCTTCCCCAGTTGGGAGCGATCGCACCCCTACCGCTACATTGCTCACAACGGTGAGATCAATACGCTGCGCGGCAACATTAACTGGATGCACGCCCGTCAATCGCTGTTTGAGTCTGAGCTGTTTGGCGACGATATCAACAAGGTGCGCCCCATCATTAATATCGACGGTAGCGATTCCCTAATTTTTGATAACGCTCTGGAGTTGTTGAATCTGGCTGGGCGATCGCTGCCCCATGCCGTGATGATGATGATCCCGGAACCGTGGACAGCGCATGAGTCGATGAGCGACGAGAAAAAAGCGTTCTACGAATACCATTCCTGCCTGATGGAGCCGTGGGATGGGCCTGCATCGATCGCCTTTACGGATGGCACGATGATGGGCGCAGTGCTGGATCGCAACGGTCTGCGGCCCTCGCGCTACTACGTGACGAAGGATGATCGAGTGATCATGGCATCGGAAGCAGGTGTGTTGCCTATCCCCCCTGATCAGGTCGCCCTGAAGGGACGGTTACAACCCGGTCGGATGTTCCTGGTGGATATGCAACAGGGACGGATTATTGCGGACGAAGAAATCAAAAATGAGATTGTCAAAGCCCAGCCCTATCGGGAATGGCTGAATCAACATCTGGTGGATCTGACGCAATTAAAAGACCCTGATCCCCAAATTGAACTCAACCCCAATCCCGAACTGATCACGACGATTCAGCGGCAACTTGCCTTTGGCTACACCTTTGAAGAGGTGCGGATGCTGCTGAGTCCAATGGCGCGTGATGGAGTGGAGGCGGTTGGCTCAATGGGGTCGGATACGCCGTTAGCAGTTCTCTCCGATCGCCCGAAACTTCTGTACGACTACTTTCAGCAGTTGTTTGCCCAGGTGACAAATCCGCCGATTGACTCAATTCGCGAAGAGATCATTACGTCTGCCGAAACGACGATTGGTGCAGAACGGAACCTGCTGAAGCCAGAACCCGAAAGCTGCCACCTGATCAAACTCAAAACACCGATTCTGACGAATGCCGAACTGGCCAAACTAAAGTTTATCAATCAGGCCGATTTCAAGTCTTCCACGCTGCCGATCCTGTTCAATCCGAAGGAAGGGGTACAAGGGTTGGAAGCCGCGATCGCGACACTCTGTGCCAAAGCCGATGAAGCGATCGCCGCCGGTGTGAGTATTTTGATCTTGAGCGATCGCGACATCAGCAAAGAGAATGCTCCGATTCCTGCTCTGCTGGCGGTTTCGGGTCTGCATCATCACCTGATTCGCAATGGCAGTCGTACTCGTGTTGGCCTCGTGCTGGAGTCAGGCGAACCGCGAGAAGTTCACCACTACGCCACTTTAATTGGTTACGGTTGTGGTGCGATCAATCCCTATATGGCCTACGAAACGATTGAGGACATGATCCAGCAGGGGCTGCTGGTCGGTGTTGATTACAAAACGGCGTGTAAGAACTACATCAAAGCTGCGACTAAGGGTGTAATTAAGGTTGCCTCTAAGATCGGGATTTCGACGATTCAAAGTTATCGCGGTGCCCAAATCTTTGAGGCGATTGGGCTAGATCACTCGGTGATCGACAAGTACTTTAGCTGGACAGCTTCCCGGATTGAAGGGGCTGATCTAGCGGTGATTGCTCAGGAAGCAATTTTGCGGCACAGTCACGCCTTTCCCGATCGCGCTGTCAATGGTCACACCCTGGATGTGGGTGGCGAATACCAGTGGCGGAAGGACGGGGAAGCTCACCTGTTCAGTCCTGAAACGATTCATTCGCTGCAAAAAGCGGTTCGCACAGGTAGCTACGACCTGTACAAAACCTACGCTCGCCTGGTGAATGAGCAAAGCCAGAAGCACTTTACGCTGCGAGGACTACTCGACTTTAAACCGCGTGAGCCGATTCCCCTGGAAGAAGTGGAGCCGATCGAGGCGATTATGAAACGCTTCAAAACTGGGGCGATGAGTTACGGCTCGATCTCCAAGGAAGCCCACGAAACGCTGGCGATCGCCATGAATCGGATTGGTGGCAAATCCAATACGGGCGAGGGGGGCGAAGACCCAGATCGTTATACCTGGACGAACGACCAAGGTGACTCTAAGAACAGCGCGATCAAACAGGTAGCCTCTGGACGGTTTGGCGTCACCAGCCTGTATCTCTCTCAGGCGCGAGAAATTCAGATCAAGATGGCGCAGGGTGCAAAACCGGGTGAAGGGGGTCAACTCCCTGGCAAGAAGGTCTACCCCTGGGTCGCCAAGGTGCGCCACTCGACGCCTGGTGTGGGTTTAATCTCGCCGCCGCCGCACCACGACATCTACTCGATTGAGGATTTGGCGGAATTGATCCACGACCTGAAGAATGCCAACCGGGAAGCCCGGATTAGCGTCAAACTGGTGTCAGAAGTGGGGGTCGGCACGATCGCCGCTGGTGTCGCCAAAGCTCACGCCGATGTGGTGCTGATTTCTGGCTTTGATGGCGGTACAGGAGCCTCGCCCCAGACTTCGATTAAACACGCGGGTCTGCCCTGGGAGTTAGGACTGGCCGAAACGCATCAGACGCTAGTGCTAAACAACTTGCGATCGCGGATTGCAGTTGAAACGGATGGTCAGCTCAAAACCGGACGGGATGTGGTCGTTGCTGCGCTGCTGGGGGCTGAAGAGTTTGGCTTCTCGACAGCTCCCTTAGTGACGTTAGGCTGCATCATGATGCGGGTCTGTCATCTCAACACCTGTCCCGCCGGGATTGCCACTCAGGATCCGCGCCTGCGTCAGGATTTTGTGGGCGAACCGGAACACGCGGTCAACTTCATGACCTTTGTGGCTCAGGAAGTGCGGGAATTGATGGCGCAACTGGGCTTCCGATCTCTAAATGAAATGGTGGGACGCACCGATGTGCTGGAAGCGAAGCAGGCGGTGGATCACTGGAAGGCGAAGGGCATTGACTTGTCCAAGATTCTCTATCAGCCAGAAGTGTCTGCTGAGGTCGGTCGTTACTGTCAAATTCCCCAGGATCACGGTCTGGAAAAATCCCTCGATATAACGGTGCTGTTGGATCTCTGCAAACCCGCGATCGATCGGGGTGAGAAGGTTTCAGCGACCCTCCCCATCAAAAACGTCAATCGGGTGGTTGGCACGATTCTCGGCAACGAGATCACCAAGCGCCATTGGGAGGGGCTACCGGAAGATACGGTGCAGCTTCACTTCCAGGGCAGTGCAGGTCAGAGTTTTGGGGCGTTTGTGCCAAAAGGCGTCACCCTGGAACTGGAAGGCGACGTCAACGACTACCTGGGTAAAGGCTTGAGCGGCGGCAAGATTATTGTTTACCCGCCCAAAGGCTCTTCCTTTGTTGCGGAGGAAAACATCATCGCCGGAAATGTCGCCTTATACGGTGCCACGGGTGGAGAAGCTTACATCAGCGGCATGGCAGGCGAGCGGTTCTGCGTCCGTAACTCAGGTGTACGGGCCGTGGTAGAAGCAGTGGGCGATCATGGCTGCGAGTACATGACGGGCGGTAAGGTGATTGTCCTGGGTTCTACGGGACGTAACTTTGCGGCAGGTATGAGCGGCGGTGTGGCTTACATTCTGGATGAGGCCGGGGACTTTGCGACTCGCTGCAATACCCAAATGTCCGATCTAGAACCACTGGAAGACCCCGAAGAAATCGCGGAAATCCACCAACTGATCCAGAACCACGCGACCTACACGGGTAGCCAGAAAGCCGCGAAAGTGCTGGCGAACTGGGATGCCATGCTGCCCAAATTCGTTAAGGTGATGCCGCGTGACTACAAGCGAGTGTTGCAGGCATTAAAGGATGCGATCGCCTCTGGTCTAAGTGGCGACGATGCTCTCACTGCAGCCTTTGAAGCCAACGTCCGCGACGTTTCGCGGATTGGTGGAAGTTAATTCCATTTCGGGTAGGGTGGGCGTTGCCTGCCCTACTCTCTAACTTGTTTTGAGGAGTCCATGCCAACACAGAAACAAACCAGTACCGTGTGATTCTCATGCCCCTCGCCAACCCTATCTTTTTAATCTTGAAGATTTAGTGGCTGAAGTGGAAGCCATTTTCAGAGAAAAGCTCAATTGAACTGACTAGCCGCAGTTTAAAGAGATGTTTGAACCGTCATCTTGTCATCCATGAAAGAAGCGAACGCACAATTACTGGCTTTTCTTGAAACCACAATAGAAGGGTTGGTGTTGAGTAGTGAAGCTGAGTATCCCTACACAGTTTCAATTTGGGAAGTGTCTGAAAGGGGCGAATTCTCAGTCATGGCTCTGTTACTTTCAATAGGATACTTAACCGTTGTGGAGCCACCCAGCATTTTTGAAGACATTGGAACGCAGCTCGCTGAACTTGAGCAGAATGAGGAGATTCAATTTAATCGTCTGTACGGTTTTGCCAACTCCATTGTTCCAAAGCAGCAAGGAGGACCTAGTTTTTCTGAAGTAGATCTTGAGTATTTGACTCAGCTAGTTGGCTCTGATAATGCGGATATTTATTCTGAAAGTTTAATGATGTTGGCAGAGCAGCTTGAAAGATTCAAGGAAAAACAGAAACAAAGTTTTAGCCAGCCGTTATCCTCTGAAATTCCTGAAGCAGAGCCTAAGATTAAAGCTGATAGCCAGGAAGCGGAAGAATTTAGAGCAATTATCCTGGAAAGGCTTACAGCTAGCAGGCAAATCTGTTCAGAAATTGTTGCAGCCGTCGAACCTTATCTTCACTTATTAAAAGTCTTTCGATTAAGTACGAGAGATCTCGTTTTTCAAAGAGTATATGGCATTCATATCGTGACTGGACAGTTAAACGAGAGTCAATGGATTGGATTTTCTACAAGATTGCCTGAAATTTTACATAAAGAGGATGATCCGCTACCAGTGCAACCTGGTAGGGATGTAGAAGCTATATCATCGGAAGTTCAAGTAGTTGTTTCTGCTTTTGAAGAAGCCGTTGAAGGATATGCTTTTCCTCCAATGGCACCTTTCTATGGTTCTGAAATCGATAAGCCTTCCTATCCTTTTGAAAGTTTTATCTGGGAAATTTCAACGAATGAAAGCTCACTCGTACAACAACTTCTTGAAACGATGAGATTTTTGCAGATCCTATCGCCTATCAGCGATGAGGATTATGACTATTTGATTCATGCACCCTGGAATCAGGAGGATAGTGAAACTGAGCGGGAAGAAGTTTATTCCCAAAAAATAGCAAGTACTATCGACTTCATTAAACATAATTTAACGGAGCAGAAAATTTATCGTTTGGGTTTAGTTGAGATTGATGTTTATACAGTAGGAAAAACTCATGACAATGATTGGATATATTTCTCGTCCACAGCCGTTGAAACTTGATGTAACTTAAGATGTAAAAAGCTTTTGAAAGAAATCACTCTACCTGATTTTATTGCCAGGATTCCTAACGATGAAAACTATTCTATTTCCATTCAGCCTGTTGAATATGAACTACAAAAAGGTGATAACAAAATATTAGTTGTAGCCACCTATGTCACATTAAAACCTTTCAAGGAGCCTCGTACAAGTGCTTGAGCTATATAAAGAAGTGGCCCTTACTCGTGATATACCAGAAGACCAACTTAAGGCGGGAGATATAGCTGTGTTGATCGACTTTGTACCTCATCCAGATGGAGGTGAGCAGGGTTGCATTTTAGAGGTTTTCAATGCCGTAGGTGAAACGATCGCCGTTGTCACGGTTCCTATCTCTGCCGTTAAAGCATTGCAGTCTAATCAGGTTTTGGCAGTGCGATCTCGTTAGGAACGACCAGGATTAAATTTGCTGTCGTTGACAAAAACAGTCCTGATTAATTTGATTACAGGAAATTAACATCATGTGGAATGAATAAAGTTATTTGAAAATTGCGATCGTGAAAACAACAGGACTGATGGAATGAACCTCTCAGGCTTAATCTTATTCTTTTGATCCAACCTCATTAATTCACTGCTGACTTCTTAGGGATACAACAATGGGAAAACCAACTGGCTTTATCGAATTTCTGCGCGAGGCTCCTTCCGAACTGGAACCCACACAGCGCATCCGAAACTGGGATGAGTTCCATTTGCCCATGCCGGAAGAACGACTCCGCAATCAAGGTGCTCGCTGTATGGACTGCGGCACGCCCTTTTGCCACACGGGAACCGTGATCAGTGGCATGGCAAGCGGTTGCCCGATCAACAATCTGATCCCCGAATGGAATGACCTGGTATATCGTGGCCTCTGGAAAGAAGCCCTCGATCGCCTGCACAAAACCAACAATTTCCCGGAGTTCACCGGACGGGTGTGTCCGGCTCCCTGTGAGGGTTCTTGCGTTCTTGGCATCCACAACCCCCCGGTGACGATTAAAAACATCGAATATTCTATCGCTGAAAAAGGCTGGGAGTCCGGCTGGATCACGCCCCATTTGCCTGAGAAGCGCACAGGTAAGAAGATCGCCGTAGTAGGTTCAGGTCCGGCTGGACTCGCCGCCGCCGAGCAGTTGAATGTCGCGGGCCACTGGGTAACAGTTTTTGAGCGAGCCGATCGCCCCGGTGGGTTGCTGATGTATGGCATCCCCAACATGAAACTGGATAAGGAACAGGTAGTACTGCGCCGACTGAATGTATTGGAACAGGCTGGGATCAAGTTTGTTTGCAATACCGAAATTGGTAAAGACATGCCTGCTGAGCAACTGCTGCGAGAATTTGATGCGGTTGTTCTCTGTATTGGGGCGACCCGACCCCGTGATTTGGCGATCGAGGGGCGCGATCTGAAAGGCATTCACTTTGCAATGGACTTTCTCACCGCTAATACCAAAGCCGTGTTAGATCAAACTGAAACACCGCTTTCAGCCACTGGAAAAGATGTTGTTATTATTGGCGGAGGCGATACTGGCACTGACTGTGTAGGCACTTCCATTCGTCACGGTTGCAATAGCCTGGTGCAATTAGAGATCATGCCCCAACCCCCGCTGGAGCGTGCTGCCGACAATCCCTGGCCAGAATGGCCGAAAGTCTACAAAATGGACTATGGGCAGGAAGAAGCCGCCGCTCAATTTGGTCAAGATCCGCGCGAATATCTGACCACTGCAACAAAATTTGAAGGGGATGAAACCGGACATATCAAAGCGGTTCACACCGTCAAGGTCCAGTGGGAACGGAATGAGAAAGGAGCCTTCGTGCCAAAACCCATTCCTGGCACTGAACAGGTTCACCCAACCCAATTGGTGTTGCTGGCAATGGGGTTTCTCGGCCCCGAACAGTATCTGCTCGACTCACTCGGCCTCGATCGCGATGTTCGCAGCAACATCAAGGCCGAACATGGCGAATACACAACCGCGATTCCGGGTGTGTTTGCCGCTGGTGACTGTCGCCGGGGTCAAAGTCTGGTTGTCTGGGCCTTAAATGAGGGACGGGGAGCAGCTAGAGCCTGTGACCTGTATTTGATGGGGCATTCTGATCTACCGTAGTCGTAGCCAGCATCTACCTGCGTCACCAGACTCGGTAGATCACAAATCCTGATTCGCTCCAGCAATTCTCATTTTGAAACATTTGTACTGAAGTCAGAGCCTCTAAAGGCTTGTGCGCTCAATTTTATGAACGGCAGAATGGGTATTCCAGCCATTGATAGCTGTTCAAAATGAATATTTTTGTGAGAATTATTCTC
>DVDV01000353.1 GCA_015296075.1 Leptolyngbyaceae cyanobacterium M33_DOE_097 | reverse complement strand
TGAAACATTTGTACTGTAGCCAGAGTGTCTAAAGACTTGTGCACTCAATGTTATAAACGGCAGAATGCGGGTTTCAGCCATTCATAAACGTTAAAACCGGACGTTTTTATGAGAATCATTCTCATATCGAGAATTGCTGCTAGAATATAGCTGCCTTAACAGCATTGTTTTGAGGGTGCTATACTAGCTTAGCGAGGGCATGTAGCTCAGAGGATAGAGCACCAGATTCCGGTTCTGGGTGTCGCAGGTTCGATTCCTGCCATGCTCGTTTTAATTGCTTAATCTTGCTAGACGTGTGGTTGTTCTGCCGATCGCTTAAAATCGCTTGTAATTTCGGGTCGAAAGCACGTTGACAAGATTTGAGTTCATAGTAGATGGACCACCTGTGTCACAACAGGCTCGCAGGCGTGAACGTCTTAGAGCCTGGAAAGCATTAGTACGGCAAGAAGCAGAAAGATATTGGTCATCAGGGCAAAAAGCAGCAACTGGGCTGGTGATGCTGCAAATAACTTATTTCTATGATTCTGTTGAAGTAGATGTGGACAATATTGTCAAGCCAATTCAGGATGCGATAATTGGATTAGCCTATATTGATGATGCTCAGGTTACTGATGTTCTTGTTAGGAAACGAAATTTGTCAGGAAACTTTAGAGTAGAAAACATGACTTCGACCTTAGCAGAAGGCTTTTCTCGTGGAAATGAATTCTTGCATGTTGTTGTAATTGAGGCTCCTGACCAAGAGGTACTTGTCTGATGGCAACCCCAACTGCAAATCTTGAAAGAGAGCGGTTACTGCAACTGGCAGAAGAGTACCGTACTAAAGGGTACGAAATCTCTTTTCAGCCAAACTCTGAGAACTTACCTGATTTTCTGAGGAATTATCGCCCTGATTTGATTGCGCAGAGAGAGGGTGAAGCCGTAATCATTGAAGTAAAGTCACGTAATTCGCTTAATTCCGCTTCCGGGCAATATTTGCAGAATCTAGCGCAATCCGTGGAGCAGCATCCTGGTTGGCGATTTGAGTTGGTAATGATTAATCCAGAAGATGCTGACTATTTTCTAAAGGCTAAAAGCTCTCTTCAACAACCTGAAATAGAAACAGGACTACAAGTCGCGAGGCAACTCGCGGTACAACATCCAGAGGTAGCTATTCTTTATTCTTGGTCTCTTGTTGAAGCAATTTTAAGGCTTGTTGTAGAGCATGAGGGATTGAGTTTGCAAAGACTTGATCCACTTTATTTAGTAAAACAATTAGTGACTGAGGGTATAATCTCGCGACCTCAGTATCAATTACTGATGGATGCGCTTTCGTTGCGCAATGTGATTGCTCACGGTTTCAAAGTAAGCCAAATTACGCAAGAGACTGTAAATGGCTTAATTGATGGGGCAGAGCAACTATTGAGAATTATAGATCCCATTGCTGAAGCAGATTGAGCTAAAAGAGTCGCGGTTGACATTCATTGTAGAAATCTATTGTGTGCATTACCAATTGGTATACCTGAGGCACGTTTGTTGGCCTGTGAGCCATAAAAAAAGGGAAGCAATCGCTTCCCCGTTTCTAATATGTTTACGCAAATTTAGGATAGCTGATGCAACTAAGTCAAAAACAGCTTCTAGACTTGGGGATGTAAATCACTACTAGAGCGGTTACAACTCGCCTTTCTGCTGCTTTGAAATTAATCGCGCTATCTTAGGGTTGAGCTTAGTAAGCCAGACCCATGCTGCGTGTAGTTTCTGCACCTAAGTACACACGAATGCTTAAGAAGTCAGTTGGGCACGCTGTTTCACAACGCTTGCAACCGACGCAATCTTCTGTTCTAGGCGAAGAAGCAATTGAACCAGCCTTACAACCATCCCAGGGAACCATCTCTAGAACGTCTGTAGGACAGGCACGAACGCATTGGGTACAACCAATGCAGGTGTCATAGATTTTGACCGTATGCGACATATTATGAATAGCTCCAAATGATTGCTTGACACATGCAGCATCGATGAGCTGTCTTGTTTTAACGGTTATATATACCGCCAAACATTGATCACTGCTTAGTCTACTGCAATGCTTGAAGCTTGATTGGAATAAGGCTACAAAACTTCAAAGTCCTTAACGAGAGATGACACTCTCCAGTCTTCAGCTTATCAGTACAATGCTAGTTAATGAGTTGTCTAACTCTTCTTAACCCGTGCGGGTGAGTCCGGTGAGAGCAGAGTAAGGCACACTCTATGAGAGGCAAGGTGGTTACTGAAAGGCTGGTGTGAATGGGATTTGCTGAAAAATTAGCGGAAGAGTGGCAATCGCGACTGGCACAGGAACTACCAAACCAAGGCCCAGCCGTGCGTGACGCGATCGCGCAATGGTTGATTGGCGAGGATTTGGCTCGCTATGACCAACTCACGCCTGAGTTACAGCAAGTCACCCGCGACGCGATGGACTATCGCTATCGCATTTTGCGTGAGCGCTATTTGACTTCACCGCCAGAGCGGGCTTATAAGCAGCTGATTCAACGGCTGAGCAGCCCTTATCTGATTCGTAACAAGATTCGCACGTGGATTGCGCTTTCACGCGATCGCCAACAATCGGTTATTGAAGTGTTGCAAGAAGTGATTCAAGAATTGCTGCGGAGTGACACTTACATGCAGCAACAGACCGCGTGGATCTCTAAATGCACGACCAACCCGCGTTTACGCAATGCGTTGATGATGGCCGGGGTGGAAGAATATTGTCTGCGCCCCATTCGCAATCAGCCGTTGTTGACCTATCGGTTTGTCAACTATCTGCGGCGATCGCAACGGGGCGGCATGACCCAGGTACCCGCCGAAGAATTTATTCGCCTGGTGTCTGAAGAGATTGCACCTGACGACTCAGAAGGTGCTTTTAGCCTGCTCGACAACGAAGCGGTGTCTCAATACCAAGAAGCACAGGCAGAAGCAGAACTAAAAGAGCTGCGAGATGCTGTGCAAATGCGGTTTGAAGTCTACTTGGAAAAGACGCTCGACGAAACAGCTGTGCAGTGGTTGCGGCTTTATTTGCAGGGGCGCACTCAAGAGGCGATCGCGCAAGCCTTGAATATGGATGTCAAACAGGTCTACCGCCTGCGCGAAAAGGTCACGTATCACGCGGTTCGGGTCTTTGCTAGCAAAAATCAACCTGAGCTTGTCAACGCCTGGATGGGCAAAGGCAATAATTAGTGGCTGTGCTAGCGCTCGTCTAAGCAGCATAACCGTCTGTGGTAAGGGGTTGGTATTGCCAAATCCCGATAATGTTTAGCTTTAACCAATCAACCTGATCCGAAGCGTGCTGCTAGGGCAATAACTTTGTTCTTGCTGAGGATGCGATCGCTAGCCCTGCTGCCGTTTAAGATCAGAGCTAAGGAAAAATTAGGAGACTGAGATTGCTTACTTTGGGGGTCAACATCGACCATATTGCAACGATTCGGCAGGCTCGTCGCACCGTCGAACCAGATCCGATCGCCGCGGCGGTGCTAGCTGAGCTAGGCGGAGCTGATGGAATCACAGCTCACTTGCGCGAAGATCGACGTCACATTCAAGAACGGGATGTGCGACTGTTACGCCAAACTGTGCGAACCCATCTGAATCTTGAGATGGCAGCTACCGATGAAATGGTCGCGATCGCCCTCGACATCAAGCCTGACTATGTGACTCTTGTACCCGAACGGCGGGAAGAAGTCACCACCGAGGGCGGCCTCAACGTCAAGGGACAGTTGGATCGCATGGCGCAGGTGGTGGATACGCTGCAATCGGCACACATTCCGGTCAGCATGTTTATTGACGCTGACCCAGGCCAGATCGAAGCTTCCGCCGATATCCACGCGCAGTTTATTGAGCTGCATACAGGGCGTTATGCAGACGCGAAGGATGAAGGGACTCGCGCCAAAGAGCTGCAACTGCTGGCGGCTGGCTGTGAGCAGGCGATCGCCCTGGGGCTACGAGTCAATGCCGGACACGGGCTAACGTATTGGAACGTACGTCCTGTCGCGCAACTGCATGGCATGGAAGAGTTGAACATTGGTCACTCAATTGTCAGCCGAGCGGCGCTGGTTGGCATGGAGCGGGCTGTGCGTGAAATGAAGCTGGCAATGTGGGGCAAGTTTTGAGGATTTGTAACAGGTTTGCGACAAAGTGCCCAATCTTGGTTGAATGGAGAATGGTGCGATCGCCAGGTTAGTTCCCTAACTGACGATGAACAAGGCACCCGCATTCACGCTTCGATTTTTTGATCCCTTTTTGATTCCATTACCGAAAACTATGCAAACGTACCATTTTCTGCTGGCTAGCACTAAATTTTTGACCGAAGAAGAACCGCTGGATGAGGTTTTGCGTGAGCGGCAGCGCTTCTACAAAGAGCAAGAAAAAGAAATTGATTTTTGGCTCGTTCACCAGCCCGCCTTTCTGAAAGCTCCTGAAATGGCAGAGTACAAGGCCAAGTGTCCACAACCAGCTACCGCTATCATTTCGCTCAATCCCCAGTTTATTACCTGGCTTAAGTTGCGGCTGGAATTTGTGCTAGTGGGGCAGTTTCAAGCGCCTTCTGAAACAATTTCTGAACCATTGGCTTCTTTGGCGTCCGTTTCTTAACTTGTCTGCTAGTATTGGGTGCTAAAACTTGCATACGGGCAAAAAAGCCAGAGCGGGAGGTTTATGCACTTAAAGATGAGGAGAACGCAGACAGCGTTAGCAACACTAACGGGTTTGTTAGCCAGTGGGGCGATCGCAACTCAAACGTCCGCACAAGAAGCAAACCCGTTGTTGGATATGCCCCAAGCACCAATGCCTTCGGTGATTTATCCTGACTGTCAGGCACCCACGCCAAAAGAATACTTGCTGTTGGTCGTCACCCCCACGACTGAGAGCATGGAAACGGTTCAAAAGTCCTTTCCGCCCAGCACAGCGGTGAGTGTCTGCACCTATCAAGAAACCGTTGTGACGCGGGTGGGTGGCTTTACATCCGTTGACTCAGCCACCTCTTGGGTTGGCTACCTCAAAGACACACGGGGTTTGACCGCTTATGTGGTGCGTCCGTTGGCGGGTGCAACCAACCCAAGCCCCTCTCCTGCTGCCGGGCAACCCGCCCAGCCGACTGCCAAGCGCAACACAGGCTTTGACCCGCAACCATTGGGGATGGGGTATGCCGTGTTAGTTGATTTTCAAAATCGACCTGAGCTTGCCCTAAAGCTGCAACAGGCAACTGGGCGAGATGTGGGTCTTGTCACCTATCGGCAACGGCCTTATCTGCTGGCAACCTACACGACGGATCAGGCAGCGGCAAACACAACTCTGCAAAGTCTTACGGATGGCGGTTTTTGGGCGATGGTGGTTGATGGTCGGCGGGTGATTTTGCTCCGCCAAGAAATTGATACCGCCGCGCTTAAGCCTTAAAAATGAGAATTGCCTTTTACTTAGTCCACAATCTTAGTAGTTCACCAAAAGAACTTTGCAGGGTCGGTGATGACTGAGCCATTGGTCATTCGTCTTCTCTACCTGGCAAAGTTGGCTTGGCAGGCCACCAGGGCTTATCTACCTAGCTCCTCTGCTTTGCAAAGCAGATCGATCGCCTGATCCGCCGTAATTAACCGCTTGAGTACAACCTGCCCAATACTCTTAGCGGTTGGGTCAAGCTCTGCCGCATGGGTTGGTTTCACTTCAACCATGATGATGGCGCTCTCGACTCGGTATAACCAGAGCTGTTCTCCATTTTCCCAAATGCAAAGTTCTAAGCGTCGAATATCGGGTTTGCGCCGCCACGCGGTTTCATTCCAAAGGCCGCCCAGCTCCCAAACCCGGCCTACATCCCAGCCTTCTGATAGAAAAAAGTATTTCACCACTCACACTAGCTAGATGGATTCCTTGCTGCCACTGTAAGCGATCGCGTGCGTTTCACAGCGAAAAAATACGATCAATCTATGAGACACTAGCTGGGAAATTCAATTCACCAATGGAAGCGCTTGTGAAGCCCAAAAGGGGCGATCGAGCCTTGATCAAAAGGCTTGAGATCAGCGTTTAATTGACTAACCCTTGCTGCTGGAAACACATTTATGGATCTCAAAACCCTGATTCGTGACATTCCCGATTTTCCGAAACCTGGGATTCTCTTTCGCGACATCACAACTCTGCTAAAAGATGCTGAGGGCCTCCGCTACACCGTTGATGCCTTTGCCGAAAAATGTGCCCCGCTTGCCCCTGACTTCATTGTGGGGATCGAGTCGCGCGGTTTTATTTTTGGCACCCCCCTCGCCTACAAAATGGGGATCGGCTTTGTCCCCGTTCGTAAAGCTGGCAAACTGCCCGCCGCAGTTCACTCGGTCGAGTATGAGCTAGAGTATGGCACCGATAAGCTAGAGATCCATCAGGATGCCCTCTTACCCCCCGGCTCCAACGTGTTGATCGTCGATGACCTGATTGCCACAGGTGGTACCGCAGCCGCAGCCGGAAAACTGGTTGAACATTCTGGCTCAAAAGTGGCAGGCTACGCTTTCTTAGTTGAGTTAAAAGATTTAGACGGCAGACGCCACCTACCAGACGTACCAATCGTTACACTGGTTGAATACTAAATTTGGGGGCGATCGCTCAGGTTTGAGCCATCCTTGAGCAGAAGCCATCCCCTACCCTGACAGCGATAACTTCAAGGGTTGTTCTTAACAGGAAAGGTAGGGGAGTCAGCTTCTCGCTTTTCTCGCCCCGATGCCAACACTGGCAACTGATAAAACCTCGATCAAACGCCCATGACCACCGATCTCACTCGATTTGAATCAAGCCTTGACACCCTTGCTGGCTTCTTTGGGAGCGAGTTGTTTAGTTTCATTCTGAAGCGACTTTTTCAAGCGTTAATCACGCTATTACTGGCTTCGGCGTTGTGTTTTTCGATTATCCAGTTGGCTCCGGGCGATTACCTCAGCACGCTCAAAGCCAACCCCAAAATTTCGGCGGAGACAATTGATCAACTACAGCGGCAGTTTGGCTTAGACCTGCCCGCCTATCAGCAATATTTTCGGTGGTTATGGCGAGTCGTGACGCAGGGTGATTTTGGGCGCAGCTTTATCTATAACCGTCCGGTTGCGGATCTGTTAAGAGAGCGAGTACCCGCCACCCTGTTGCTGGCGATCGCGTCGTTGGTTGTCACCTGGGCGATCGCGATTCCGCTGGGCATTCTCAGTGCGGTGAAACAAAATCAATTGGGTGATCGGGTTCTGCGCACGATTAGTTATATCGGTCAAGGATTTCCTAGCTTTATTACGGCGTTGCTGCTGTTGATTGTGGCGCAGTACACCTCACCGCTATTCCCGATTGGGGACATGACCAGCGTTGACCACAATGACCTCAACCCGATTGGCAAAGTGCTGGATATTGCGTGGCACATGATTTTGCCGACGATCGCCCTGAGCATCACCAGTTTTGCCGGGTTACAGCGCATTACGCGAGGGGAATTGCTGGATGTGTTGCGGCAAGATTACATTCAAACGGCACGGGCGAAAGGTCTACCCGAAAACAAGGTGCTTTACACCCATGCCCTCCGCAATGCAGTGAACCCGCTGATTACCCTGCTAGGATTTGAGTTTGCGACCTTGCTGAGTGGGGCGTTCATTACGGAGCAATTCTTTAACTGGCCGGGGCTGGGCCGACTGATTTTGCAGGCATTTTTTGCTCAGGATTTATATCTGGTCATGGGTAGCCTGATGATGGGGGCTGTCATGCTGATTTTAGGGAACTTGCTGGCTGACCTGCTGCTGAAGGTTGCCGATCCCCGCATTAAATTAGGCAGTGATGGTTAAGGGTGCGATCGCATGTTGTCTGAAACGTTTTACCTGATTCGATCTCGGCAAGATGGCAGCTATCTGGTGGCACGCCCAAAAGCGGCGGAGTCGCCCGACAAACCGCCCCAAGGCTTTGTGCTGCTGTTTCGAGAGTATGCCGACGCGCTGAGTTATTTGAATACCCATGCGGGGGATGTCGCCAACCAATTTGCGGTGGAAACCCTCGCCTCAACTCAGTTAGATGCCGTGATGAAACGGTGGGGCTTTACAGGCATTGGTTATGTTGAAGATCCGCTTTTGCCCCGTGTCTCGTTTATGACCCGATGACTCAACAATTTTCTCTGGGCTGCGCGATTTGGGCTTACAAGGAGTGGGTCGGCGATTTGTATCCCAAAGGCAGCCGCGCCGGAGATTTTTTGCGGCTTTATAGCCAACGTTTTCACACCGTCGAAGGCAACACTACATTCTATTCCATTCCTGACGCGGTTACGGTCGCCCGTTGGCATGATGAAACTCATGCTGATTTCTCTTTTTGCTTAAAGTTACCTAAAACGTTGACGCACGCGGGTTTGTTGGTTCCTCGCCTGACTGAAACTCTCACCTTTTTGGAACAGATGCAAGGACTGGGCGATCGCCTGGGTCCTTTTTTTGCCCAGCTCCCACCCGGTTACGCTCCCGACCAAATTGCTGATTTAGAAACCTTCTTGCAAGCGTTACCCCACTCCGTTATGGAGTTTGCGCTGGAAGTGCGACATCCCGCCTGGTTTAAGGAGCCACACGCCAGCCGTTTAACCGAGTTGTTGCGATCGCTCCAGGTGGCGCGGGTTTTGCTCGACACGCGCCCAATTTACGACTGTCCTGATGATCCGCAAGTCCATGCTGAACGTAAGAAACCGCGATTGCCGTTGCAACCCAGCATCACAGCGCCCTTCAGCCTGATCCGCTACATCAGCCATCCCGACTTAGAGTTGAACCAGACCTATATGGATGCCTGGGTTCAGTACGTCAAAACCTGGCTTGAGCAGGGAACCCGTATCTATTTCTTTGTGCATTGTCCTGTTGAAGCGCGATCGCCCCGCAATGCGCGTCATTTTTATCACCTTTTGCAACAGGCCGGAGCTACGCTTCCCCCACTCGGTTGGGATCAGGTCGAACAACCTCCGGCGCAGTTGAGCTTATTTGAGTAGAAGGAAACGGTTTCTACTTTTGCGGAACCGTAATCACAACCGAGTCCTGAATCAACTTGCCGTTGTGGCTGAGATCTTGATGGGTATTGGTGTTTAGCACTACGCTAATTGTATGTTGACCGGGTGGTAACGTCTCCAGATGATACCAGGGACTATACAAGCGAGCGACCTTCTTCCCATCCACAAATAAGTGTGCATGACCTTCATTTGCCTGGCTCGATTGATTGACACGTTCAGGGGCGAAGGTAAAGTTACTCACTTGTGCTTGAATGTTCCAACCGCGCATGGCATCAGGCGTAACAGTCAACTTGACTGAGGGCATCGGCTGCCCTGCGGGAACTTCAACAGTGCCATGAGCATGTCCAGCACTGTGACCTGCTGCATCATCATGACCGGGCATCGCAACCGTGCGATCGCTCCCCATCGTGCTAATGCAAAAGCCAGTGCTGGTTATCACTGCGATCGCGGTTAGAAATCGAATTTTGACAGACATAGTGGCGGTTATTCTCAAAGACAAAAATGGAGGAGTCCAGCGAATAGGCTATAGGCGCGATCACCCCAAACTCCTCCCTTTGCAGGCAAGCTATCGCAAATCGAATGAAAATTTTAGGTGGTCTACTTCCAACCACTGTTGGCGCGATCGAGGACGTAAGCCGCAACCGATTCAATTTGGTCTTGACTGAGCCGCCCCTTAAAAGGAGGCATCCCATTCTTACCGTTCATGACCTGGGTGATAATTGCCTCTTGCGAATCCATGCCGTATTGCTTAAGTGTTTCAAGCTTGAGATTTTTGGCAGCGTTCACCACATTCATGCCCCCGTTATGGCAGGCTGCACAATTTGCGCTAAATACCTTCGCCCCAGTTGCGATATCGGCATCGGCACTAGCAGGTGCAGAGAAGAAGAAAAAGGCCGCGATCGCAACAAAAATTAATACCAATCTTTTCATCATTCGTATCTCTTGAGAATCGGCAAAACTTTGCAACTCTATCGTCTTCACGCCCCTATTTCCTGTCAAAAGACACGCTGTCGTAGTTACTCAAGGTTTTTGCAGGTTAAACTTTAGCAGTAATCTATAGCAGTAGCCATTGCAACATGGCGGCAGCGGGTCAGAATATCTATTTAGACTTAGCTTTGCGACTAATTCATTGTCCTAAGCATTCTGACCAAAAATATAATTACAATTGTCAAAAATATATTTGCACTGGATATGGCAAAACTGCCGCATCACCGTCCTCAACAACTTTCACTGGGGCCACTCGAAACCGAGATTCTCAACATTCTGTGGGAGCTTGGCACCGCGCCCGTGAAAGATATTCACGATCGCATCCTGGCTGACCCCAACCGCGAGTTGGCGTACACCTCCGTTACGACGGTACTGAGTCGGCTTGAGAAGAAGGGCTGGCTTACCTGCGATAAGCAAGGGCGCAGTTTCGTCTGGCGTCCGCTAGTGACTAAGGCAGAAGCCAATGCGCTATGGGCATACGACCAACTCAATCAGTTTTTGGCAGTGGGAAATCCAGATGTGGTAGCGGCCTTTGCCGATAGTCTCGACCAAGCAAGTGTCGAACGGTTAGATGCGATCGCTCAACGGTTAAAAGCGGCTCGTCAAGCCAGGGAGCAACAGCCATGATGCACCTTTTGTTGACCCTCGTTGTCGCGATCGTGGCGATCAGTTGGCGGTTAAGCTGGTTGCCCAGTCAGGGGAGCTGGCAACAACGCTGGCACTATGCCCTCAGTGGCTTTTTGTTACCCCCCATTTTGTTATTTACAACCGCCGTGGCGCTGGTGTGTATGGGTCCCCGTGGCAATATGGTGTGCTGGTGGGAGGGCTGGAGCAGTTACAGCCTGGGGATTGGCTTTTTGGTGATTGCGGTAGGGTTGCTCGGCAAGTTGGCTCTAGAGGGTTGGCGATCGCTCGTTCAAGTCCGCCAATACGAGGCCATTGATTTGCTCGGCACCAGTGGACGGTTGTTGCCAACTCAGGTTCCTTACATTGCCCAGGTTGGGTTTTGGCAAGCTGAGCTAGTGGTTAGTCAAGGTTTACTCACAACCCTGACCCAAGAGCAGTTAGCTGCCGTACTGCAGCACGAAGCGGCCCACGGCGACCAACACGATACCTTCTGGTTTTTCTGGTTGGGTTGGTTGCGCCGCTTAACGGGCTGGTTGCCAAAGACGGATGCGCTCTGGCAAGAGTTGCTGCTGCTGCGCGAATTGCGGGCCGATCGCCAGGCTATTGAGCAGGTTGATGGTCTATTACTGGCTGAGGCATTGCTCACCGTTGTCAGTACGCCGATGTTTCAGACCCCTGACATTTGTGCTGCATTTAGCGAGGCGGCTACGCGCGATCGCTTGACTGAGCGGATTGATGCATTGCTCGGCGAACCCGATGTACCAGAGCCATCTTTCAAATGGAAATGGGCCATTTTTCTGCTCAGCCTACTGCCTTTCTTGCTGGTGCCCTTCCACGTTTAAGCGCCTTCATTAATTGAAGAGGCTTGTTCTTGACATTTCGAGCCAGCAATCCTTGGGGGCAAACCCCCCAACCCCCGCGAGGGGCCGAACCGCTTCCCCGGCTGAAGGCGTTGTTTGCCTTAGTGTTTGACAAGACGGACGATCGCGGTTGCAACCTCCGCCTCACGTCACCGATAGCCTCTGTCAGCGATCGAAGTGCCAAACTTGTGACCCTTAACGTTTGGCTAGCTGACCATTCAACCCCCACCGGCACCACCATTCGGGGGTTGTAGGGGAGTTAGGACCCTACACAGCGGGGGCGCGGGGGGAAGGCCCCCGATCTTGCGGCTTCGCCGCCCCCAAATCCTCGCTGCATTCCATCCTAACCAAAATGACTACAGCTATAAAGATAGAGTTGCAAAAGCTGATCGGGCGATCGGGGCAAAAGCTATTCACCCTATTAGTGGCTTGCAGTCAAATTGATGAAAAAATTAGACTGCTGTTCTCTGTTTGAAGCAACTGAGATTGCGGCTGTAATTTTAGCCGAAAGCTTACTACCACCGTCTTTGTATTTCAACAATCCTTGGTGTGATTCATTGCCTCTGTAGTATTCATTACATTTCAGAAAATCAACCTTTTGGCTTATCTTTATCCCATTCATAAAGCAGGCTCGCTAAGATACGAGTGTTGATATTGCTAGCTTTGAACAAAACCATTGGTAATCCGCTTCAGGCTATACCAATTGGGTTATCTCAACTGTCCAAAAGCAGCTCTTTTTTTGCAAGCGTTTGGCTTGCAGACACCGTTTTCATGAACCATTCACCAACTTCGGAGACGATCGCAGATGACTCCACGCGTTAAGAAAATTTTGAGTTGGTACGGTAGCGATAATCCCGGTACATTGACGAATCTTGCACGCCTCTTGAATACCGGAATGCTAGCTGGCACCGGAAAATTAGTGATTTTGCCCGTAGATCAGGGGTTTGAGCATGGGCCTGCGCGCAGTTTTGCGGCTAACCCGGCTGCCTACGACCCTCGCTATCACTTTGAATTGGCGATCGCGGCAGGTTGTAACGCTTACGCCGCACCTCTGGGCTTTTTAGAAGCAGGTGCCCGCGAATTTGCTGGCGAGATTCCGTTGATTCTCAAGGTCAACGACCACGACTTATTAATCGAAGAACAAGACCCGATCCAAGCTTTGACTGGAAGCGTGCAAGATGCTTTGCGCCTGGGTTGTGTCGGGATTGGTTTTACAATTTACCCAGGCTCCTCCCATCGGTTTGAGATGTATGAGCAAATTCGCGCCTATGCTGAGGAAGCCAAGCGTCATGGCCTTGCCGTGATTATCTGGTCATACCCTCGCGGCTCAGGCTTGAGCAAAGCGGGGGAAACCGCGATCGATGTGACGGCGTATGCGGCCCATATTGCCGCTCAACTGGGTGCCCATATCGTCAAAGTCAAGCTGCCGAGCGACCACATTGAGCAAGCAGCCGCTAAAAAGGTCTACGACAAAGAGCAAGTGCCAATTGGCACGCTGGCAGAGCGGGTGCCAGCAATTCTCATTTTGAAACATTTGTACTGAAGTCAGAGCCTCTAAAGGCTTGTGCGCTCAATTTTATGAACGGCAGAATGGGTATTCCAGCCATTGATAGCTGTTCAAAATGAATATTTTTGTGAGAATTATTCTC
>DVDV01000128.1 GCA_015296075.1 Leptolyngbyaceae cyanobacterium M33_DOE_097 | reverse complement strand
GAGAATAATTCTCACAAAAATATTCATTTTGAACAGCTATCAATGGCTGGAATACCCATTCTGCCGTTCATAAAATTGAGCGCACAAGCCTTTAGAGGCTCTGACTTCAGTACAAATGTTTCAAAATGAGAATTGCTGGGTAATTGAAGCAGGGCAAGTGACTCGGCTCAGGACGCAACAACTCCCCCGTGACCAATGGCGTGTTGTGATTCACAATACCCATCCAGCTTACCTAAGTTGGGAGCAATTTTTGGAGAACGAATCTCAACTACAGCGCAACAATGTTGCCTTGAGTCCAGAGGGACGGCAGGGAAGTGTTCGTGAGGGCCTCGCTCTGCTGCAAGGCTTAATTATTTGTGGTAAATGTGGACGACGGATGAGTCCACGCTACCACGGTAAGGGCGGTAAACGGGTTACTTACCAGTGTGACCAACGCCGACAGAAGGACGGCGATTATGGAATTTGTTGGAGCGTTGCAGGATCTGCGATTGAAGTCGCTGTCACTGAACATGTGTTAGAAGCTGTTACAGCCAGTCAACTCAATTTGTCCCTGTCCGTTCTAGAGGAGCTAGAACAGATTACCCAACAACAGCACCGACAATGGCAACTGCGCTTAGAGCGAGTACGGTATGAAGCAGAACGAGCTGAGCGTCAATTTGATGCGGTAGAACCCGAAAACCGCTTGGTTGCTCGAACGTTAGAAAAACGTTGGAATGAAAAACTACAAGAGGTTGCACAATTAGAGCAAGCTTATCTGCAAGCTCAACGAGTACAACGATTAGAACTATCGGATATACAACGTCAACAGATTCTACAACTTGCTCAAGATCTCCCTACAGTTTGGCAAGCACTAACAACAACAGTACAAGAACGAAAAGAGATGTTAGGATTGTTAGTCAAACAAATTGCATTAACACCCATTGACGAACCAGAACGTTGCACAAAAATTCAGTTACTTTGGCATACAGGAAGTACAACTGAAGTAACAACTAAACGGCCGACAATTCAACAGCGTTTAGGAACACCAGAGATAGTGATTCAAGCGGTTCGTGAATTAGCCTATGGAAGGACAGATTATGAAATTGCTGATGCTTTGAACGAAAGGGGATTGACGAGCGCAACAGGCCGTTCGTTTACAGCTTCTTCCGTTGCCTGGATTCGACTGAAGTTCAAAATTCCAAAGCCTGAAAGTGACAATCGTGTTGCCTTTCATTTGGGAATTCGTGAAGATGGTTGTTATTCCACCCGTGCCCTTGCCCAGGAATTGGGAGTGGGAATTAATACGATTCATTATTGGCGGGAGCAGGGGGTTATCCCTGCCATGCGAGACACTCCTCACGGACCCTGGTGGCATACGGTCACGGCTGAAGTTCTACACACGCTACGGCAAAAGATTCATCGTGTTCCGCTCAAACCGGGGTGAGTCAGAACTTTGAAAATCATTTTGATTGGTTTTTGTCCATCCGCGCGATCTCATTTACGGCAGTTGCAGTAACCAGCGGCTAGCTCAGATTCTCAAGACTTATTGAAGGAGGTGCAATATGAACATATCGTCGGAATTCCCAGTGGACGCATCTTGCCATTACTTTTTGGAATCTGCACCCGTCTCACTGGTAGCGGTTTCCAGGGAAACTGTTGCGTTAACCCATCTACCAGATTGGCTTTCGCAGGTCCCGTTTTCACGAGCAGTTTATCAATGCCTGGTGTCCGCTTACCAGCATTAGTTTGAGTCACTCGTCGCACTGCCAGCAGCACATTTGAGTAGCTCTTGAGTAGCAACCGTTGTAGGTTCCTGACTCGCCTCCATTGATTTAATCGGGTCGCCCGGAAGATGCGTTGCCTCAGATTCTTCACAACTCGATTCGCTTTGCGCCAGTTGACACTTTGCCAATCGGTTGTGCGCTCGGTTACGTTTGCAAAACAGGTCTGCACCTAACTTTTCCTTTTGCGTTCAGTTTCGTCTCAACGGTTCTTCTGGAGATCACCTATCCCATGTCAGCCCCCTTTCAGGGTTGGCATCTACCTTATCCGCCGCGTTATGCTTTCCGCTTGTCTTTCGACTGACGGCATTCGCTTCTTGGGATATCCTGTTCCCGCTAGAGGTTTCCACTTTGGTTACCCATTGCTTACCTGAGAATAACAACATTTCCAGGACTCTATCGGGGTTTCCTCGTTTCGCATGGGGTGGAGATGTAATTGCCTTAGGACTCCTCTCTACTCCGGGGGCGGGGTGTTCTTAGTTGGCATTTAGACGCTGCCAACTCCCATATGCTCCATCATTCTCGTATCAGCCATTTCGAGAACTTAACATTAACGAAGCCTCATCAAGGATTCATTTGCATTATCCTTAGCAATCTTGCCCTAGCCTGCACCCTCGATTTGGCTTCAAAGGTGCTTCGACATTTAACCTCTTCTGCTGATACTGCCCTCCCATTACTGGTTGAACATTCTGAGGCGGACATCTGCCTCAACACTGGCAGGGAAAGAACTTTGGAGCCCTTTCCAACTCCCCCAAACGACTTCGAGTCGCACGCCTAACTATATATTCACCGTCAGATCTACTGGATAAGCACCCCGCTTCCCAGACTTATCTGTCAGATCCACGGGATAACACCCTCTTTACGGGGAATTATACAGAAACTTTGCCGATTAAGTCCGTACTTTCGGGGTGTTATCCGTCACTTTTGATGGTTAATCCTGGAGATTAGGAGTGTTATCCATCAAAAGTGCTGGATAACACCCCTGGTTGGCTACTTATCCTGCATCTACTCATGACTCAGCCGCAACCACCCCGTTTACTGGAACAGGTCGAATCGACTCAGGCATTTCAGCCCTGAAGACGCAGATTAAGCAGTGTATAGCGCTCCTGACTTTTCACCTGTCGCACCGCCAGCGCGATCGCCTTTTGCGGTCCCACCAAAATGGCGAGTTGCTTCGCGCGGGTTAATCCTGTGTAGAGTAAGTTGCGCGATAGCATCAGGTAATGCTGCATGTAGAGGGGCAGAATGATCACGGGATACTCACTGCCTTGGGATTTATGAATCGTCACTGCCCAGGCTAAGGTAATTTCGTTCAAATCTGCATAGTCGTACGTGACCGCGCGATCGCCAAACTGTACGGTCACTTCCTGTTCTTCTAAATCAATCGTGGTGATCACGCCTAAATCACCGTTAAACACCTCTCGGTCATAGTCATTCACCGTTTGAATCACGCGATCGCCCACTCGGAGTGTCAATCCACCTCTCACTAATTCGGCTCGGCTTGGTTGGGGCGGGTTGAGCAGCTGTTGCACCACTTGATTGAGATTTCGGGTGCCAACGGCTCCACGTGTCATGGGACATAACACCTGGACCTCTTGAGCCGGGTCAAAACCAAGCGAGGGGATGAGGTCGGTGATGAGTTCTTGCATGGCTTGCACCCCGTTTTCCGGTTCCGGTGCCCCCAGCCATAAACAGTCGGATTGAGGCGTATTTGAAACGCGCTCGAATTGAGGGATCTGGCCTCGGTTGATTTGGTGCGCATGACGCACAATCGCAGACGTTTGCGCTTGCCGAAAGACTTCCGTGAGGCGCACAATCGGGACTCGTTCGGAGGTGAGGAGATCGTGTAGGATGGCTCCGGGGCCGACACTGGGTAACTGGTCGGTATCGCCCACAAGCAAAAGTTGAGCCTGTGGTGCGATCGCTTTGAGTAAGGAGTGGGCGAGAAAGAGGTCGAGCATGGAGGCTTCATCAACTACAATCGCATCGGCTGGAATTGGGTTTTCACTATCGCGCTTGAACTTCATCGATTTCGGGTCAAATTCGAGCAGGCGATGGATTGTTTTTGCTTCTCTGCCAGTCAGTTCACTCAAGCGTTGAGCGGCTCTTCCCGTAGGAGAAGCGAGTGCAATGGTTTTGCCCATCGCTTTCCACAGCGCCACAATCGTGCGAGTGGTGGTGGTCTTTCCAGTTCCAGGTCCGCCCGTGAGGATGAGGACACGAGATTGCGCGGCCATTTCGACCGCAACTCGTTGTTGGTCGGAGAGTTGGGTTCCGGTTTTCTCGATGCAGCGATCGATCCAGCGCTGCACCCGTTCAAGATCTACTTCGAGGGGATGTTGCAGTAATTCGGTGACCCGTTCGGCCAGTTTTGTTTCCGCTGCGTAAAAGGTCGGGGCGTAACAGGCGTAATCTTGCAAGGAGTCTAAGGGGATTTCCGAACGAATTAAGGCTTGCTCCTGCACCAGTTGATCAATGAGGGGGGCGATCGCGTCGGGTTGGGGGTGGTGATCGGCAATTTCGAGTCGTTTGACGGCTTGGTTCACCAGTTCCGTTTGGGGTAAAAAGCAGTGCCCTTCTTCCCCGGCTTCACCGAGGACGTGCAAAATGCCACTGCGGTAACGGAACTCGGAACCCGGCGCAATGCCTAAGTTGCGAGCGATCGCATCAGCCGTGACAAAGCCAATGCCATAGACATCGGTGGCAAGCTGGTAAGGGTTATGCGTCACTGTTTCAATTGCTGCATCTCCGTACTGTTTATAAATTTTGACGGCATAGGTGGTAGAGACGCCATGCCCTTGCAAGAAAAGCATCACCTCTTTAATCGCTTTTTGCGTTGTCCAAGCGGTTTGAATGAGTTTGACGCGCTTCTGGGCAATGCCAGGAACTTCAACCAGTCGATCAATCTGATGTTCGATGATGTCGAGAGTGTCGAGGCCAAAATGGGTGACTATACGTTTTGCAGTGACGGGACCCACACCTTTAATTAAGCCACTGCCCAGGTACTTTTCAATGCCAGTCAGGGTGGCAGGTTTGGTTTCTCGGTACTGCGTGACTTGAAACTGAGTGCCGTATTTGGGATGGTCTTTCCAGATGCCTTGCAGTTGGAGGGTTTGCCCAGCCTGGATGGTGGCAAAGTTGCCAGTGATGGTGACTAACTCACGAGTGCGCGGCGCTTTGAGGCGAGCAACGGTATAACCCGATTCTTCAGAGTGGTAGGTGAGCCGCTCAACCACACCTTGCAAGGACTCCACAGGTGGAGCCTGGTAGGTTTCAGGTTGAGAGGGAGGCGAGGTCAAGGTGAGTGCTTTAAGCTAGAACGACCGTATTATAGCTTGGGCAAGTTGAGATGGTTTGAAAGGTGTTGCGCTAAGTTTCAAGGGTTTGAGCGGGACTTTGTGCAGCACAACCTGGGGGGCGCATCCGGAGGTTGGGGGAGTACGGGGCGGATTAGCGAGAATAGAAGAGGATACAAAAAAGGGGCACCCAGTGGGTGCACCCCAATCAATTAAGTTCTAGATCTATGCTAACGCTTTCAGACGTCGTTGTTTCAG
>DVDV01000354.1 GCA_015296075.1 Leptolyngbyaceae cyanobacterium M33_DOE_097 | reverse complement strand
TGAGAATAATTCTCACAAAAATATTCATTTTGAACAGCTATCAATGGCTGGAATACCCATTCTGCCGTTCATAAAATTGAGCGCACAAGCCTTTAGAGGCTCTGACTTCAGTACAAATGTTTCAAAATGAGAATTGCTGTAGTTCATACTAGCCTAGCTTATGGAAAAGTTAGCCCTGAACGATCAAAGCACAAATTGATCCCTTAGAGCGATCTGATTTAGCTGGTGAAAGAGCTTTTTCACCAGGAAAAGGCTTTTACAACTTTCTTGATGCATCAAAAATTTAGAACGGCTATGGCAGCAATTAAGAATCATGAATTATTGCCCGCTCGCGTTTGCTTAGAAAACGTCAGGTAAAGCAACAGGGAATTGGTTACAACGCTGACCGAGCTAAATGCCATCATCGCTCCTGCCGCCGCCGGACTCAGCAATAGCCCTTTAGCTGGCAACAGCAATCCTGCTGCCAGGGGAATGCCCAACACGTTATAAGCAAACGCCCAGAACAAATTTTGCTGAATTTTATTAAACGTCGCGCAGCTGAGGCGAATCGCTTCCACCACATCACTCAGGCGATCGCGCATCAACACAATCCCCGCTGTCTCAACCGCCACATCCGTCCCCGATTGCAGGGCAATGCCCACCTCCGCCTGGGCCAACGCCGGGGCATCATTTACCCCATCCCCCACCATTGCGACCCGCTTACCCTGACTTTGGAGCTGCGCGATCGCACTCGCTTTTGCCCCCGGACTTACTTCTGCAAAAACGTGGTCAGAGGCAACCCCTGCCATGTTCGCGATCGCTAGAGCTGCCTCATGCCGATCGCCCGTTAGCAAAAAGACTTGCAAACCAGATGCTTGCAGGGCTTGAACGGTTGCTTGGGCATCTGCTCGCAGGGTATCGGCAACGGCAATCACCCCGACTGCTACCTGGTCAACCGCCAGATAAATCACCGTTTTGCCCTGAGTTGCCAACGCTTGCGCTTGCGCCATTAACTCTGGCAAGAGAGGAATTTGATGCTGCTGAAGCCAGACTTCTGTGCCCAATAAGACGCGCTGTTGAGTCTCATCTTGATGTAAGGTTGCAGCAATTCCCGCGCCGGGTTCTGTCAGAAAGTCAGTTGCCGCCAACAACGGCAGATCATCGGCTTGAGCTGCATTACGAATCGCGATCGCCAACGGGTGACGGGTTCCTACTTCGACGCTGGCAGCCAGTTGTAACAATTCGGCTCGCTGCTCCTGCGGAAAGCAGTCCGTCACAACTGGATTGCCCGTCGTCAATGTGCCCGTCTTGTCCAACACGATGGTGTTGAGTTTGTGTACCTGCTCCAGCACATCTCCACCGCGAATTAGCAGACCCCGCTCAGCCCCAATGCCAGAACCAACCAGTAACGCAGTCGGTGTTGCCAACCCCAGCGCACAGGGGCAAGCCACCACTAACACCGCGATCGCCAGCTTCAAACTCAACAGCAACGGTGAAGCCGCCATCTCGATTGGCATCGCCATTGGGTGATGTAAGGTGTGTGCCCCGGCCATTAACCCTGTCGGAGTCGATCGCAAAATATCTGGCCAGATCCGCGTTCCGATGGTGTACCAAAACAAAAATGTGAGACTGGCGATCGCCATCACCCCGTAAGTAAAGAAGCCTGCCACCGTATCCGCCAGCTTTTGAATCGGTGCTTTGCGGGTTTGGGCCGCCTCTACCATGCGAATAATCTGAGCCAGCGTCGTGTTTTCACCCGTCTGGGTCGCTTTGAGCGCAAAGGCTTGGGACTGGTTCAACGTCCCGGCTGAGACGCGATCGCCCACTTGCTTGAGTACGGGCAACGGTTCACCCGTCAGCATCGCCTCATCAACCGTCGTTTGACCAAACACAACTTCCCCATCAACCGGAACGCGATCGCCCGGTAGCACCAGCAGCCATTCGCCTACCTGCACACTCTCAACCGGAATCTCAATGCCTTCGGCGTCGGCTAATTGCAGGTTTGCTCCATTCTCGCTCGTGGGGTTTTTTGCCTCTCTTGCCACCAGACGCGCTATCTTGGGCTGTAGCTCTAACAAGGCTTGAAATGCTGCCGCTGCTCGGTGTCGGGCTTTTTGCTCAAGGGTGCGCCCCAGTAAAATAAAGCCAACCAGCATGACTGGCTCATCAAAAAAGCACTCCCATCCTAGTTGCGGAAACCACAATGCAATCAGGCTGGTGAAATAGGCTGTTAAGGTGCCCAGACTGACCAGCGTATTCATATTGGGGGCATTGCGTCGTAGTCCTCGCCAGCCCTCTAGCACCATGAACCGACCAGGCCCTAACAGAGCCAGCGTTGCCAACCCACAGTGAAACCAAAGATTGGTCAAAACCGGAATCGAGAGCTGATTAAATTGACCCAAATGCCCGATCGCCGACAGCACCAACAACGCGATCGCCCACAGCAAGCGGCTCATCTGCTCCCGCGCTTCTTGCTGACGCAGTGCCACTAGATCCAATGTGCCTTCTGCCTGATCGCCATAAACCCGCCGAGGCTGCGACGGAAAACCTGCCTCTGTCAGCTTTTCAGCCAGAGCTGTCGGGGTAACTGTGTCTGCCTGATACTCAATGCGAGCGACCTCTGTTGCCAGATTCACTGTTGCGGCAAGCACCCCCTGGCACTGTGTCAGCTCAGTTTCGACTGCGCGAACACAGCCAGCACAGCGCATACCAGTCACATCTAAAACGACAGTCTCAATCGCATCGGCGATCGCCTTGGAATCCGATGCGGTACGGGTTTCTGGAACTGTTTGCAACACTCTTGACCTGATTCAGCGAACGTCTTCTTTGAGCGTAGAAGATCTGAGTAGCGATCGGCGCAAAAATTCTGATTTTTCTCGTATTACCTCCGTCTTTTGACACCTCCCTGCTCCCACCCAAAGGAGTTATTTAAAGTCGTAATGATTTCGTCTAAGATGAAAGAAAGCTTGATTATGCTCTCTTTCGGAAAAAGGAGTTTTCCTGTGCTTTCTACTGTGGATTTGGCTCAACTCGATACCCCTCAAGAGTGGGATTTGTCTGATCTCTATGCCAGTTTTGATGACCCTCAGCTTGTCCGCGATTTAGAAGCTTTGCAGCAGGAGGCGATCGCGTTTCGAGAGGCTTATCGAGGAAAGGTCAACGATTTAGCCGCTTCAGAAATCGGTCAAGCTCTGCAAACTTTAGAGAAGCTTTACCAAAAGGCGGGTGCGCTCTACGCTTTCCCTGGCTTAGTCTTCTCAGCTGATACCCGCAACACTGAAGCGAAGCAGATGCAAGATAAGGTGATGGAAGCGGTGACAGGCGTTGAAAACCAGGTTTTGTTTTTTGACCTGGAGATGAAAGCGCTCGATGCCGAAAAACTCAAAGCATTGCAGGCTTCGACCGAGTTGCAAAACTATCAGCACTATTTACACAGCATTGCTAAATTTAGTCCTTATAAGTTGTCTGAAGCGGTTGAGCAAACTCGCAACCAGGATGGCCTCACCGGGCGACAAGCCTTTATTAATCTGCGATCAGTTCATTTAGGCGAGCAAGAATACGAGCCAGTCACTACCCCAGAAGGACAAACTGCCAGCACTGAAGCTGAGTTAGGCGCGTTGTTGTTTCATCCAAGTGGGGAAGTGCGCTACAACGCTTATGCCTCAATTCGCAAGGTGATCAAGCAGCACAACTCCCTTTACGCCTACATTCTCAACACGGTGGCGCAAGACCACAAGCTAGAGAACCAGATGCGTGGTTACTCTTCTACTTTGGCTAAGGAATTGCTTGCTGATGAAGTACCCGAAACCGTTTTCCGTGCGGTGATGGATGGCACCCGCGATCGCTTTGACCTGTGGCAGCGCTACTACACTCTGAAGGGCAAGGCGCTGGGTGAAAAGATTCGCACCTGTGATGTCTACGCTCCCTGGGGTAACGAATCGGCTCCGCCTTTACCTTATAAGTCTGGGGTTGAGACGCTGATGACTGCGCTAGAAGAGTTTGATGTCAACTACGCGCGACGAGCCGAAGAATTCTTTGTAAAAAACTGGGTTGATGCTAAAGTGCGTCCGGGTAAGCGTGGCGGAGCCTTCTGCTGGTACACCCCCGGTAAGCATAGCTACTTGCTGCTGTCTTACACTGAAGACTACAACTCTCTGTTTACCCTCGCACATGAAATGGGGCATGGTTTACATTACGCCTGGATTGGCGATCGCCAGAGCTACTTCAACAGCAATCCGCCACTCGTCTTAGCAGAAATCGCCTCTACTTTTAATGAGCTGCTACTGCTCGACTACCTGCTTAAACAGGCTGGAGACAATCAGGCACTTAAAAAGACGCTGATCACTCGCCAACTCGAAGACCAACTCAACCTCTTGTTTCGGCAGAGTACTGTCAGTCGGCTTGAACTGGCGATTCACGATCGCGCGACTCAGGGCACTTTTGACCAAAGCTTTGTGAATGAGCAGTGGCAGGCGTTGTATCAAGAGTTATGCGGTGATGCTGTTGAGGTTTTGCCTGAGCATCAATTTGACTGGGCAAGGATTGGGCACATCTATTTCAAGCCCTTCTACTGCTACCAGTACACTGCGTCTAACATTGTTAGTCTTGCTTGCTATCAGAAATATTTAGAAGCGGGTAAAGACTTCATTCCCGGTTACATGCAACTGCTTGCTGCGGGGGGTAGCCAAGACCAGATCGAAGCTCTCCGTCAGTATGTGGATGTTGACCTCGAAAATCCAGCTACGATTCAAGCGGCACTTCAATACGTTGAGAGTCTGCTAAACCAGTTGCAAGCTACCTTATAGCAAACGATTTTCTTTCCTAACCAGATCAGAACATACTCCTGTCCTGATCTTTGGTTTTATGGCTAAAGTCGTTTTGGTGCTGGGGGGATCTAGCGAAGATCTGGGGGCGGCGGAGCCGCAAGATCGGGGGACTTCCCCCCGCGCCCCCGCCCGTAGGGGCCTCACTCCCCTACAACCCCCGCAAGTTCGTGCGTGTGGGTGTTGAATGGTTAGCTAGCTAAACGGTACGGGTCAGAAGTATTGATACGTCCATCTCTGACAGAGGGAACGGGTGACGTGAGACGGAGGTTGCGAAGGCGATCGCCCTGGCAACAGCTACCAGCAGAGAATCAGCCCGCTCTCAAAAATCAAAAACACTCCCCCCCTCCCTACTTCCCCACTCCCCGACTCCCCCCCTCCCGACTCCCCGACTTATAAACACCTCTAATCAATCGCTTTACCTAACAAAACTTTACAAACCCCTCATCTCTGAACGAGAATAAAGGTAGAAGCTGAACTATTCGTAGGGAGACAGCGCAATGGTAGCCCTCGCAGGACGACCCACCCAAACTCGGCTGACAATTGAGACAGCCGCTATTGCCCAAGATACGACCACGATCCGCAGCCTCGACTGGGATCGCGATCGCTTTGATATTGAGTTTGCTTTACAGAACGGCACTACCTATAACTCGTTCTTAATTCGTGGCGAAAAGGTAGCGCTGGTAGATACTTCCCACGAAAAGTTTCGCCAGCTCTACCTGGATACGCTGACGGGGCTGATTGACCCTAAAACGATTGACTACATCGTGATTAGCCATACTGAACCTGATCACAGTGGGTTGGTTGCCGATGTGCTTAAGCTTGCGCCGCAAGCGGTGGTAGTGGGTGCAAAGGTTGCTATCCAGTTTTTAGAGGGGTTTGTGCATCAACCCTTTGAACGGCAGTTGGTGAAAAGCGGCGATCGCCTCGATCTCGGCAATGGGCATGAGTTAGAGTTTGTCTCTGCGCCAAACCTCCACTGGCCCGACACGATCTTTACCTATGACCACAAGACCGGAGTTTTGTATACCTGCGACGCTTTTGGGATGCACTACTGCGATGACTGCACCTACGATGAAAACTTAGAGTTACTCGACGCGGATTTTCGCATCTACTACGAATGCTTGATGGGGCCAAATGCGCGTTCTGTCTTATCGGCGATTAAGCGTATCAAAGAGTTGCCACCGATTCACTTGATTGCGACGGGGCACGGGCCATTGCTGCAACACCACCGGGAAGAGTTGGTGGGTCGCTATCAAGAATGGAGTCAGGCCAAAGCTAAGGCTGAGAAGACCGTTGCGTTGTTTTATGTGCCGGAGTACGGAGTCGGCGATCGCTTGGCGCAAGCTGTTGCTGAAGGGATTCAGAAAACGGGCGTGGTAGTTGAGTTAGTGGATCTCAGTCTGGTTGAACCTTCAGAAGTCCGGGAACTGGTGGACATCGCAACCGGAGTTGTGCTGGGTATGCCACCTCAGTCAAAATCCGCTGAAGTGCAGGCTGCCCTCAGCACTATTTTGGCGACCGTCCACGAGAAGCAAGTGTTTGGCTTGTTTGAGTCGGGCGGCGGCGATGATGAATCGGTTTATCCCTTACGCAATCGCTTTCAAGAGCTAGGTTTAGTCGAAGGCTTTAGCCCGATTTTGCTGAAAGAAACGCCAACTGAAACAACTTACCAGCTCTGTCAGGAAGCGGGCACCGACTTAGGGCAATTGATGACCCGCGATCGCGCCATTAAGCAGATGAAGTCCCTCGACAACGACCTGGATAAGGCTCTGGGGCGCTTGAGTGGTGGGCTTTATATTATCACCGCTCGGAAGGGCGAAGCTTCTAGCGCGATGCTGGCATCTTGGGTTTCACAAGCGAGTTTAAAGCCGCTTGGCATTACGATCGCGGTTGCGAAAGATCGGGCGATCGAATCCTTGATGCATGTGGGCGATCATTTTGTCCTTAATGTGCTGGAAGAGGGCAACTACCAGCACCTGATGAAGCATTTTCTGAAGCGCTTTGCCCCAGGGGCTGATCGCTTTGCGGGGGTCAAAACCTATGCGGCAAGCAATGGTTCCCCGATTTTGGCCGATGCGTTAGCCTACCTCGAATGCGAAGTGATCAGCCGCATTGAAACGGCAGATCATTGGTTGGTTTATAGCCAGGTTGAAGTGGGTCGTGTCTCTAAGGCCGACTCTTTAACCGCCGTACACCACCGCAAGGTTGGGAACCATTACTAGAAAAAGTGCGCAGATGTTCCACCCGCTTCTCAGTAATTTCCTGCTCGCATCTGTCTAAGGAGAGATTCTTGCAGCGAGTGTGAAGCGATCTATCGTGTGTATAAAGCTTTGGATTTTTCCCGGACTTTGTACTGGTATCACTGAATAAATCTGTAACAATGCTCGCATCAGTATTCTCCATCGAGCCGTAATACTAAGAGGTCTCACTTCAGTCTTAAGCCTGGGTTGCGACCTACTTGGAATTTTGGTTTCTCTTTGTTCATTGGCATCTCGTAATGAGATGCTTTTTTAATGGGAATTGTTGCTCTGATTGCATCTCAAGCAAATGTGAATGACCGCGATCGCGGCATTGCATCCCCAGATTTCAACTGTTCAATAAATAAGCAACGGGTGAAACCTCTTTAAAAGACTCCACCCGTTGATCTTTGTATCAAATGTCACGTCAACAGTTAATTGCTAAATACAATTAGCTTTGAGGTGCGCTTTGAATTTTCTCAATTGTTTGCATTACCCGGTTATATTCGCGCTCTAAGCCCTGTTCTTTATAGGATTGAGCGGCTTGATTGAGGTTTTGTAGAGCTTCTGAGCGCTTGTTTAAGCGGATGTACGTAATACCGCGATTTTCGTAGGCTAAGCCATAATTTTTGTTGATCTTCAGAGCTTCACCGTAGTCAGATAAGGCACCCTCTGGATCGCCATTGTCATCGCGGGCATTGCCACGGCTTACATAGACGGCTGGCAACTCTAGACCACCCCAGTTCTCATTGACTTGAATCGCCTGGGTGTAATCTTTGATCGCCGCGTCTAAGTTCTGCATCATTTCCTGCGCTCTACCGCGATGGTAGTAAGCCAGTGAAAAGCGCGGTTGCGCTTTGATTGCCTTTGAGAAGTCAGAAATTGCACCTTCTACATCGCCCTCTTGCAGCTTATCGATACCCTCGTCATGCAGAGCGATCGCGGCTTTCATATCTTCTGAGAGCTGAGCAATCACAGGTTGAGGTGAAGCTGCCTGTGCAGCAGGAGTGCCCATCAAAACAGCAAGACCGCTTAACAATGCGATTGACGTTGCGGTAAATTTCATCATGTTTATCTTCCAAGTTCAGTTCAATTAAGTATGGGTTGATGTGGGAGCAACCAGTTCCTGCATTGAGGGGGATCAGAGTTCGCGTTGAATGCTAGTCGAAAAATTAATTCTTCTGGAATAACCCTAAACTAACACCGCGTGATCTGACCTGTGACAGCAGACCAGATCTACTGCTGATACACACACTTCACCCATCTTTCCGGATGACCAGTAACAGTCTTAAACCATTTCTCACGTAGCAGAGCAAGAATTTTGTCTATCCCAAAAGAGGTTTCACAGCTTGAACCAGCTTTAGATGTCCTACAGTTCAGTCCAACTATTTCAATACAGCTGCTAGTGAAAGTTACTTTGGTTCAAAAGAGACCAATTTGCACATTCAGCCCAACGCCAAAGACAAACCCGTCAAAGTCAATTGTGGGGTCGGTTGAGCTACCAAAACTGTAACCTGCAAAAAAGGCTAGGCGAGTGTTGCGAAACATAATGTAGGAGAGACGAGCCGTGACCTGGTTATACAAATCATCGCGATCAATGTTTGTGTAATTAGTGACTACAAATGTGTAATCCAACCCAAGCTGTAAGTTGGACTGGATATCATACGTTAAACCTGCGGCTAGAAGATTAATTGCCCGTGTGCGATCGTCTGGGTCAGAAAAAGTCCATTGAAATCGGTAATACGTATTCCAGAAAAGGCGATTTGCCAGTTTGTCTTGCCGTCTTAACTCCGCTCGAACTGCGTGATCATTCAAAAACCGCTGACCTTTGGGGCGATTGAAACTGGCTAAGTTATCATTCGCTTGAAACAACTGCTGATTACTCCAACCTAGCCCCAAATACATCGTTGGCGAAAGGCGTTGCAAAATGCCTAATGAGAAAAACAGGTCGTTGTAGTCAAAATCAACTTCTTGCGAATAGCGAATGATGTTAGCCGCCGCCGTAAATTCGAGAAATGTCTCACTGCCAATCGGGGGTGCGCCATACAATACTAGCCCCGTCTGAAATAGCCCGTCATTTACTGGATCAAGACCCGCAAGAACGTTGGTGCGCTGCGTGTAACTCACCCCAGCTGAGAGAAACACGCGTTTAGGGCGAGGGGGAGGCGGAAACTCAATTTTGAAACATCCTAAATCTGGATCGGGATCAGGACATTGATCGGTTTGGTTGGGCTGAATGATAAAAGGTGGGTAGATAGGCAATTGCGGATTGTTTGGGTCTTGGGGCAGGCCCGGATCAAAGCGTGGCTCCTCCTCAATTTGCATAACGCCTAGATCCGGGTCAGAGGGTTGTGGAATGTCGGGCGGAGATGAAGCGGGAGCCGTATCTTCCTCAATTTGAATAATCCCTAAGTCCGGATCAGGCATCGGCGGCGGCGACAAAAACTCATCTGGTTTTGCGGGTTCTGTAAAACTAACCCTTGTCTCAGATAGTGTGACAGCAGCAGATGATTCTGGTTTTGCTGCTTCTAATAGCTGTTGGGCTTGAGTGAGTGGTGCCTTAAACTCAGTTACCGAAACAGCCACTCTGGGCGATCGCTGCATCGTCTGAGCTGCGGAGATGGGCTGCTGTTTCAAGCGATCGCCCCCTTTCTGGGCAAGCAGTGGCGCACTGCGATCGGCTGTATTTGCAATAGGTAAGTCGATTGGCCCAACATCAGCCGCGATCGCCTTACCAGTAGAGGGGTGAGTTTCGGGAATCAGGCGTGGGTTGGAGTGGGTTAAGTCTGCTTTTACAGGGCGAGGAGTAAAGACAGAAACCGATAAAAGGACAAAGTATCCTAACCACTGGGCAGGATTAACAGTTTTCTGCGTTGAAGACGGATTCTTTGTCTGCGAAAACAAATCAAACAACCAAAAGAAACTAGCTTTTTGCGACTATACCAACGATGCGCACTCCAGAAATGGATAAAAAATACCGATTTTAAGTGATGAATGACTCAACCTTGTATTTAGCAGTACATTCAGGCAACACAGTTTTGTTAGGAAGACTTGGGCGATCGCCCGTCCTAAATTTATCTTTTCTGTGCTGGAATGTTATTGCTGAATAAAGTTTTTTGTTTGCAACTTTATTTACCTGCAACGCATCAACCTCCTAACCTTTCGCCTGCAACTGGACTTGGGCTTGTAACTGCTCAACCCAATTGGTTAGCTGATCCGCATTTAAGCGATAGCTTAATGGATGCGCAATTAAACGAGCTGTGCTTTCAAATAGCACGTCTGTCTCAATCAGACCGTTTTCTCTCAAAGTTGTTCCCGTTGCGACTAAATCGACGATCGCCTCTGACATCCCTGTAATCGGCCCTAGTTCTACCGAGCCGTAGAGGGGCACAATCTCAACCGGGAGATCGAGACTTTCAAAATATTCGCGGGCACACTGCACAAATTTAGAGGCGACTCTGCCATATAGGGGCAACTCTAGAGCCGTGCGGTAAGGACTTGTCTGTTTCACTGCCACCGAAAGACGACACTGACCAAAGCCTAAGTCAAGCAGCTGGGCGACTTGCGGCGTCTTCTCGCGCAAAACATCGTATCCAACCACACCGAGCTGGGCTTGCCCATACTCCACATAAACAGGTACATCGCTGTTACGCACTAACAACGCCTTCGCCGTTTGGGTCGGATCGGTAATTTGCAACAGGCGATTACCTGGCTCCAGCAGGGCACTAAAGTCTAAACCAACCGATTGAAACAGTCGAATACTGTCTTTTAAGAGTGAGCCTTTAGGAAGGGCAACAGTAAGCATAGGTGGCTGACAAGAAAGGGTTAAAGTTAGCTTGCAGGCGAATTGTCGCTGTGTTGGTTTGCCGCAAGAGCTGCCCACGACAAAATCGACCACTGACCACCCCATAAAATAGGGGAAGCACACTAGCACAGCACGATTATCATACCGAATCACTGCTTGCCAAGCTGGACAAATCGAGTCTGAGTCCTTTCACACTCTAGCGATGTTGTGAGTTAGGGCAAATCTATCTCGATCTGAGCGCCAAGCCCAAGCAGCTGAAAAAAGCACCGAGGGCGATCGACAAAGCAATGCGAATTTTATTGGTAGACGATGAAGTTGAGATGGCTGAGCCTCTGCGTTTGGCTTTGCGGCGTGAGGGCTATGAGGTTGATGTTGCCTATGATGGCGAAGCGGGTTGGGAGAAAGTGCAGCAACAGCGCTATGACCTGCTGATTTTAGATTGGATGCTGCCTCACCGTTCGGGTTTAGAGATTTGCCGGGTGGTGCGATCGCGGCGTGACAGTACCCCGGTTCTGTTTCTCACAGCAAAAGATACCGTTGACGATCGCGTGCAAGGCTTAGATGCCGGAGCCGATGACTATTTAGTAAAACCGTTTGAGCTGCGTGAGTTACTAGCGCGGGTCAGGGCTTTATTGCGTCGGCCTAGCACACTGGAGCCACCCCCAGTAACACCCGCTTCACAGTTGAAAATTGCCGATCTGACCCTTGATGCAGCTAACCAGTGTGCCTATCGTCAGGGAAGACGCATTGAGCTATCTGAAAAGGAAACACAGTTGCTTGAGTACTTAATGCAAAATTCAAACCAACTGCTGACCCACGACCAAATCTATGAACACCTTTGGGGGCAGAGCAGCGAAAAGCCGACTAGCAATGCCTTAGCAGCTCAGATCCGTCTACTCCGTCGCAAAATTGAAGCCAAAAATGAAACAACTCTCATCCACACGGTTTATGGCAGAGGCTATCGGTTTGGTTCGACTGCTGAAGGCTAAATCGCTTTACAGCCTTACATGCGAGGGCACAATAATATGTCGCTGCTGATCGATCACTAATTGGCCTTCTTCACGCAATTGCCCCAACAAACGGGTAACAGTGACGCGAGTTGTGCCGATCGCACTCGCCAGATGTTGATGGGTCAGGCGCACACTAAGCCGCGTACCACCCGCTACAGGCTGCCCAATCTCCATTGTAAGTAAATTAAGCAGTTGACGTAACCGATCTTCAACCCGACGATAACCAACCATCGCCAGCATAGCCTCAGCCTGACGCAAGCGCCGCGTTAAGTGCTGAAAAATCTCATGGGAGAGTGTCTCAGACTGCTCAATCTCTTGCAGTGTGAGGCATAACAAATCCACATCTGAGAGAGCTGTCGCCTGGTATGGATGAATGAGTGTTAAAGGTAGACCAAACGGCATGGCAGGTCCGACTAGACCGAGCAAAGCCTCATCGCCACTTGGGTAAAGTGTGCTGAGATGCACAATGCCACGGTAGACAACCCAAACTTCACTGGGATTCATTTGAATTGTTTGCCCCGCTCGGAAAGCAGATAAATTCCGCCCGCGGTATTGCTGCTCTAAAAGCTGTCTCAAATCAGTTTTAACAGCAGTTGAGGTGATGGGCTGCAACATAAAAGTTCTCGTTGTGTGGAGCGTTTCCAGCACTATAGAACCTCGATCTCAAGAAAAGTTAATGAAATGGTTGGCTCAAGGTTAAGTCGATTAAAAGCCAACCGTAGATTTATGGATATTTCCCTGCAGACTCTTGAAGTGACGAGTTCAAACCGGGACAAATAATACTTTAACTATGAGGATAATAGTGGATCGTACTTCAAGTTTCAGTCTTCTAGACCACATCCCCTAATGGGTGAGCAAACCAAACACCGATTTCAGCGACAGTAAAGCTGAATCCCCCTAGACAACAAAGCTGCGAGGCTCTGCTCGCCACTGGTGCCAACTGATGCACTGCTTGCTTTTTGGGAAGTGCATTCGTTTGAGAGTGGCACTACCAAAACCGGATTGGAGCAACCACTTGGATGAGGACAACTCGCGCCGTGGCTCTTGTTTATTTTTTAGCTGAGGTTGCCACATTTTGCTGGTTTTCTAGATAACAGCTCACTCAACTGAAACAACATGGCGGTTCAGTAGCCCTAAATCAAAACCGCCCTCTCTCTAGAAAGGACGGCCAGCAATTAAGTTTGGATTCAGTTTTGACGTTGAGGACGTAGGTATGTCTCTTACCCAATTGCATCGTGGCACATGCGCCGAGCGCTGTTCACTTACAGCTAAAGCTTAACCCTAGCTCATGCCAACGTTTGAGCGATCGTAGTTACTAGCAGCATCACTATGGGGCTTGCCTTGAATATGATTCCAAAAATGGCCAACTTCAACGGGCATTCCTGCTTCAGCCGCAGCTCGGCTCAACATGCACTGCTCCCGATTCTTAATCATTTGATGATGACGGATCATTAACGCCCGAACTTGCTCTTGGGTAGACATAATTTTGATTCCTTTATTTGCTTCAATCCAAATATAACAGTAAAAATCTGTATCTAATGTTACAAAATGACTTTAGGAGCAAAAATTAACAATTTTTCTAATCTTTAATGAGGTGACATCCTGGTGGTTCGCTTAAAAAATTGGATGATGAGGCAGGCCGCAACGCACAGAACTCATCATCCAGTTAAAAACTATTCCCGGAAGGCTTGCAGGAAGAGATGTCAACAACGATCGCCCGTTCAGACGCAAGCGCCTCCGCGATCGCTTCTGGCAAAAGCCCCAACAGACTATTGTTTTGGTACCATCGCCAGCATGCTTTGCAACGACGCTGGAATGCTAGCTGGATCCATAAACATGACTTTGCTGCTTTCGCTCTTGCCAATTGTGGCACCCATATCCATGTAACCCAGTGCCAGTAGGATTTTGCCTGCATCAACTGCGCTTGGGTCATCTTGAATGGCTTGCTGCACGATCTTGATCGCTTCTGCGGTTGCCTGCGCCTGTAATACCTGCTTTTGGCGATCAGCTTGCGCTCTCAGAACGGTTGCTTTTTGTTCGGCTTCGGCCTGCAACACAACCGCTTTTTGACGGGCTTCAGCATCAAGAACTTGGGCTTCGGCCCGACCGCGAGCCGAGTTCACCGCCGAGTCACGCTCACCTTCAGAGGTTAGAATAGCTGCTCGTTTCTTGCGCTCAGCCGACATCTGCAATTCCATCGACTCTAAAACAGCCTGCGAAGGAATGATATCGCGCAATTCTACCCGCGTTACCTTCACACCCCATGGATCCGTAGCATGGTCGAGGTCGCGCAGTAAGATCTCATTAATTTGAGAGCGTGCGGTAAACGTTTCATCCAGCTCTAACTGGCCCATCTCAGCCCGAATCTGAGTCCGCACCATGTTTTCCATCGCAGCCTGAAGGTTTTGCACCTTGTAATAGGCTTTTTCCATATCGACAACGCGCCAGTAAACCACAGCGTCCACCGTAATCGAGACGTTATCGCGGGTGATACAGGGTTGCGGCGGAATATCGAGAACCTTTTCTCGAATGGTTTCTTGGTAGGCCACTCGGTCTAAAACAGGAATCATGAAGTTCAAGCCAGGTGAGAGTTTGCGGTCATAACTACCCAACCGCTCAACCAGGACTTCATTGCCCTGCTGCACAATTTTGACTGTGGATGCGAGGGTTCCACCTCCCAGAACAAGTGCAACTAACCAACCCCACATGGGTTTATCCTCCAAAAAGTGAATAAAAATGAACTTGAACCGCGATCGCTCAGGTTCAGGAGTGCAGTAAAAAATGTGGCACCACAATTAGCGTCGTACCGTTGCGCCCGACTACGTAGACCTTTTGGTGAGGCGCGATGGTTAACTGGTCGTCATCGCATTTTGCAGCCCACGAGTTTCCTTCGTAGATCACCCTACCCGTTTTACCTGGGGGAATCTCAGTCAGAGTCTCGGCCTCCGTAGCATCGAGGGGGCGTTGAGGGCGCGATCGCACAAAGCGGCGAGTCACCCAGACCAAAAGCCCGGAGAGCAGCATCCAAAGAGCAACCTGCAAATTGAGGGGCAAAAAAGCGGCTACAGTTGCAACCGCCAACGCGCTAATACCCATCACACAGGCAATAAAAGCGGTTGGCAGAATCAGTTCAACGAGGCAAAGTGCCAGACCAATTAATACCCAGATCACAGTTGGATTCAGTGCCATATGATTTGCCTACCGATTAAATAAAGCGAGGCGATCGCTTAGTAATACCTTCACTATGTCGCGAACAAACTTCGGATGCACGGCTTGCTAAATTTCTTAAGAAGTCTAGACGGTTGCTTTCCCTGGTTGCTCCTATACTCCTACTAGGCAAAGTGTTGGTTGCCGCCATTTCAGATAAACTGACATTTCTAAATTAGTACGGCTTATCTATCCCAAAACATTCCCAAACCACCGTTAAAAATCTCGATTGCTTCGGTTTTACCCATGAATCAACCCAGTCCCCAAATTTATTGCTCAAATCCAGCGTGTTCTGCTCCACTGAATGCGATCGGCAAATCGGCGTGTCAGGCGTGTGGTACGCCGCTGGTTTACCGTTATTTGTGGGCAGTGGGGGAAGGGGTTGCTGAATGGGCACCGGGGTCGCATGTGAGCAGCCGCTACTACGTCACAGCCCCTCGCATCTGGCTTGACACCCAACCGAGTTTGCCCCCCGAAGTGCCAGATCACTGGTCAGATGCGGTCACTCCTTATTTGCGGCTTTACTTACAGCGGCTGCATGTGCCTGAGGTGTATGGCTTTTGTGTGAGTGAGACAGAAGAACCGGAACGAGAAATTTTTCTGTTAGAAAATATTCCCCTTGATGCGTCTGGCATTCTTTATCCCTCTCTGGCTGGGGTCTGGGAGGGGGCGCACCCTGTCCGTCAACTGTATTGGCTCTGGCAACTACTTGAACTCTGGCAACCTCTGCAAGAAGAAGGCGTTGCTGCTAGCTTGTTTGCGCCTGACAACATCCGAGTTGAGGGCTGGCGCGTGCGGTTGTGCCAGCTTTATCAGGATGCTGTTGTTTTGCCGGATGAAGCGCCGACCCTGACCTTGGGCGATTTGGCGCGACTCTGGATGGGCTGGCTTGAGCAAACCCATTCAAAACATAAAGCAGACCTGTGGAACCTCTGTGAGGCGATGCAACAACCAGATGCATCGATTGAAGCGATCGCCCCCAAGCTCAATCAACTCTTGCTCGCTGAAGCGGCGCGGCTTCCCCTCAAACTGAACGTAATCGGTCTGACGGATACCGGACGCGAGCGATCGCACAATGAAGACACTTGCTACCCGCTAACAACCGTAGACGCGCAAAATGATGGCTTGTTTCCTAAAGTGGCGATCGTCTGTGATGGCATTGGTGGGCACGAAGGGGGCGAGGTCGCCAGCCAGTTAGCCGTGAGAGCGCTGAAACTGCAAGCCCACGGTTTCTTAACTGAGATTGCTCAACAAACCGATCTTGTTTCTCCTAAAATTCTGGCGGATCAGCTGGAAGCCAGTGCGCGGGTCGCCAACAATCTGATTGCTGAGCAAAACAACCAGCAGGGCCGCGCCGATCGCCGTCGCATGGGCACAACCTTATTGATGGCGATTCAAGCGCCCCAACGGATTACAACCGCAGAAGGCACCTTAGAAAATGGTCACGAGCTATACCTGGTCAGTGTTGGAGATAGCCGCGCTTATTGGATTACGCCACGCTACTGCCAGCAATTAACCATTGATGACGACGTTTCAACCCGTGAAGTGCGGCTGGGGCGTGCCCTCTATCGTGAGTCGTTACAACGTCCCGATGCAGGTGCTTTGACGCAGGCGCTTGGCACACGGGATGGTGAGTTTTTGCGACCCCACGTTCAACGATTTGTGCTGGAAGAAGATGGCATTTTGGTGCTGTGTTCTGATGGTTTGAGTGACAATCATCTGGTCGAACAGAACTGGCGCAACATTTCTGACCTCTTTTTCCTGGGTAAGCGCAACCTCACCGAAACAGCGAATGCCTGGGTTGATCTGGCCAATCAAAAAAATGGACATGACAACACATCTGTAGTGTTGTTACACGCTCGCGTTTCTACGCCTGTCCCCGAAATTAGTCTGCTGAATCCAAATGAGCGGCGCGAAACCGTTTGGTCTGAAGCCTCGCAGGTACTTGCAGACACTTCAGATGCCCCAGAACCCGAAGTCGCGCCGATCGCCGAACCAGTACCGCAACAATCAGGGCGCGGATTACTCATTGTTGGCCTGCTGACCCTACTCTTGCTGACGCTGGGTGTTGGTTTTACGGTTTGGAAGGAATTGAACCCCAACCGCTCACAACCCACACCAGAACAACCCACGCCTTAAACATTCGTGAGCGATCGCGTTGTCGCATTCTACCAGCAATTCTCATTTTGAAACATTTGTACTGAAGTCAGAGCCTCTAAAGGCTTGTGCGCTCAATTTTATGAACGGCAGAATGGGTATTCCAGCCATTGATAGCTGTTCAAAATGAATATTTTTGTGAGAATTATTCTC
>DVDV01000371.1 GCA_015296075.1 Leptolyngbyaceae cyanobacterium M33_DOE_097 | reverse complement strand
GAATAATTCTCACAAAAATATTCATTTTGAACAGCTATCAATGGCTGGAATACCCATTCTGCCGTTCATAAAATTGAGCGCACAAGCCTTTAGAGGCTCTGACTTCAGTACAAATGTTTCAAAATGAGAATTGCTGAAATCGTTCGGTTTATCTTGACTCAACAGCTTGGCAGTGTAATGCCCACCATTTGGCAAATTGACATAGATTGTCTTCTTGCCTCTACTGCGAATCACATCCTCCAGTACATGGTGATTGGTGATGACCACGCCATCTTGGGTCAGAATGCTACCAGAGCCAATTTCTGTGCCAGCATAAATGGTAACGACCGCCGGACTAACACGTTTGCAATTGTCAACGACATTCGCGTGGACACCCGTCGCAATCAGCACAGAAGCCGCTGAAAATACAACATACGAGGAGGTTAGCAAAGGGAAGCACAACTGTTTCATAGCGATGTATGGTGAGAATGAGCAAACAGCACGATCGCCGACTCACGCGATCGCGTGACCGATGATGAAATCGCACAGGCTCAGTCAGTCAAAATCAGAGTCGCTGTCACCTGTGCAATCAGAGCATAAAAACCTTCTAGAGTGACCGCAGAGTGGGGCTTCTAGGAACTCAATCTATCTCCATTTACTTTCTTTCACCCGTTCAGGTGATCAGGAAGGTTTAGGCCAAAATATTGCTTCCTTAGACAGTTAATTTTTCCCTTTGGTTCGCCTCACGGATGGATTATTCAGTTCACCCTCCCAGTCCCTTTATTCAGACGCACTGGCAGCAGCTTGTACCTACCTGGAGTCAACCAGTTGGGTCACTCTTGATCGTGCTTCAGAGTAGTCTGTGTAGCTTCTTAGACCCTTCTGCGAACACAACCCAACAAAAACAGCAACTCCGACAACAATTTCTCGAATTTGGTCGGGTCATAGCCCATCAACTTCAACAAAAAGGCTATCTCGCCGAAGTATTTGATCCCTGTAATGGCTTGCCGACCCTATCTCCACCTGGTTCGTTGCACCTCGACGACGTTGCCGTTGTCCGCAACTGCCTGGGCTACCCGACTTTGCCGTTTCATGGCTGCATTGTTATTCTGCATCCCCGGTGGGGCGGCTCAACCTATCCCTCAACGCTGATGTCATCTGCCAGTCCAGAGGTGCTGCAACAAGTCGTCGATGAAGTCACCCGTTCGCAAGACAAGTTTGGTTGGCTGACCGACCTGCCATCAGACCTCACTTCGCCAGTTGAATATGAAACGCCAGCGCTTGTGTCTGACTCGGGCGATCGCGTCTTTGAGGTGTTGCGATAGACGTAAAACGACCGCTCTTAAACAACGGATATGTTAAGAAACATTGCGAGAAAAGCGCGATTTCATGCGCTTTTTCAAGGTTTCGCTCATGTTACGATAGATGGCAATTCTGAATTTTTAAGAGAGGTTGTTGGTTCATGCAAGCTGCGTTGTTGCTGGCAAAGTTACCTGAGGCATACCAGATTTTTGATCCCCTGGTAGACGTTCTGCCCATCATCCCTGTCTTCTTTCTGCTGTTAGCTTTTGTTTGGCAAGCAGCGATTGGTTTTAGATAAGTTTTTCGACATTACTCAACAAAAGCGGTTTTTAGTGTTGGCAGAGGCAACAATCTCTTGCAACTCAAGAAAACCTCAATACTCCTGTTTGAAAGCTTTCGGGTTATCCGATTTAAATCAAAAACAGGTTCAACAAACGATTCAAACAAAAAAGAGCGGGTGCATGCATCCGCTCTTTTTATTCGCTCAACCAAAATCGGTTAAGCAAGATATGGCGAGCCTAGTTGGATTGTGCAAGAGCTTTCCTATCAGGAACAGACTTTCACAACGCTCAGTTGTTCATCAACAATTTAGAACGGCTATAGCTAACCTGAGAAGCCAGAAAGCACGATCAAAATACCCAAAACAATCGCGCCAATCGTTAAGACCGAACCAGCGTTCCAGCTTCCTTTCCAGGAATAATTTTTGTCAGGCATTACACTTCTCCTTTTGCTGAGACAAAGTCAAAGTTTCTAGTTCTATTGTTACAAAACTTTGAGTCTGCTGTTTTTTCCGTTAGCCCTGCTCAGAAAAAAGGTCAACTTTGAGCGATCAACCCTGTAACGCCTGTGCAGCAGCCAGCGCGATCGCCCGTGGATAAATTAAATGCTCTTGCACTTGAATGCGAGCCTGTAACGTCTCCGCTGTGTCATCAGGCAAAACAGGCACCGCTGCTTGAATAATGATTTCGCCACTGTCCATTTCGGGCACAACGTAATGCACTGTACAGCCTGCAATTTTCACCCCTGCCGCTAACGCCTGTTCAACCGCATGTACCCCCTTAAACGCAGGCAACAAACTGGGATGAATGTTGAGAATTCGGTGTGGAAAGGCATCAATCAAAACCGGAGTCACCAGACGCATCCAGCCCGCCATTACCACCCAGTCAACCGCGTAATTTTGAAACGTCTGGACAATCGCAGCATCCAAAGCATCGCGTGACGCAAACTCGCGGTGATTTAACAGCACTGCCGGAATGCCCAACCGATCTGCCCGTGCTGCCGCCTTTGCCCCCGGATTGTTGTAAATCAATACCTGAATGCAAGCATTTAACTCACCTCGCTCAATCGCCTGGGCGATCGCTTCAAAGTTGCTACCACTCCCCGAAGCCATCACTCCCAGGCGCAAGGGCACATCTTTTGTAGGGGTGTGACTGGGTGAAATCAGGCTAGTTTCAGAAGACAGCTGGCTCATTCCCGTTTATCTGACAGTTGCAGGGCAAATTTCCATAGAAGCCAACAGATCATAGCGTGATCTAGCAGTGTCGCATCTGGGTGATTGCATCAATCACAGTCAGACAGAGTCTAAGCAGCTCAGGAATGGAAATTAAATAAGTTCAATGTTTGGTAGAGACGGGTTTTGCTGTTCAATCCATTGCAGGGTGCCAGGTAGATCTGCCAAACCCGCCCGTACAGTTTTCGGATTTATTAAATCCGCGATCCTTAGCTAGCGCACTAAGGTCGAACCAGGCGGACATTGGAAGTTGTTGGGATCCATTGCACCTTGCATTATGGGTGGAGTGGTAGAAGGCTGCTCAGTGCCACAAACCATATAGGCACCACTCAGGCGATCTCGACCTAAATCCTGACCAAACACCACGCCTGTGTAGCTGCGCAGCATCGGACTTTGAGCCTGCGCACTCAGAATGACATACCCAATCCCCACCGAATCAACCCGGTAGAAATAGTTAGGGGCAGACGTAGCCCGCTTGGGTTCAAGCTCACTTAAATCATTCGCAAACCGAGGCGGAGTCGCTTTTTTGTAATAAGCAACCTGGGCTTGACTCAGGACGATCAAGCGGTCAATGCCTTCATACTCCACATATTGGGCCTGTTGAGGAGGCACTGATTGACGAACCTGATTATCGGGTGGTGGGGTAACGATCGCCGATGAGCCTGACTCATCCACCTGGGAGCTATTCGACGATGAAGCCGGACGTGTAGCCGATCGCATCGCTTGCCGCACAACCATTTGACATCCCCCCAAACCCAAACTCAACGCAACACAACCCATAACAAACAATCGTTGCATCCAGCGACCCGATGGTAATAGTGAATCATTTTGCTGCGCCTGGGGTTTGAGATGGCTTTCCATGATGAAGGTGTTGTAGAGAGTGCCGCGATCGCTCAGAAATCGGCTTTCAGCACTGCCAGTATTAAGCGTCGCTAAAGCTAAAGTGCCCCATTTGATTCAGCCTAAAAACCTGTTTTAGAGAAGCTTCACGAAACCATGATGGAGTCAAGTAGGGAGCTTAATCAAGCGGGCGCTCTCCTAACCCTCTGATAGCCCCCTTGTCTAGATGTTCAGTCGCGAACATCAATGCGAATAGGCGAGCAGGCTCGAAGCTACTTTACCTTGCGCGAACCCTGCGGACATTGAAACTCTGCGGCTCGATACACTGTGCCGATTGTTGGCGGAGTTTGCGCCGCTTGCTCCGTTTCACAGATAAATTGGGTCGTGCTTCCGGCAGCGGTTGGCATTTTTTCAGCAATGACTACTCCAGTGAAACTCTTTAACTCTGATTTTTTGGCCTGAGCCTTCACCACCACTTGCTGATCAGTTGCCTGGGCAATTTGGTAGCGGTAACTCTCGGTTTCAGGGGCGATCGCAACCTCTAACAATTCCAGATTTTCAGCAAACTTTGTATTTTCTAAAAAGTACGCTTGTTGTGCCCGGTTCAACATCCCAATATTGGCTTTACCTTCAGACTCTTTAGCAAGAACCGCTCGGTTAGGAACTTGACTGGCATCAATTAAAAAAACATCAGCTGGCAACTCGGCTAAATTAGAAACCCGCTTTAACTGAAGCGTTTGAGAGCTAAAGTTACTTGGGCGCGCCACCCCTGGCTGAGTTTGCGTTTCTAACCGCAACGTATCTCCTGCAAGCGCAAAAATGGTCTGGATCGGTTGGGCTTCACCTGGCAGCAAAATATCGAGTTGCATTGGCTTCGCATTTGACTTGAGCGTGTATTGAAACTCAGTTGCCTGCTTTTTCCCATCCAGGTAATTGACAAAGTAACCCTTGCCATCAGAGCTAAAAAAAATGCTGGGAATTACGCTCTCTTGCAGCTTTTGCGGGGAAACATGCCACTCACCTAAAAGGGCTTTAGCCGTTGGGTCTTCTTTCGGTAGCGCCGAGACTGACGGAGAAGGGGAAGCCGTTTGGGTCATAGAAGGTGTGCGACAGGCAACTGCTCCTACACTCAAAAGACCGCTCAAACCCAGATATACGCAGAGCTTGGTGAGATGAAGCATAACCTGTTTGGGTGACATAACAATTTGCCTGAGCCAACGATCGCAGCCTCACAGAGAGCAACATCATTGGCTTGAAGCAAGCTTAGTGTACAAGTTCTTCGCCTTTTTGGGTAAATTGCACATCCTTAATCTTCCAGGCGGCATTCGCTGTTAATGTTTGCTGAATCCCCTCAAATAAGGCAGTTTGCTCACACGAAGACAGTGACTCAAAAGTACGAGGTGAGTCAGCCGGGGTTTGCAAGTCAACCGTGGCGACACCATCAGACACCTTAACGCTGTAGTCTGACACGCTAAATTCCTTCGTTTTTAGGGGCTTGATAACTTGCGCGATCGCCTCCTCCATTGCATCATCTGAAGGCAGCATCACCTTTTTGGCAACCAGATTACACTGGTTATCCAGCATATAAACGGTAGTTGCCACTTCTTTGTCAGCCGCTTTGTTAGAGGTTCCTGTTGAGGCTGAGCTTTTAGGAGTCGGGCTAGCGTTGGGCGTCAGGGGCGACACTGTTGCAGAAGGAGTTGGCTCAGCACTAGGACTAACCGCACTGTCAGGGGCCGTCTTTAGATTAGAGTCAGCACAACTTAATAAGCTCGTGCTAATCAGAACCAGTAAGCCAATCGTAATGGGAAATCGATTTTTCATAACCGTGTGCAAAACGCCATAAATGAACGACGAAGATCCACTGAAATAGTGTCTCGTCTATTAAACTTATATTCCTCTGTCTGATTTGATCATCCGTTGATTTTGACGAATATTGCTGAGAATGGTGCTTCAAATTCACAGTTTTTGATGCTTTTAAGCAACGCTTCAAGACTGCCCAAAGGCCAGCCAATACGATTCCGACAGGCAAATAGACTCAATCATACAAAGCAGAGTCCGTTAGGCTCTATCAAAAAGCAGAGCACAAAGTCAGACTGCTAGAAGAGGCAAAAGCCCGTAACAAAAGATTAAAAAATATATATTAGTAAGTAATTCTTTTCTACTCAGTTTTCTCAACCCTTTTATAGGTTGCTTAATGTTTTCGGTTACACCCCTGACACTTTCCCACGGTTTTCTGACGGCATTGGGCACCCAAGTTCGCACCTACTATCCCGAACGGGTGCCCGTCTCTGGTCCAGTCATGGTTGTGAGCAACCATCGTAGCTTTATGGATGCCCCTCTACTGATGGCATCTGTCAATCGTCCGGTGCGGTTTGCCTGTCACCACTACATGAGTCGCGTCCCAGTCATGCGCGAAGTGGTCAACTCACTTGGTTGTTTTCCGCTAGATGCCCCGACCGATCGCAACCAAAGCTTCTTCCGCAAAGCAGTCGATCTGCTGCGATCGCGTCAGGTAGTTGGCATCTTTCCCGAAGGGGCACAGCCGATGGTAAAAGCAACCCGCCCCAACGAGGTCGGCACCTTTCAACGGGGGTTTGCACACCTAGCTCTACGTGCGCCAATTGACGACTTAGTGATCTTGCCGGTGGCGATCGCCGCACGCGAAGAAACCACCAATTCCGCATTTCCACTCCGCTTTCTCAATCTCGTTGATCCGTCAGAACCGCTGTTTGATCAACCCGGTTGGCACCCCATGGTGATTTATCATCAGGTAAATGTGCTGATTGGTCGTCCCTATCGCATTCAAGCGTCACAACACAAAGACTATCACGGCAAACAAGCGCGATCGCTCGTCGCTGAGGTGACAGAAGCCTGCCATCAAGAAATTTATCAACTCCTTAAAGAAGGGTTTAGCTAGCCCGTTTGCTTTTCCCTAGCAACCTTTGAGCAGGTTGTTTACAATTTTTTACAGGAGTCTTAATTTTCAACCTGTCCATTTTAGCCAACGCGATCAACTCCATGGTGACCGAGCTTCCTGTTTTCTTAACACCCAAAAATTTACGGCCCCACTTACCCTTGTTTGTTTTCTTGCCAGGGCTGGATGGAACAGGCCAGTTGCTGCGCACTCAAACAGATGGGTTAGAAGTTGGCTTTGATGTGCGTTGTTTGGCGATTCCACCTAACGACCAGACCAGTTGGGAGCGTTTAGCCGCGCAAGTTGTTGAGTTAATTAAAACGGAGCTAAAGAAGACCAGCGATCGCCCTGTTTACCTTTGTGGAGAATCATTTGGTGGCTGTTTGGCGCTCAAAGTCCTCGCGCATCAGCCCAGTTTATTTCAACGGGTCATTCTGGTAAATCCCGCTTCGGCGTTTCGCTACAATCCACTGCTGGTCTGTAGCCATTCCCTTGTGAGTTTAGTACCAGAGTCAATCATTCATCGCTCAGCCGCGTGGCTTTGCCCGTTTCTGATTCAGGCAGGCCGCGTCTCGATAGAAGACCGCCATGCTCTGCTCCAAGCCGTTCACTCTGTGCCAAAAAAAACGCTGCTCTGGCGGCTCTCATTGCTAAGTGAGTTTGTCTGGCAAGAAGAACAATTACAACAAATCAAGCAACCCGTCCTTCTGGTTGCAGGTGGGGCTGATCAGCTATTACCCTCGGTGTCTGAGGTCTACCGCATTGCGAACCACATTCCCACCCAAAAAGTGGTGGTTTTGTCTCATAGTGGTCATGCCTGCTTACTAGAGAAGGAAGTTAATCTTTACCAAATCATGCAAGACCATCACTTTATTGAAGAGTTGTCTGCAGTAGGGCAACATTAGTCCTCACAAACTCAAAAGCGAGTTTTGATCTCTTTGGGCAATCTTCACCTGTGATAGATTCTCTGTGTCAGAATGATCCTGTTCTACTTCTGGGCGGGTTTGCTTCCACAGCTATGACAAAGTTTGTCTTCGTGACGGGTGGTGTTGTTTCCAGCATCGGTAAAGGAATCGTGGCAGCGAGCTTAGGTCGGTTGCTCAAGTCACGTGACTATTCGGTTTCGATCCTGAAATTAGATCCCTACATTAACGTTGACCCCGGTACGATGAGTCCATTTCAACACGGGGAGGTATTTGTAACGGCTGATGGGGCTGAGACTGATTTGGACTTGGGACACTACGAGCGGTTTACAGACACATCTATGTCCCGTCTAAACAGCGTCACGACTGGCTCGATTTACCAGGCCGTGATCAACAAAGAACGGCGCGGTGATTATCAGGGTGGCACCGTCCAGGTGATCCCCCATATCACCAATGAAATTAAAGAGCGGATCTTGCGGGTCGCTCGCGACACAAATCCCGACGTTGTGATTATCGAGATTGGGGGTACGGTCGGTGATATTGAGTCACTGCCATTTTTAGAAGCGATTCGCCAATTTCGTAAGGAGGTTGGGCGGCGCAATGTTGTTTACATGCACGTAACGCTGGTTCCGTTCATTCCCTCAGCGGGGGAGATGAAAACTAAACCCACCCAGCACTCGGTCAAGGAATTGCGCTCAATCGGGATCCAACCCGATATTTTGGTGTGCCGTTGCGATCGCCCCTTACCGACAGGACTTAAAGAAAAGATGTCGGAATTTTGCGATGTCCCCGTTGAGTGTGTGGTTACGTCACCCGACGCTCGTAGCATTTATGAAGTGCCACTGATTATGGAGCGCGAAGGTTTGGCAACTCAGGTGCTTGACCTGCTGCAAATGGAGATTCGCAGCCCCGACTTGAGCCACTGGGCGACATTAGTGCAACGGTTATACAGCCCGCAGCGATCGGTAGAAGTGGCATTGGTTGGTAAGTACGTGCAGCTCAGTGATGCCTATCTTTCGGTGGTCGAGGCGTTGCGGCATGGAGCCATTTCACTCGATGCTGACCTTAAAATTCGCTGGATTAACTCAGAAGACATTCAGACCCACGGCCCCGAAAAGTATCTGCAAGGGATCGATGGCGTCGTTGTGCCGGGTGGCTTTGGTGTGCGGGGGGTTGATGGCAAAATCGCAGCCATTACTTACGCCCGTGAAAACAAGATTCCGTTTCTCGGTCTCTGCTTAGGTATGCAGTGCGCCGTTGTTGAATGGGCACGGCATGTCGCGCACCTCGAAGATGCCCACAGCTCAGAATTTAAAACAGACGCGCAGAACCCCATCATAAACCTTTTGCCTGAACAAGAAGATGTGGTCGATTTGGGCGGCACTATGCGCTTGGGTCTTTACCCCTGTCGTTTAAGCCCTGACAGCCTAGCGTTTCAGCTCTATCAAGAAGAGGTGATTTACGAACGGCATCGACATCGCTATGAGTTTAACAATGCTTACCGCACGCTCTTTTTAGAATCAGGGTACGCTATTAGTGGAACTTCACCTGATAGTCGTCTAGTTGAGATTGTGGAGTATCCTGATCATCCATTTTTTATTGCAACGCAATTTCACCCAGAGTTTCAGTCGCGCCCCAGCAATCCTCATCCATTGTTTAAGGGCTTTATCCAAGCTTCTCTGGGCGAAGGGGTCACTACCAACCTCTCTCTTTCTGAGCAATCTTCAGATGTTTCTCCGGCTGAAGTTTCTTAAGTAGTGAAGGTATAAAAAGAATAACGGGGTTGACCTACCCAAGATAGTCTGTGGCTTACTGGATCAAAATCACCTACGATCGCAATACTTACGTGATTGATCTTGATCGCGTGGCAACTTTTTGTCATGCCCCAAACGGGCGTGTGTCATTTACTTTGCCAGACAGCTCAATCACGATCATTGTGAATCAGCAGAGCAACGCTGAGACTTATCAGCTCATTCTTGACTACGTTGAGAAGCAAACAGGCTATTCGTTACCTTAAGCAACTGTTCCAAGGGTGGCCTCACTCCGCTGATGCCACCTTTCGTTCTAGCCTCAATCATTTCCTCTTTCTCCCTGCCGCCGCTTTTGATTAAGCAAGCAAAGAGCATCCAGAAATTTTCCACCAGTTTGGAAAACCGCTGTAACTGCGACTCAGAAACAGCTCCAATCACAGAGTAGTGACCGCAGACTCAGGCACTTAACCTTCACGCTGACGAATTAAGTCGGGGCCGCGTGAAGTGCCAATCCGCGTTGCACCTGCCATAATTAGCTCCAATGCTTGCTCAGCAGTACGAATGCCGCCAGACGCTTTAATGCCAACTAAATCTTTGGCAATCTCCTTGAGTAAGCGCACATCTTCAACGGTTGCCCCCCCAAATAACCCCGTACTTGTTTTCAAGAAGGCAACTCCGGCATCCATACAAGCTTCAGCCGCTAGGCGTTTTTCAGATTCTGTCAACAGCCCCATTTCTAGAATGGCTTTGATGGTTTGCCCCGTTTCATCGCGAATCTCAGCAATCTCACGATGCACGTCATTCATTCGACCCGCTTTTAACCAACCAATGTTGATCACAACATCTAACTCGGTTGCCCCGTTTTCAGCCGCCTCGCGCGCCTCATATAACTTAACGGCTGAGGTTGTTGCCCCATAGGGAAACCCAATCACCGTACACACTTTCGGTTTTGCATTATGCAAAAGGTTGGCCGCCTGTCGTACATATACCGGGTTAACACACACCGAGGCAAAACCAAAGCGATCGGCATCTTCGCACCACTGATCGACCATCTCTGGCGTTGCGACGGGTGCCAACAAAGCGTGGTCAATAAACGGGGCAAGGTCAATATCAATTTCTGATAAATTCATCTCGATCCACAATTCTAGGCTATTGCCATCCTACGCGAAGGTTTGAGGATGCGATCGCCCACCTGACTGGAATCAGCGATCGCCTTGCGCTTAGATCCCAAATAGGGTCTGCAGCCGTTTGCGGATTTTGACAACAGGGGTTTCTTCCGACAATTCCGACAAAATCCCCATATCTTTCAGCATTTGTTGGCGTTCAACCAGTTTCTTAGCAATCTGATCAGCCAAACCCTGGTGGGCAGTGAGCAACCGTTGCAAATCGTTGCGTTCAATCACGAACAGCACCGACTCTTCTAAAGTACGAACCGTCGCTGAGCGAGGAATGCCCATCAGCAAAGCCATTTCCCCAAAAAATTCACTTTCATTGAGTGTTGCGATGTACTGCTCAGCCCGACGTGAAAAAATCTCGACAGACCCTTTGAGAATGATATAGAAGGCTTCTCCTGGGGTTCCCTCTTCGCAAACAATCTGCTCAGCTGGAAATAACTGACGATAGCCGTACTCAATCAGTTGCAACAGCTCAACATCACTACAGGCTTCAAAATAAGAAATTTTGCGGAGTAGATCTCTTAACGTCGCATTATTAAGCGAAGTAGAGACAGGGCGTTTACCATCTGCCATTGAAGCGGCTTGATCGGCATGATTGTCCTTCCCGTTGTGCAGAACTGGCAATAGCTCATGCAAATTATGAATCCGCAGATCTCGCTGGGGAAATGGAATCTCGATTCCTCTCTGACGCAATTCACGCTCAATCAAAAAATTTAACCCGCTCTTAATTGGCTCACTTTCAGAAGGTTGATTAATCCACACCAGCAACTCAAAGTCCAACGAGCTATCGCCAAATCGTTTGAGCCAGACCTTGGGCGGTGGGTCAGTTAGCACCCGCGAGCTTTTACGGGCAGCATCCAACAACGCCTCAGAGACTAGCAGCGTATCGCTCCCGTAGGCAACCCCTACAGAAATGTGAATTCGACAACGAGAGTCACGGTGGCTCCAGTTGATAATGTTATTTTCAACGAAACGAACGTTAGGCACGATCACAGAGACAGCATCCAACGTGCGAATCGTCGTTGAGCGAATGGAAATGTTCTCAACCGTACCTAAGAGTTTATCAACTTCAACAAAGTCGCCTACCCGCATTGGCTGCTCGATCAGCAAGGTGATACCGCTGATAAAGTTGCTGGCCAGGTTTTGTAAGCCAAAACCAATACCAATACCCAGCACACCTGCAAACAAAGTGAGAGAACTTAAGTTCACTCCGGCGGTCTGCAACACAATCAACATGCCGAGAATGCTCAGAAGGTAGCGAATAAAAGCGGCAATCACTTCACGGCTACCCCGGTCAAGCCCGATTCTGATCAAAAGCCCGTGCTTAATCCAATTACTGAGGAAGCGAGAAACCCAAAAAACAGCAATGACAATGACTAGCAACGTCAACATCAAGCTAAGGGAGTACCGATTTCCGCCAATTTCAAACATGGGCGTCGAAAAAGTTCCCCCGACCCCTTGTAGAATTTCTTGCAATTGACTGAGTAGCCAATTCATAAGCAGGCTTTAGTGAACAATATGCCTATTTTGACCGAAGGTGAGACATCCAAGTATCTTTGCAGGCTACAGATTTTAGTTCGCTCATTAAGAATGGCGGGCGACAGCTATATCTACTTTCGGCTGATCGATTCGAGTTCATGCCGAATCACCTTAAACACATGGCGTTGCTCAAACAGAGTGACAAGCTCATGGTTGAGCTTATTGTGCGCGGCTTCTTGCTTCAAAATTGTGAGGGCGGTTGTCACGGGTAAGCCCCGTTTGTAGGGCCGATCGCCCGCTGTAAGTGCATCATAAATATCCGCGATCGCCATGATCTGCGCCTGAATCGGAATATCTGGAGCTTTTAAGCCACGGGGATAGCCTGTTCCATCGAGTTTTTCGTGGTGTCCGTAAGCAATCATTGGCACATTCTCCAACTGCTTTGTCCAGGGAATCTGCTTCAAAAACTCGTAGGTATGGCTCACATGCGCCTGAATCGCCTCCCGCTCCAGATAGGTCAAGTTACCCCGTGCCACCATCAACTGCTCAAACTCGGCCTGGGTCAGCAAAGGCTTAAAGGTATCATCCACATCGCGGTAAGTGAGTTGAGCAATTTCCTGCAGTTTCGCGATCGGCTCCTCTGAGAGGATGCGTGGCTCATTTGCCAGCGATAGCACTTCCCAATAGTCATTCAAGCGGGCGATCGCGGCTTCCAGATCCTCATCAAGCTGCGACAAACACCGACAATGGGAGCATTCACCTGGTTTTGCCGTCGAATGCAGCAGTTGATACTCAGGGTTATCAATCAGATAGCGAAACTTTTGTTGGGCACACTCCATTTCTAGAGTGCGTTGGGCCAGAGCAAAGCGATTGCGTACCACTTCTAACTCTAGGGGATAGAGTTTCTTCTGCTTTCCTAAAATGGCTTCTGGCACACCCACCTTGCCAAAGTCGTGCAAGAGCGCCGCATAACGAATTTCTTGAATCTGCCGTTCATCAAAGCAGGTTGCTCCTAAAACGCCAGCATCAACCGTGTTGACTTCCTCACTCAGACGCACCGTGAGCGCCGCGACCCGTTCTGAATGACCCGACGTACAAGGATCTCGTGCTTCAATAATCTGCACCGAAGCTCGCACAAACCCTTCAAATAATTGCTCAATGCTTTCCTGTAGATGGTTCCGCTCAATTGAGATAGCGGCTTGACTGGCGAGCGATCGCAAAACCCGCTGCTCCCACAGGGTATAGCTTTGAGTCACTTCACAAACATTTTCGGGAGTGATGACCAGCTTGGGATCCCGCTTTCGATTAATCAGCTGCAACACGCCGATCGTTTCACCCTCCTGGTTTTGCATGGGTAAAACCAGCACGGAGCGCGTGCGATAGCCAATACTTTGATCAAAACTGCGATCGAGCCGATAGGGGAGGTCACCCGATAATTCGTACGCGTCTTCGATATTGAGGCTTTCACCTGTCAGTGCCACGTACCCCGCCAAGCTACGATGCAGCAAGGGCATTGCAAATTCTTGAAACGAAGCCGAAGGCTTAGAAAAATTTTGAGCCGCCTTAAACCATAAGACAGGCACTTCGCTGGTGCGATCGATCAGGTACACGCTCCCGGCGTCACTCAAGGTAATTTCTCGGCTCTTTTGCAGGATCAGATTTAACAGCTCGCCTAAAGAGTGAGAGCCAGAAAGCGCTGTACCAATTGCCAACAGTTGCTCTACTAACTCAGCACGCCAAGCAACTTGCTGCAAATCATTTGGACTGTCGGTCATGAGAATAACCTTAAATCAGGCATTGAGAGCAAAATCCACTAAATCCAGGTAAATGAACCAAAAAGTTTGGTTATTCAGACAAACGAGCCTCCGTAATCACTGTAGCAATTACTACCTGACTCGTTGCTTAGTTTAGCCTATCTTCTTATTCATTCATTAAAGACAGTTAACTGAAGCCGCACCGACCGCCCAAGCTCTCGGTTCTTAGTTAGAACGTATCAATGAAGTGTTTGCGATCGCCTACTAAAATTATCCGGAGTAAACTCACACCTTCGCCTCGCCGGTGCAGAAAGAGTCGTTGATTGATATTAACAACGTACCTGGTGGCTACGACTTAGAATCACGCACGATACATCGCAATTCTCAATTTAGTAATAAAAATAAAACTGTCTCTTGAAAAGATCTCTTTAAAAAACTATCCGCTCCTGAACGGAATACCCAGATGAAAGGTACACAGTATCAGGAGCGGTCTAGAGGGTCTTCAATTTGGAACCTAACTGCCGGGTGGAACCCAGAAACAGTATCGATCTGTCGCTTCGGTTACTAGAAACAATAATGTTTACTAGAGAACAGCCCCGGCGCACAGTTGGCTATGTCCAGACTGACGACCCACACATTTACTACTATCTTGCATGGGCATCACCTCCTTGTCCCTAAATGGTTGAATCTCAAGGAATTAGCAAGCTCGATAGTTAACTATCTAACTTGCTAACGATACTAACACAAGAATCTCAAGACCAACAACAACTAGCGACTGAAATAGAGGCGAGCATCTAAACCGTTGCGCCGCAGTGAACGACTGACAAATTCAGCGTCCTGCCGATCTCGGTAGGGGCCAAGCTGCAAATGGGGCGCGATCGGTGCGAGCTTCGCCTGAATCACCTGCTCAGGAATGCCCAACCGCGTTAACTGACTGGTCAAGCTGGCGAACTCAGTTTGCCGCGAAGGAATCACAACAACATAACCGCGATCGCTAAACTCACCAGAAGGGGCGCTAATCTCAACCGTCGCCACATCTGCTTTTAACCCATAGTCTGCAAATCGCTTTGATTGCGCCTGGGCAGCCTGCTCTGTGTCAAACATCCCGACTTGAATCACTGGCTCACCCTGAAATGTCTGCACAAATGCATCAGGCTCAACCAAGCGAATCTGCTGTAGTAGGTAAGGGCTATTGCCATTCACGTAAACCATGTAGCGCGTTGTGCGTACATTAATTGGCTTTGAGGAGTTGGGTTTAGCCGCTGGCGGAGCTTTATAGATATACTCGCGAGGAGTCTCAGGCGATGCGGGACTTTGGGGCACTGGCTTGGAAGGAACAGGCACTAAATCAAAATCCACATCAGGCGGTGGTGGTAAGGCAGATGTCTTCTGCGCCAAACTCACTTGGGTTTCGGCACAAACGGCTGCTGAAATCGCCCCACCCACTACTAGAGCCGAGAAAATCCTCCGCCAAAGCAATTTTTGCGATCGTTGAACGAGACGAGCTTCGTGCAATTGAGCCATGCCAGACTACTCCTAGTCTCAAAACTCTGGCAGCCATGTTACACGCAGTTTATTAATATGGCACAAAAAATTCTGACGGCAACTATTCAAATTGCACTCTTAATAAAGACAAGTCATCTTCAAAGATGTCCTTGAGGTTCAACCGCCGCACATAATCAATCAAATAATCTAAGCCTTTCTGGTTAATTTCCTTCTGATTGTCTTTCAGCGTCTCAATAAACGCATCTAAGCCCCAAACTTGGCCATTGGCTTGCATAATTTCGTAGACACCATCGCTAAAGATGTAAAGCGTACTAGAGCGAGGCACGTCACACCGCTGATTACTAAACCGGGCATCGGGCAACATCCCAATCGGAAAACCACTCGTGCGTAGCTGTTTAACCTCAATTCCATGAGTCGGATGCTCCTCTAGCAGCACGGCTGGAGGGTGCCCCGCGCTGGCATAACTCAACTGGCGTTTGGCCCGGTTATAAACGCCGTACCAGATGGTGAAATATTTGTCGTTGTGGTTGTCCATTTGAAAGGCTTCATTCAAAGCCCGCAAGACATGACTCGGCTGGTAGAAGTTAACCCCATCCATTGATTGCGCCCGCAACATGTTGAGTACCGCGATCGACGGCAGGGCTGACCCCAAACCATGCCCCGACACATCCAACAAGTAAATCGCGAGATAATCGGGATCGAGCCAGTAATAATCAAAACAGTCTCCCCCCAACTGATAAGACGGAATAAACCGCGACTCAATGTTGATTGAGCCTTCCATTGGGGTTGGCAGGAGCGATCGCACGTAGGTAGCGGCTTCCGCAAACTCTTTTTCTAAAACTTGCTTTTGGGCCTGCAAGTCCTGGTTCACCTTTTGCAAACGTAGCCCTGCTCGAACTCTAGCCTGCAACTCCAGCAGTTCCACTGGTTTCGCCAAAAAATCATCGGCTCCCGTATCCAGACCTTTGATGCGGTCTTCAACATTGGCCCGCGAAGTCAGCAGGATAAAAAAAGCATTGGACAGATCAGGATCCGCCTTGACTTGACGGCAGACCTCCAACCCATCCAACTGAGGCATAATCCAATCACAAATAATCAGAGAAGGCTGTAGACTTTTGGCTCGCTCCATCCCTTCGAGACCATCTTGCGCTGTTTGCACTTCATAGCCCTGTTCTTCAAGCAGGCGCTGTAAAAGTATTCGCACGGATAGATCGTCATCAATAATCAAAATTTTTGACATAACCTAAGGATGTTGCAGAAACGAGATTTGAGCTTACAATGCACCGGGGAATTAAGTAGATGACCACAATTGAATTCACAGTTTCCTCATAGAGAAAGAATAAAAGCCTTCTCTCCTGAGCCTCAGCCCCTTTAAACCTATTTATAAAAAGTCAGTAAAAATTAGAGCTGGTAATTTATCAATATCAACTAGTTTGATTTGGGGCATTTACAAAAGCTTGGGAAAAAAAAGAACTCTGTCAGAATCAAATATATGTGTCGTTGCTTAAACCTATCAAATTTCTAACTTTTGAGGGCTTCTGCTGTTGCAACCACTTCAGAAATCCCACCTTCAAGTTAATACAGACCTGAATGCCTTACCTAAGGTTCTAACCTGGTTTGATCAATTTAATTGTCCTCCAATTAACTATCAAACCTGGTTAAAGTGCCAACTGGCCCTGGCAGAGGGTTTTACAAATGCTGTACGACATGCCCATCGAGGCAAGCCGAGCACGTTATCGATTGAGCTTGAAGTGGCAATGTTTCCAGAACGAATGGAAATCCGAATTTGGGACTGGGGCGCACCATTCGACCTTGAAAAAGCCATACATCGGATGCCGGGCAAAGAAGCTGAGGGGGGTCGAGGCATTCCCCTGATGTGTCGAATTGCTGATGTTTTAAGCTATACCCGAATTGACAATAAACGCAACTGTTTATTAATCATTAAACAGTATTGAGTCCGCTGGTTGCCCTCCCAAACATTACCGATCGCCCTATGTCTCTTTTGATATCGCTGCTGGTTCTGCTGCTTGGGATCATCTTACCAATAGCCGTGATTGCTCCGATTGAGTGGGTGGCCCAGCTTCATATCCCTTTTTGGTTTCTTGCTACGATCGCAGTAGTTTTACTTGCGTGGTTGCTGGGAGATTAGATGGGAATACTACTAAAACAAATTATTGTCTGGCATTATTACCGCCCACTCTCAAAGAAATAACCTTCCCAATCGGCATTTTCTCTTAGAAATGAGAATTAAATAACTTCGATACCTTGTTGCACGGGCGTTAGCGCAGCATACCGAAAGGCTATACGGCTGTTCGTCCCTTTAGACAGCAAGACATTCGATCTGATTTAATCCATCGTCCTCAGCCGTTTCCCCTCGCACGCAAAAGCCCCACTCGCTTTTTGTGTCCAGCGCTTTAGACTCATGACACAATCGACCAACTACCAGCAAAATCACCCGCTAGACCATGAGCAGCAACGCTTAGCGGCTCTGCACGAGTATCAAATTTTAGACACGGCTAGCGAAGCTCCCTTTGATGATTTAGCCCAACTGGCTGCCTCTATTTGTGGCACACCGATCGCGTTGGTGAGCTTGATCGACAAAGAGCGGCAATGGTTTAAGGCCAAGCTTGGGCTTAGCGTCTCTGAAACGCCAAGAGATATTGCATTTTGCACTTACACGCTGTATCAAGACGACTTGTTAATCATCGAAGATGCCCGCGTCGATCAGCGGTTTGCGAATAATCCGCTTGTAACCGGCGCACCCTATATCCGGTTTTATGCAGGTGCGCCCTTAATTACGCCAACGGGGTATCACCTTGGCACCCTTTGTGTCATCGATCGAGTGCCCCGTCAACTCAGCCCACAACAGGTAGAAGCCCTCAAAGTTCTGAGTCGGCAGGTGATCAACCAATTAGAGTTGCGGCGCAACTTACGGACGCTGACTGCCGTTCAGCAAGAACAGCAACAAATTAGAACGGCGTTGCAGAGCAGCGAAGAGCAGTTTCGGACGGCATTTGAACGAGCCGCGATCGGGATGGCACTCGTTGACTTAGACGGTCGCTGCTTGCGCGTCAACCGATCGCTGTGCAGCATCCTTGGTTATAGCCAAGCTGAACTGTTAACCCAAAACTTTTACCAACTCACCCATCCCGATGAGCCAGCCGAGCACCAGGTCAACTTGCAACGGTTGCTGCGGGGCGACATTCCTTCCTACCGGGTTGAAAAACGCTGCTTGCACAAACACGGTCACGCCATTTGGTTGCGGCTCAACACTTCGCTGGTTAGAGATGCCTACGGAGAGCCGACCCATTTTATTGCTCAAGTTGAAGACCTGACTGAGGGTAAACAGTTTGAAGAAGAACTGCAAAGCCAAAACCAGCAGGCCTATCTACTCACCGCCATTACGCTTCGGATCCGGCAATCGTTGAACTTAAATGAAATTTTAGAAACGACTGTGGCCGAAGTTTGGCAATTTCTGCAAGCCGATCGCGTAGTTATTTATCGCTTTGAAGAAGACTGGAATGGCACAGTGGTGGTTGAGTCAGTCTCCCCGGAGTGGACTCCTGCTCTGGGGGCAATGATTGAAGACACCTGCTTTAAAGAAGGTCGTTGGGAGAAGTATTATCGCGGCAAAATTCAAGCGATTCACAACGTCGAACAAACCAACCTCTCACCCTGTCACTATGAGCTGTTAGCTCAGTTTCAGGTCAAGGCAAATCTCGTGGTTCCAATTATTCAAGGTCGCGGTGCTACAGGTAAACAGCAGCTTTGGGGCTTGCTGATCGCGCACCAATGCTCGGCCCCCCGCTATTGGCGCTCGTTTGAAATTGACTTTTTATTGCAGCTTGCTGACCAGGTTGGCATTGCGATCGCCCAGGCTCACTTGTTAGAACGCGAAAAACAACAGCGCGAACAACTCGCTGAGCGGAACCGCGCTCTGGAGCAGGCTCGGCAGGAAGCCGAACGAGCCTCTGAAATGAAAAGTACCTTTCTGGCAACCATTAGTCACGAAATTCGGACACCCATGAACGCCGTACTCGGGATGACCGACTTACTAATGGACACCAATTTAGATGCCCAACAGCGAGATTTTGCCTCCACCATTCAGACGAGCGGTGAGACTTTGCTGAATCTGTTGAACCAGATTCTTGACTTTTCCAAGCTTGAAGCTGGGGAAATGAGTTTAGAGCAGCTCGACTTTGACCTGACCGCCTGTATTGAAGAAGTAGCCGAGCTACTGGCAGCCCCCGCCTATGCTAAAGGGTTAGAGCTGGCAACCTTAATCAATCAAAGTCTACCGACGCGCTTAAAAGGAGATGAAAACCGACTCCGCCAAATTTTGACGAATTTGATCAACAATGCCATCAAATTCACCAACGCCGGAGAGGTCTTAATTCAGGCAGAAGTCGCCACCGAAACTCCCACCCATGTCACGATCGCCTTTTGTGTCATCGACACTGGAATTGGGATCCCACCTGCTGCCCAGCAAAAGTTATTTAAGCCGTTTTCTCAAGTAGACGCCTCAACTACGCGCCGCTACGGAGGTACGGGTTTAGGGCTAGCTATCTCTCGCCAGTTAGTTGAACTGATGGGCGGCGAAATTGGTGTTCACAGTGTTGAAGGCCAGGGTTCTCAATTTTGGTTTAACCTGACCTTTGAAAAACAAACCGACAAAGAGCTAGAGCAGGCTTACCCCCACTATCTCAACAATCTTGAGCAGTGCCGCTTACTCGTTGTGGATGACAACGGTACAAATCGCAAGATCATTCGCTATCAATTGGCAGCTTGGGGGACTCAGGTTGACGAAGCCGATGGAGCTACAGCAGCGTTACACCTTTTGCGCGAGCAAGCCCGATTGGGCCAGCCGTACCATGCTGCCATCCTAGATATGCAAATGCCAGATGTTGATGGTGCAATGTTGCTCCGACAGATTAAGGCAGACCCTGATCTAGCAGCAATTCCATTGGTGATGATGACCTCGCTGCATCAGCGCAACCAGATCGAGCGGGCACTCAGCCAAGATGTCGCTGCCTACCTAGTCAAACCCGTGAAGCGATCGCGCTTGCTCGACTGCTTGTCTGAAATTTTGGCAGCCTTGCCAGAGTTTCAGCAGCCCATCACCCCTAACGAGTGTGCAGCTATTAACTCAGCCATCGGCTCTAGCAAAGCAGAAGCACCTCAATCCAATCTAAAGATTCTTTTGGTTGAAGATAACCCCGTCAATCAGAAAGTCACGGTGAATCAACTGAAAAACTTGGGCTTTACAGCTGATATCGTCAATAATGGGCAGGAGGCACTCGACCAACTCACTCGGCAATCCTACGACATCGTATTGATGGACTGTCAAATGCCAGTGATTGATGGTTATGAAGCAACAACCATCCTTCGGCAGCGGGAAGCTCAAAGTGGTTGCCACACAATTATCATTGCCTTAACAGCTAATGCCCTTAAGGAAGACCAAGAAGTTTGCCTGTCTGTAGGAATGGATGACTACCTCAGTAAACCAATTTTGAAAGATCGGTTATCAGAGAAGATCAACTATTGGAGCCGAGAACTGCGAATGGCAAAAGAAGAAGATCAGGTGCAGGCAGCAAGTTCTTTAACAGATTTATCGAATGCTGAAGCAACTACCACACAACCCACACTCAAAATTGATTGGGAGCATTTACACCAAATTTCAGATAACAACCCTGAGTTTGAGCGCGAATTACTTCAGACTTTTGCTGAAGACACCCAGGCACGATTAAAAGCGGCGGCGGCGGCGATCGCCCAACAAAATCTGGTGTACCTGGAACACGAGGCCCATCACATTAAAGGCACAACAGCCAACCTAGGCCTAACCGAAATGTACGAGATTGCAACCAAGCTTGAAAAAGAAGCGCGCGATCGCAAACTTCACCTTTCGGGCACCTACCTGACTCAATTAGGCACTTTGTTAAACACGGTACAAGTTTGGTTGCAAACTCACTAAACGGTTTCTCGTGCCCCATTCGGAGAGCAAAAAAAATGTTCCAAGGGTTAATCACCCTCGGAAACACCAGCAATCAAGTTTAATTGACTACTCGACTGCTAAATCTAGAAGGCGATCGTTATTCGAGTTCTTCAAATAACTGCTCTTCAAACTGAGCTTCAATCATTGGCAGATAAGGCTCAATTTTTTTCAACTCCTCAGCAGAGAGTAGATGCGGACGGTTGAGCTTATCCATGCGAGCCAGGATCAAAAATGGATCAAGTGGTGCATAGATGCTGTATTCCTGCTCTTCGTAGTAAAAATCTGCTAAATGTTGCAGTTCTTCAGGGTCACCTTCAAACTCATCATCTTCAAATTCTTCATCTTCTAGATCAGGTAATTCACCTTCAACGGTTAACGTGACAGCTGAGCGCTTCAGCGTAAGATTTTGCTCTTCTAGTACAGCTTTTGCTGTCGGGAAAAGTTTTGCTATCTTTTCGTCATCTTCGATCAGTACCGCTTCTTCTTCCGCCGTGTCAGCTTTCCATTCAAAAATTTCAACAGGTGAGTCAAGCGGCATTAACAGTACATATTCATGCCCCTCAATTTCCAGCGAATGTTCCACGGTGCAGGCAATCTCTCGCCCAGTTTCATCCGTTACAATCACCGTTTCAAATTCACTATCTTCTTCGTACATAACAGGGTCATCTCCCATCGTGCGCTTGATTTATCAGTAAAAAAATTCAACTCAACATTCAGTTAGAGGTGTCTTTCGTTTACCACTTCGGCGTTCATCTAACCATTGTTGCAGAATCAGGGACGCTGCTTTGCGATCAATCAGTTCTTTATTTTGCATGAGCGATCGCCCTTCAGCAATGATTAATTGCTCAGCCTGAAACGATGTTAACCGCTCATCAACATATTCAACGGGTAATTGAAAAACTCCCGAAATAGTGTCAGCAAATTTTTGGACGTGTCGTGCCTGCGGCCCCAGCGAACCATCCATGTTGTAAGGCAAACCTACCACCAAGATTTGCACTTGCCGCTCATCAATCAGTTCGCGCAATTCTTGCAAGACCTGCTGAAACGATCGCCACCGAATCGTGCGCAAGCCTGTTGCAATCAGTCCTGTGCCATCGCACCCGGCAACACCAATCCGCTTTTTACCGACATCCAACCCCAAAGCTGCTACACGCATGAACTCACTGCCCCTCAGTTAAGAACCTTGGGGTGGCAGGTTCGATAAATCGGTTGGCAGTTTTAAGACAGGCTTTTGCTTCGGTGATTCACTTTCGCCCGACTTGACTGGCGGCTTAGAAACTTGGTTTGGCTTTTCGAGTTTGCTTTCTAACACAATTCGACTGGGTACTGGCTTCCGCGCAGGCTTTAAGCCTTGCAGCATTTCTGCAATTTGCAGCGCTTCTAACGCATTAGTCTTCGCCTCTTTTACCTTGTGCCAAACCGAGCGAGACATCATTAATGTATGAGCAATTTGAGTCGCGCCAATTTGCTCTAAAAAGGCTTCGCGCTCAGGCTGATAGTCAGAAGACACAAGTTGCAGCGCCTGGGCTGGCAAATCTCGAAGCACATGAGCCATCTGCGCCAACAACTCAGGGTACAGCCAGGTATAAGCCGGGTGAACGGTTAACTGAGCCTGGTGCGATTGCGACCCATCACGGCATAACCGCATCCGAAAATAACCGATCGCGGCTTTGCGTTGAGGCTCAAACACGTAGCCATCCACTACTTCTGTACGGGTCAACCAGTTTTTAACCCCTTCGGCGATCGCCCCCAACAAACTTGTTTTAAAGTCAGCAACGTGGCGATCGAACACCTGCCGCACCAACGGTGGCATCGAAGCAGTGTCTAACTGATACAGCAACTGTGCATCTGCATTACCCACAGGCAAAAGGTTTGGCAAATCCGGCTCACGCTCAACCAGGTTTTGCAACGCTTCGGGAGTGATCTCCCAGTAAGTCATGTGCGCTAGCGGCTGAAACCCATTCAACCGATACAGCGCCAATAACTCTTTATCGTTGACATCAACTTCAAGCAACCAGGTGCGGGCTTCCCAAATCGTCTCAAAGCAATAGCGCAGCAATTGCGAACCGACATCTGACAGGTAAGGCAACGTGACAAACGTGCGTGCGTCAGTTGGGACCGATGCAGCGACCTTCTTAGTGTCTGTAGAAAGTTGGTCTAAATCAAATACTGCCACTCGATCAACCCGCCAAGTAGTGCGCGATCGGTTAAACGGGGAAACTCGAATTGCCCCTTGCACAACCGAGTCAGACTGCCCCGAATGTGCGCAGAATAAATATTGTAAAGGGTTTAGAAACAACCCCAGTAAACCTAAAAAGCGATAGCGACTTTGCCAATATTGCTGCTTCAAGTGCCCATCAGGATCAATCACATAACTCAGCGGTGAGGCCCCAGCCCGCTCGTCTCCATACATTGATTCAATCACGTCCAGGTCGCGGTAATGAGCTGGGCGCACAACAACTGAATCATTTGGAGTTATGCGGTTCATAAAGTTAAAGGATTAATGATAACGAAGCAATGTGGGCCTGATATGGCTAATTTATATTCTAGTCACATTCTTGCAAAAGCACACTTTACCTGGGCAGCAATTCTCAGTATGAGAATAATTCTCACAAAAATATTCATTTTGAACAGCTATCAATGGCTGGAATACCCATTCTGCCGTTCATAAAATTGAGCGCACAAGCCTTTAGAGGCTCTGACTTCAGTACAAATGTTTC
>DVDV01000220.1 GCA_015296075.1 Leptolyngbyaceae cyanobacterium M33_DOE_097 | reverse complement strand
GAATAATTCTCACAAAAATATTCATTTTGAACAGCTATCAATGGCTGGAATACCCATTCTGCCGTTCATAAAATTGAGCGCACAAGCCTTTAGAGGCTCTGACTTCAGTACAAATGTTTCAAAATGAGAATTGCTGCGGTTAGGTCGGTGGTGCAGCAGCAGATTGTTTGGATTATCGACTTCGATTGGGGCGAGAGAAAGGATCGAAAGGTAGAGATTTTGGCTGGTTTGGGAGAAGGGGGGCGATTAAGGATGGGCTTGCAATAAGTTGCATTCAAGCAAAGGCTTTTTCTATCTCTTGAGAAACGAACGACCTTCGCGGTTATATTAGAGAGTATTTCCCGTTTGACGGCTCAGGAATGACGTGACGTTTGTTACGGCCTGCCTTTGGGGAATGCTTTGGCTATCCGCACGATATCGACACCATGCATACATTTCTGCCCATCGCTTACTTTCGTAATCAATTTGTGCCTTTTGCTGAGGCAAATCTCTCGATCGCGACCCATGCGTTGCACTACGGCACTGGGGCGTTTGGCGGGTTGCGTGGCATTCCTAATCCCCAAAATCCAAAAGAGATTTTGTTGTTTCGGCTTGACCGTCATTGCCGTCGCTTGAGTGCGAGTGCCCGTTTTCTGCACTTTGATTTGCCAGCCGACAAGATCTATGGGTTGATTACAGAGTTTGTGCAGCAAAATAAGCCGAGTGTTTCGTTTTACATTCGTCCATTGGTCTACACGTCGGATCTTGGCATTTCTCCTCGCTTGCACAACATTGAGCATGACTTTTTTATCTATGGTCTTGAGCTAGGAGACTACTTATCACCGGCAGGGGTGAGCTGTCGCATTAGTTCGTGGGTGCGGCAAGAAGACCAAAGCTTTCCGTTGCGGGGCAAAATTTCGGGGGCTTACATCACTTCTTCGCTGGCAAAAACAGAGGCGGTTGCATCGGGGTTTGATGAGGCAATCTTGATGAATTCGCAGGGTAAGGTCTGTGAAGCGTCAGGGATGAATATCTTTATCGTGCGAGAGGGCACGCTGATCACGCCTGGCTCAGACCAGGATATTTTGGAGGGCATTACGCGCGATAGTGTGCTGACGATCGCCCGTGATATGGGTATCCCTGTGATAGAACGCCCGGTTGACAAGTCGGAGTTGTTGATTGCCGATGAGGTCTTTTTGAGTGGTACAGCGGCGAAGGTCACGCCTGTCCGTCAGATTGAGAATTTTAAGTTTACGGGCGATCGCCCAATTACTGAGAAGCTGCGCGATCGGTTGACGGCCATTACTGAAAATCGCGACCCGGCTTATCAGGATTGGGTGACAGCAATTTCGCTTGAGTAGACTAATTCTGATACAGCAAGCAGGACATTAACGGAGAGAGACTTTAGATGGCTTCTAGTCTGTTTTGTACCTGTGTAGTAAGAAACACTTGCAGTCATAAAAAGACATTTAGGAGTAACTTTGCAATAAGAAAGGTTGCATCGCCAGTTATCCCTGCAATGCAACCGAAGCCTACTCATACCCTGATGAATAGTGCGAATGAATAGTTGGTTCTAACTTTCAGATTCAGCGGCGATCGCTTTACGCTTCCGCAAAGCCGCAATGCCAAACCCAACCAACCCAGGCAACAATGCAGGTGTGGGAACTGTTTCAAGGGTAATGCTGCTTCGGTTGCTACCCGCTCCTGATCCAATATCAAAGCTGGCAAGACTGCCATCTGCAATAACTGAACCGCTATTGTTCCTCAATATCCCTTTTACAACACCACCAAAGCTATAGTTGGTAGAACTTGTGATAAAGCCACCCAATGTACCTTCAGCCAAGTCAAAGAAAATATCTTGACCATTTTGCTTCAATCCTGTGATGAAAGGTACTTTATTAGAAAAGCTGAAAGTTGTTGAATTCACCACAGTTAAGAGCAGAGGTGCAACATTAGGAGTACCAGTTAAACCTGTTACCCCAGCAAAGACTCCTTGCGTGTCAGCAATAGAGAGTGGAGATAAATCTAGATTGAGTGTGAACGTGCTACCTGGATCAGCATTGGAAAATCCAGTCACTTGAGAAACATTTTCCCCAGTAATGGTAAATTGACCAGGAGCAAGCGTTGCGGCTTGCGAGGATGTAGCACTTCCAAGGCTGCCAATCGCTACAACAGTCGCTGTTGCAGCACCTAAAAACGTGGGTTGAAATTTCATAATTTTGCTCTACCTACGTACGCACTTATCAGAATCAGTAACAAAAATGGCCTTTATTCGGTAAGACCGAGTTATTCGCCGTCGGTAGATGCGAGGTTACATCGGCTTAAAAGCAGTTTTGAAAAGTAAGATGGATTAAATAACTACTTTTGACCCATGTAGCGTAATCATAAAAACTACTGAGAAAAGCTTCACCACTTTCGTTTTAGATTTACAAGATTTTTAAACTATTAGTAGAAGTTCTACATAGAAACAAGGAAACAAAAGAAGAGCCACAACTAAGTTAACTTTTTATTTAGATTCTGCGAATTTCTATATGAGGCAATAGATTCAAAGCTATCACATTTGCTATAGTCAGCAACTTAGCCAAGTCAGTATGTACCAGTCAACCTCAATAGAGGCTTTACAACGATTTTACATACCGTGCTTAATATACTGTTCTGCCTTTGATAGAGGAAATACAAATAAGATCAAGATTAAGATTTAGTCTAAGATACTCTTTAGAAATCAAATCTTAGATAGCAAATTTTTTATAAAGCTATTTAGCAGATAGCTGTAAATGAACAAAGGTTGCGCCAGGTATTACAACTAGCACAACCATAAGAATTATTCGTTAAAAAGATTGGTTAAAAGCTTGTGGCTAAGCCTCAACCTCAACAGCCTCTTCTACCTTACGTTTCCGTAAGAAACCTGCGCCAAGAGCTAATAGGCCGGGCAGTAAGGCAGGGGTTGGGATGGGGGTATAGTCATAAGTAATCTTAGCTCTCAATCCGTTTACCTCACCCGTTGAAGAAACAAGGTAGTTACTCAGATTTGTATAAGATGAACCGTTAAAGTAGCCGTAGAATTCAACGGCAAAGTTACCGCTCCCCTTAAACAGATCTAGTAAATAACTTTCAGTCAGAGTTATCGGCCCACTAACGTAGTTATTCGTTGCCGTGTCACTGATTGAGCCGCCCGGTGCAAGACTATTAGAATAGGCGGAAGCATAAGCTTCTACATAGCCATACCACGATGAAAAGCTTGGATTAAGATATCCGTAACTCCACAAACTGGCATAAGCACTAGCATAGCCCGTCCGAGTTTTAGAAAGGTTCGTAAAAGTAACGCTTGCACTAGCATCACCCAAAATTTCATAGGTAACACTATTTAATGTACCAAGAGCGGTATTGAAGTAGGGTAACGAGCTGCTACCAAGCAAACCATTGGGGACTGTTTCCTCGTTAAACGAGAAGGAAGATGTTTTGTGGGTAATGCTCGCTGCATTTGCAACTGCAGGAGCAAGTGCCATCGCACTAACTGCAATTGCCAAAGTCATGGTCGTTTTTTGCAGATTCATCGTTATTTCTACCTAGTATGCATTTACTCATCTATGCAATATCAATTCAGCTAGCCACACCAATTTCTTGAACATTGCCAGAAATAGGAGCGGGTAGGCACCTTGGTAGATGATCGTGGCAGTCTAAGTAAAAAAGCTAAACTGCCATTGGCTAATAAGCGGTTAGCCAACAGTACTGAAGCTTTTAGTCACAAACCCTACTGCTAAGGTATGTACTATTACTGAAGGCAGCAATGGTTTTTAATTTTTTTTACTCAAGTTTCATAACTTTTTCTATAAAGAGCAAAATCAACCCGTTGGTTATTCTGTTTAAGCCTGCTGCCTTACTCATAAAAAAAGTGGCTACATTCAGTTTTACTGAAGGTAACCACGACTGGAAGCAAAAAGGTGAATAGATCGGAGCTGTTAGGTTTGTGTCTAATCCTCCTGGGTGGAGGGGCTAGATTTGCGCTTGCGGAGTACTGCAACCCCTAAACCAACCAGACCCGGCAGCAGGGCAGGTGTGGGAATGGCAGCGACCGAGCCACTCGTGACAAAGCCACTGCTAATCGAAGCACTCGCACTAACCGGGAAGCCGAAGAAGTTGAAACTTAAAGTTTCAGAACTGGTTGTGGTGTCGATCGCGGCAATATCACCCAATGCGCCTGTAAGTGGGCTGGTGAAGTTTAGCAATAAGTCCAGGTTAAGAGCGCTAAAAATCGTTCTGGATAGGCTCAATTGACTGGCGGTAGAGCCAGGAGCCGAAGCAGCAATATAGCCACCAGATAAGGAACTATTGATGGCAATATCAGAAAACTCGTTTGTCGTGCCGTCAAAGAAAAAGGAACCCGTTAAGTTTCCAGTTTGGCTAAAGCCACCCTGCTCAAATGAGAGTGTGACACCTTGCAGGTTGTATTTAACGGCAGCGGCTTCAACCGGCTTGGGGGTTGCAGTCATTGCAACGGCTGTTGTACCAACTGCCAGGGCAATCCATTTTGCTTGACTGAATTGCATCATAATTAACAATCTCCTTTGTTCTGTCTCGATTGGAAAATTACCAAATCAAGGCAGATGCACAGATTGCTGCCGTAGCTCGCTAATGAACTACGCCATGCAGCAATATGGATGCGATCGCTCTACCCTCACAATGTACAAAAATGTGATTTAGGGGAATCAATCGCGAAAGCTAAATAGATTTGATTTAGTACCTTTTGGTTGATCACCCGAAGATGATGTAAGAGGCATTCAAACAGTAGTCAAGAAAGGCTTTCACTTAGCGTTTTTAGGGCTGGTGGGCGTTTTCTTTGTCTCTCTAATTACATAACGAAATACTTTCATTACTACTCTGATCTGTGCCACTAAACTAGGCGCACATCTTTAGTAAATTAGGGCTGCAACAAGACCGATCTCACCTGGGCTGCAATGGTTGACCAATCAAATTTCTCGCAGGCGTAAGCGCGACAGGCTTCGCGGGATGGCAGCGAGACTTTGCCTGTGAGCAGGGCGATGATCTGAGCGGCGATCGCTTCGGCGTGGGTTGCTTCGGTGACCAGATCAGGGCTGAGGGCTGTGACGACTTCGGGCATACCACCGACGGGGGTGCAAAGGGCAGGTGTGCCAGCGGCGAGGGATTCTAACAAAATCAGGCCAAATCCTTCGAGGCTCTGGCTTGGCACAACAGTGAGGTCAGCAGCCTGGTAGGCGATGGGTAGTTGCTCGTCGGGTAAGTAACCTAAGAAGTGAACGGAGTTTTTTAAGCCTAAGTGGTGAACCATTAATTCCAGGTCTTCTCTGAGCGGACCTTTACCTGCGATCGCCAGCCACACGTCTGGCACCTGTTGCCGCACGCTGAGCAGGGCACTCAATAGGTGGTCGATGCCCATGCGATGTACGAGACGACGGGGGGTAAATAAGATGGGGCGATCGGGGTGCCACCCCAGTTGTTCGCGGGCGGTTTGACGGGTGAGGTTAGGCTGAAACTGCTGGGTGTTGACGCCTCCGGGAATGATGTGAATCTGTTCCCAGGGAATGTGATACTCCTGATGGAGGATTTCGCCAAAGGCTTTGCTCAGCACGATGAAGCGATCGCACTTGCGAAACACGCTCTGCTCTAGCCAATATTTCAACTTGACGCTGAGGAAAAAAGCTCCTTCTTGCCGACTTTCAAGTGCCCAGGGACCATGAAAGTTGAAGGTGATCGGCACGTCTGGCGGAAGCTGGTTTAATAAGGGAAAGCTGTAGAGGGCAAAGTGCAGGTTAATTGCATCGGGCTGGATCAAACGCCGATGTTGAAACTGGTTACGACAACTCCATAGGCGTTGGGGCAGCGATCGCTGGGTTGAGGCCAGGTTAGTGAGCAAAAGTGATTCACTCGGGTCAGTGGCAGGTAGATCGGTGGCACATAGCTCAACGCGATCGCCCTGGTCTGTTAACTGATGAATCAGTTCATATACATAGCGTTCTGCGCCACCGGGAGATTTAGGAAACCAGGTATTTCCGACACACAAAATAGATGCGGGCGTTTTTGTCGGTTCCAGCATAGAGTAGGGCCAATGTAACTATCTCCCTTTTCATGCTCTAGCTGTTACAAACCGGAGATTTGAGAATTAATCACGAAAGTAATAAGAAATGTTTGTTGTGCAAGACAAAACAAACTACTCAAACACAAGTTAATTCTAATGTTTGCAACTTTTCTAAAAAGTTGAATTTACAAGGCTTTGATAACAAACATAGTTATTTAACTTCTTTGGATTTTGACAGGGAGAAATCGCTTTTGTAGATAGGCATCAAAATGTAGTAATACACTGTGAACAAAACGCCTGCAAAGATTTGCCCTCCCCAACCTCCATGCCAAAATTCGAAGGCATCTTTACCCCAATAAACAACTGCAAAGGTTAACAACATAATGCGGGGGATATTTAGAATAAAAGCCAGCACGATTCCAAAAAACATACCGATAGCGATGCGTGTCCAGGGTTGTTTCATCCATATTCCCATTAAGAAACTGAAACCTGCGATGGAGAAAGCCATATCAAACCCTGTGCAACCTGAGCCAATCAAAACGGAGCCAGTTGGCAAGTTAATGTAGGGTCCTTCGGCGATCGCTGGTTGCCCGATTAGGGTTAAAGCATGTTTACCAACTACAGCCATAATATTTTCGAGAAAGTTAGGCCCTGTGAGAAAGTGGAAAATGTAGTTAGAAAGAAAGGCCCAGTCGGGATAGACGCTAGCAAACAGCATTCCACAGGATAAGGGAAAGTTCTTGAAAACTTGCATACCAAAGGAGCTATACAAGACTCCTCCTAGAACAAGCATCACAACAAAAGCTTGCAGCGAGGCTGATTCTAGGCAGAATGGTAAACTCAATGCGCCGCAGGAAATCAAAAAGTGCCCAACAAAGCGTTCATCTTCGTGGGGGCGTTGTTGGGAGAGTTGAGAGCGATGTTGCCAAAGCTGAGTAATTCCTAGATGAAGGAAGCCCAAATTTAGTATTACTGTGGACTTGCCATCAATGAATGTAGTACGCCAAAGAATAAATAAGTAGGTTGGTAAGTAGATTAAAGCAGCAATTAAACCGAGAGCTAAAAAACGACCATGATAAGTGCTGAGATACTTTATCAAAAGGTTCTTAATTTTCTGATGTTTCCCACTATTTAAGATAGCCATTCTTTTTTCTCAATAGATTTTCTTTAAGATTGTCTAAGTAAAAGAGCTTGGATTCTAGAAAGTTACAAACACTTCTCTCTGACTTCATTACTCATTTGACTAATTCTTGATATACATTAATTGTGTTTTCAACCATTCGTTCAACGGTGAAAGACTGTTGAGCTTTTATTAATGCAGCCGTTGCTATTTTTGATTTCAAGTCATTATTTAGCAAAACATTTTCAAGCTTTATTGCTAAAGCCTCAGCATCTTCAAACGGAATAATAAATCCGTTTACTCCATCCTCGATTTGATCTTTACTCCCGGCTGCTGGTGTTCGTATCGGTAGTACACCACACAACATTGATTCTGGAATCACCAACGCAAACCCTTCACTGCCGGAGCGGCTCGGTAGAACACTAACATCGGAAGCCCAAAGCACTTGTCGTGTGTCTGTTTTCCCTAAAAAGCGAATCTGATTTTCAACACCCTGCTCGATCGCTAAGGCTTTTAAGTTTACTTCTTCTTTCCCGTACGCTTTACCAGCTAGCAAGGCATTGGCCTTGACTCCTTTGGTTTTCAAAATTCCAAGCGCTTTAATTAGAAGGTCATGCCCTTTAGAGGGTGCTAAACGTCCAATCAAACAAACAACCTTGTCGTCTGATGATAAGTTGTATGAGTTTCGAGCATTAGTACGCTCTTCTAGAGATGGAGGTCTAAAGTGATGATGATTTATCCCGTGGTGTACTAATCGAATTTTTTTCTCAGGCACCATCAGAGTCTTTTGAAACGCAACCTTTAACTCGGTACTGATAGCAATTAGGCGATCGCCCCAAATTGGACTGGTGAACGAGCTAATTTGAGAACCTAACTTCACTGCTCGATTACTTAAAGTTGGCTCGACATGGCAGGTTGAAACACAGGGGATACGAGCAAAAAGCTTAATTAATGTCAGATAAGGACAAACCGATAAAGAATGGGAATGGATGATATCAGGGCTAAACTTGCTGATAGCTCGCTTCAGGTCGAGCAAAATTTGATACTTCTTGAAGAGGTAAGAATTAGAAGATGAAATGGGGAAGAAGTCAACACCACACGATTCAAACTCTTTCGCTGAACGAGTCGCCTCTTCTAATGCTCCATCAACATCTGAAGCAAGCTTTGAAACAAGCCCTACACGCCATCCCTGTTTAATTAATTCCTGAGAAAGCGTTAATAGATGAGACGTGATACCGTTTTCTCCCCATAAAGTACCTAAAACAAACAGGACACCAGGCTTCTTAGAAATAAGATCAGAAGAGTTTTTACTTAAAGTGAGTAAAGAATTTGCATTTTCCATATCTTCTGAATCCCTATTAATTTGGTTTCCCTTAAGATATCGGCTTACTTTTATTGAGGAGATCTACTTGGAAAAGTTGCCTTGTTGAATATCAGTGGGGATTTGCTGCTCGACTAACTGCCTCTGATAGGTGTAGTACTTGTGAGCAGCGATCGTAATTCCTGCAAATCCCCAAAACAGAATACCTGGGAGCAAAACCAGGGCATTGTTAAACGGCAGCGTAATTAGAATGCTAGGTAAAATTGCACGAGCCGCATTCATGAATGGATCAAAACGAGTCTCTCGATAGCCATAGAGTGTAAAAAAAATCAGCACGATGCCGCAGAGATAGGGCAAAAGCCCAAGCCACCCTAGAGTCGCGAGAACATCTAAGACTCCGGCATCAACAATGCCTTTACCGCCCATTCCTCGTCCAAATAATTCAGGTAATACGCTGTCTAAGACTTGAGCATAAATCTCTTGCCTTTCGTTGGCACTTGTGTCGCCCTTTGTATCTGAAAAAGATTGCAAACGCGAAATTACAGGTTCGGCAAGGGGGGTTGAAATTACGATTGGAACTAAGAAAACAGTAATAATCAGAAACATCATCATCACTCTGACTTTTAAGCTGGGCTTGAGAGTGACCCAAAAGCTAAACAGCCCAAATGCCCAACCGATCCATGCCCCTCGCACTTGAGAGAGCAAAAATGACAAAAAGCCAACGACAACAGATGGCACGATCAAAGGCCCACGACTACCGATTGATAGCAGCAAACACGCCATCATCGCATAGCCAAAAGTAAACGGAAAGTTTAATGTACTCCAAACTCTTATCTGTCGGGGTTCAGGCCAACCACAACATAGTTGCAAATCGTCTGCATTTCTTAGCCAAAAACTATCCCACTCTGGTGCAACTAAATACTGATAGATACCATAAATCCCCATGATCAAAATTCCCCAGAGAAAGACTCGTTGAGTATTGCTTTGGAGTTGGGGATATGATCGCCAATTGACCATTAGATGTACTCCCATAAAAACACCGGGGAGCCAACTTAAAAAACCCTGAACAACATCTGTAATGGCATTTCCCTTAGCTAAGCCAATCAGTAAGGCATAGGCAATACTGACAAAGGCCAAGATAAAGGGAATGCCGCCTCGACGGTGGAGGGTTGGTAAGTGTTTAAAAAAGGTGACCGCTGTAAGCATTGTCACCAAGTAGGGAGCAAGGATAATAAAGCGCATCCCTGGGTTGATAATGCCATTCTGGTATTCAACTAACCGAGCAATAAAAGGGGATAGAAACCAAATCCACCAATTGAAGCCGAGATATAAGATTGGGTAACGCAGGTAAAGGAATGCACCGACAGCAAAGGCACCCGCGGGAAAAAATATTTGCAGAATGCTGCTAAATCGAACCAGTAAGCAAAGCGCAACAGGAAGAATAAAGCCCAAAATTGCCATCCATGCAATCTGTGGTTCTAAACTCAACGGGTTTTTCCGTAAAGAAAAAATTCTTGCTGTCATGATTGATGCTTAACTACTTTGCCAGGTTTGAAAGCCTTGCCAGCGTCCTTGTAAGGTGGCTAACCATTTTCTAAATGCCAAGGAACCTTCTTTAGGAAAAAATCGCAAGCACTGCACCAGGCCAAATGATTGACGGGTTCCGATCGCCAATGACCACAGTAGAAAGATAATGCGGCGAACAGGCGAAAGATTTTCTAGAAGGGAAATGGTTTCGTTATGCGCTGCGTTGGCGACCGCGATCGCGTTGAAGGCTTTTCGCTGATCTTCGTCAAATCGCTGAGCTGGGTAGTGGTTGACGGCAATATTGGGGTCATAAATTAGCTTCCAGCCACGCTTTTTTAAGCTGAGGCAAAATGCAAATTCATAGTGAACTTGGGCACCTGTACCGCGCATCCGCTGATCAAACTTGAGGTCTTTAATTGCGGCTGATCGAAAGCTCATGTTGACCCCTTTCAGGATGTCAACTTCGCGTGCTTCCCCTGTACCGATATGATGATTACCGATCGCCCGTCCAAACCAGCTTAGTTTTCCAACAATGGTCGCAGCACCATCTTCTAAGGTGTCTCCGTGATAGACGAAATCTTTGCCGCCAACACCGCCAACCTGTGCATCGGCTAAAAAGTGTTGCTCAATTCGTTCGAGCCAGTCGGGGTGAGGTGCTGAATCGTCATCGGTAATCGCTAAAATATCCCCTTTGACGACTGACAGGCCAGCATTCATGGCAGCAATTACACCATTTGTACTCACCTCGACTGTTTGAAGCGGCAGATTAAACTGGGCTAGAGTTGGCAGAGCCTTCCATGTCTCAGTGTCATCATTGCGAACGGTGACGACCAGTTGATCGACAGGACGAGTTTGACGAGATAACGCTTCCAGACAACGCAGCAAGTCTTGGGGGCGACGGTAAGTTGGGACGAGAACCGTGATCAACATGGTGGGTTTAACTGTTCAAATAGATCGACGTACCGTTGAGCCATCTGGCTCCAGCTATGTTTTTCTGCGATCGCGCGGGCATGATTCCCCATTTGTTGACGTTGAATTGGATTGTCGGTAAGAAATTGCATCTCCTTTTCGAGGGCTGACACGTCATCGGGGTTAGCAATAACGATGCCAGCGTCAGATGTGAGCAATTCGGCAGCAGGGGTTGCAGCACTGGTGATTACTGGAATGCCGGATGCCATTGCCTCTAACACGACTAACCCAAAGGTTTCATAACGGGAGGGAAACACCAAAAAATCACTGGCTCTCATCAGAGCAGGAATGTCTTGGCGGAACCCTAGAAAGTGAACGCGATCGCCAACGGCTAACGCTTGAGCTAGCGCAGGGTAAGGGCTACCATCTAGATTTCCAATCACTGCGAGGTGTAACCCGGAAACCTTTACTAAAGCTTTAAGAACGGAGTCGAGGTTTTTGCGAGAAGAGCGAATGTCGCCAGCAAAAATTGCCAGGGGTACGGAGTCTGGTAGACCTAATGCCAAGCGATCGCTCTGACCCGGATAAAACTCGCTGGTATCTACGCCGTTGTAGATCACTTGAATGCGATCTCGCGAAACCCCAAGTTTTTCTAAGTCAGCTTGCACCTGGGATGAAACGGCAATTACCTGTCGGGCTTGGGCAAAGGCGCGACGTTCCCAACGAGCGTTTAAGGCGGTATAGAGCCACTGATATAAACCATAGGCATCTTTGCGCTGTTGCCACACATGCGCTGGTGAGTGTAACCAGGCACTATGGATAAAGTGAGCTGCATTCACATCTCCTGCGGCCCAGGTAATTGCACCATTGACTTTGACTAGATCAAAATTGTTGCGGTGGGTATTAAGCCAACGGGCTGATTGATTTGCAAAATGAAGGTTTTTAAGCAGTTCAGTGGGTAAGGTTTTAACTGAAATGGGAACCCAATCGAGATGGGGTTGATGTTGCAGGGCTTGATCGATCTGGCTGGCAATCACTGTGACCTGATGGCCTCGTTGTAGAGCCGCTTGAGCCACTTCATAGTTGACTCGCCCTTGCCCGTCACCTTTTGCAACTTTGTGAGTAACAATGCAGAGTTTCATCGCTTTATTGCCTGGTGTAAGACGGTTTCAATCCCATCAATTGTTTGTTGCAGGGAAAAGTTGTTGATTACATGCTGACGGCAACGATGAGATAGTGTTGGGTCATTGTTGCGCCAGTCAATTACCTCTTTAAGCTTGGTGCAAAGGTCTATCTCGTCTCCAGGGGTAAACAGCCAGTTACTAAATTCGCCCGTCAAAATCTCTGGAATCCCACCGCTGCGACTACCCAATGCAGGAGTGCCACACGCCATTGATTCAATCAAAACACGCCCAAAAGCTTCGAGCCAAAGACTTGGTAACACAACTACGTCGCTAATTTGATAAAGCGATCGCGTGTTTGAAATATGTCCTAAAAATTTAACGCTTTCGCTAACGCCCAGGTTTTTAGCTAAGGCTTCTAACTGAGAGCGATAAGTATCTCCAGAAAATAAGGGTTTACCTGCTATCAGCAGTTGGGCTGGAATCGATGCTTGACGAAGCAATGCAAAAGCCCGAATCAGCGTTTCAATACCTTTTTCGGTTTCTAAACGACCTACATAGGAAATCACTCGTTCTTGCGGTGCAATCTCCCAGGCTTTTCTCAGGTTCACAACATCATCGGAAATGACAAAACGATCTGGCTCAATGCCGTTGTAGACAATTGAAATTTTTTCTGGAGGGATGTGGAGGCGATCGCACCAATCAGCTTTTACTGCTTCAGAGATTGCAATGTAGCGATAAATTCCTGAAAGAGTCAGAGATTGTTTGAGGCGTTTAAGGTAGCTATCTTCGGTAGAAGCGTGGAGGCGGAGGTGACAAACAAATGGGACTCTACAAACCTGGGAAAGTACGCTTCCAAAGAAAAAATTGTCGTATTGATTGCTGTAAACAATATCCGGTGTCACGCTTGCAGCTCTAAGAATATCTGCGAGAAATTGAGTATTTAGCTTATAGCTTTTAACTTTAATCAAGTCAGAACAAAACTGCTGGTAGTTTTCTAACTGGTCGCCTTCTTCCTCATAAATGAGGCAAATGCTATGCCCACGTTCTGCTAAAGCACGACATACATCTAGAAGGCTATGTTCTAGACCTCCTCGCTTAGAAGATAAATAACTGGCAAGGGCAATAATTTTCATTATTTATCAGTTTATCTATTTAGGTAATCAACCCTATAAGTATTGCAATTGACACGTCAGACCCTATCGAGTTGAAGATTTATCACTTTTGAATTCAACCTTTTTGAAGAAAGAAGCAAAGAAATTTATGGAAAATTAGTATTTCAAAAATGTGCAGCACATTAGCTCGTTTGAAACGGATTATATTTTTTAGCTTTACCAAAATATCTAATTTGTTTAAGCCTATAAAACAAAGTGGCTACAGATGAAAAACCAAAAACAGATTCTAAAGCCTGAAAAACTGAAGAATTAGCTGTCACATTAGGATCTAAGTGATAAGCGTGTTTAAGAATACGCAGGTATTGGTTACTCGTTAGAAAAAGACACCAGCTAGTTGCCTTATCAAAATAAGATGCAGCAAGAGCTTGCCTATACTTTTCAGTAAACTTCTCAGTTTGAACTAGCTTTTCTTCGACTTTTTTCATCAGCATAAAGTGTCCTTCTAACCACTTAGCCTGACTAGCAGTAGAAACCGTACCAGTGCCATGTCTGCGGTAAAAGGAATAACAACCAGGCAGGTAGGCAAACGTTGCTCCAGTTAAGGCAACAGATAAGAGAAAATCACGATCTTGCCCTGCACAAAGCCGCTCATCCCATCCGTGGCTATTTGTAACAACTGATCTATGAAAAAGGTATGCAGAAAGGGCAATCCAACTCCTATCTCTTAATAAGTACTCAAGCATATCTGAATGAGTACCAGAAATTTCAATATTACTTAAAGTTGAGTGATTGTCAGAGAAACTGTCTGGTTGACTGACAGAAGAGTTTGAGGATGAAACAAAGGCTGGAAGGGAAGGAGAGGCTGATCTATGCTGAGAAGTTACCACACCTAACAGCAAGAACAATGACTCCCACTTCCCGACTCTATGATGCGTTGAATGACTT
>DVDV01000304.1 GCA_015296075.1 Leptolyngbyaceae cyanobacterium M33_DOE_097 | reverse complement strand
GAGAATAATTCTCACAAAAATATTCATTTTGAACAGCTATCAATGGCTGGAATACCCATTCTGCCGTTCATAAAATTGAGCGCACAAGCCTTTAGAGGCTCTGACTTCAGTACAAATGTTTCAAAATGAGAATTGCTGTGATGTCTGACCTCACGTTGACTTTCGATCCAGGCTCCTCACTCAGTAAAGTGATCTATCACTTAGCGGATGGCAGACCTCGATTGCTGCTCATGGAGCCTGAAGTGATTGAACTCAGCTTGAGTTCAATTGATGCCCACTTGAGAACCAGAGGAAGTCTTGGTATCACCCGACCTGAAGATGATGTTTGGCTGCAATGTAGTGATAGTCAGCAGTGTCAGGTGGTTGGCTATTTAGCGCGTCAGTTTTTGGCAGCCGTGCGGATGAATGAGGTGAAATACGAGCGGGCGTTATATAAAGTGCTGGCAGCTGTAGGAGCAATCGTCCAGCACATGGATCTACCTCGTAAGTTCTCTATTGCCATTTCTGCTCTGTTACCCTACGGAGAATACCAGAATGCTCAACGCTTTCAGCAACTCCTGAAACAACAGCTCAAAAACTACAGCTTTCGTGGTGAACGCCTCCAGGTCAAGTTAGAAGCCTTTGAGTGTCGCCCAGAGGGAGGTGGCTTGGCAATGGCACGAGTCATGCAGAACGGGGCAGAGTGGTTCCAGCAACAGACGCTGACCGTGCTGATGTTTGGGCATCGGAATACCAGCCTATTGCTATTTGAACGGGGCAAGCTGGCGATCGGTAACACCACCGATTTGGGCTTTCATCAACTGGTAGATAAGGTATTAAACCGTACCTCTGGTCAAAGTGCTGATTCGTTAACGAGCGCAATCTATAGTATTGGCAATCAGATCGCCCTTGATAATCCACAACTTCAACATCTGGTAAAGACGCGATCGCCTACTGAACAAAAACTAGAACGCGAGCAAATTGTCACTGCTATTTTGACTGCCAGAGAGGAGTACTGGTCACGCTTGCAAGATTGGCTTGACACTATGCTGCCGAATGTCACTGAGGTGATTATTTCTGGTGGGGCTGCTCTCTACCTCCATGATGAATTGGAAAAATATTTCAATCGAACCCCGACTTATTGGGGTACTGACCTTCAGCGACAATTGCAAGACCTGTTAGGACTGGATTATCGCTCGAACCGTTCAGATGCAGAGGCACTATCCTTTCGTCTGATTGACGTTTTTGGAATGTACTGCGACTTTGTTGAGCAGTTGGCGGAGGTCGCATGAACGAGATCACTCAAACCTCCCGCAAACGCGAAGATTTCAGCTTTCGCTATTCACCCTACACCGACACTCCAGACGGTGTGTTGACAGCATTTTTGAAGAAAGGTGATGGCGTGAGGCAGGGCAAAGAGTTGATGTTGGAGCCTGCCAGAGCTTTTTGGATGGTAGCCGCTCGTCAGGCAGAAGGTCTGTTGAGCCAAGAAGAACTACGCCAACTGGGATTGAGCTGCTGTCGCGCTTTGGAACGTCAGGCAGACTATATCCGAGAATGTTTGCAACTGCCGATTCCATCTGCTGAATCCTCAACAATCGAATATACCAATGGCGATCGCCAAAATGGCAATACCAAGCCCGCCGAACGGGCAACCCGAACAATGTGGCAATAGGAGAGCGCAATGGCAATCATTCATTTCATTGATGGTGAAAAAGGCGGTGTCGGTAAGTCTTTGTTTGCTCGCGTAATGGTGCAATATTGCATCGATCGCCAGCTTCCCTATGTGTTGGTAGAAGCCGATCGTAGTAATCCTGACGTAGGGGAAGTCTACCCTAAAGGGTGTGAGCGAGCCGTCTTTAGTGAAGCTGAACGCAAAGCCTACGATGCCGATCGCATTTTTGATCTGGCAATCAAAACTCCGGTGATTGTTAATCTCCCCGCTCAGGTCTTTCCAGCCGTTACCGATTGGATTGAGCGTAATGGAGTGCTGGAGCTAGGAGCGCAGCATGGAGTCAGTATCTGCAAGTGGTTTATCTGCACCGGCGGCTATGACAGTGTGCAGCTTTTCATCCAATCTTTAAAGCAGTTTGATGGCAAAGTGCAGCATGTTTTTGTCCGCAACTGGGGACTCTGTGATGATTGGTCTCACCTGGACGGTAGAGAGGAACTCCAACAACTTCTGGCAAAGCAAAAAGTCCCCGTGCTCGATTTTCCCAAGTTCAGTTATCGCGAGCGTGATCATCTGGATGCCAAGCGGCTTGCTTTTTCAGTAGGCAGGGAGAGCGGTGAGCTGGGCGTTTTGGGGAAGCAGCGGCTCCATACGTTTCTGAAGAGTGCTTATCAAGCGATCGACCAGGCAAACATCTGGAAACTTTTGCAGTCGGAAGTCAGTCCTTCAAAGCCAACTGCGACTGATGAACCATCATTGGAAGCTGGAAAAGCTGACATTCAAACGGCTGAACCAGCAGCAAGCGGCTCCAAATCCCGTAATAGCAAACGTTCAAGCTAAGGGAGGTAAGGCTTATGACCAATCCCCGCCAAATAGAAGAACCTCTGGATCTGGATGATCAATTTCTGGAATCGATGGCTGCCAGAGGCAAAGGTCTAAATCGAATTCCCTACCCAACCCTGCTCGATCTGGCAATTCGCGGTAAGGATGATTCTTTCAAAGCCAGAGTATGGGAAATTGTCGTACAAACGGGAATTGACCCGGATGATCCAGCCTTCTTGATGCTGGTTGCGACTGGCAGGCTAGAAGTGTTGCTAGAAGACAGTCCCCAAGAGATGGAGACCATGTTTGATCAGTGGCAGACGCAGTTATACGATCGGCTCCAGACCTATGAAAAGGTGGCGATCAAGGGACACCAAAAGGCGATCGCCCAAACCGTCTCTGCCCTGATTCGCCGCACAGAGTTTGAGCGGGCTATTCACTCGGTTCCCTCATTGATTGCAGCCGGGGTTTTGCTCCTGGCTACAGCCGGACTGGGAGGATTCTTGGGCATTGCTGGACTCTCCTGGTATCAAGCCAGTCGCCCTCTTGATCCCACCGGACCCCGACAACTGACGCTAGAGCAAGCCAAGGCTTTAGACTGGGCAACTAGTGCTGAGGGGCTATTTGCCCGTAATCTAATGAACTGGAATCAGGACTTGTTGAGCCGCGATCGCAATGGTCAGCTTGTTTGCGCCAATGAGGTTAAGCGCTTGGGTGTCACTCTGGAGATGCTGCCTAATCGAAAAGCCACTGCTGGATTCTGCACATTATGGGTTCAGCCTCCCAGTCAACGCGAATTTGCACCCGTTCAAGGAAACTGAGCATCTATTCAAAGTTTGAGGGGAATTTACCAATGTGGACTTGTAAAACTACTCAATACTGGACAGTCGTGACTTTGGCGGGGCTGTTTGCTGTTGGTTGCACTCCTCGCACAGCAACAGGTGGTGAAAATGAAGCCACTCAAGCGCAAAATCCTTCAATTCCAGAATATCCGCCGCTCTATAATGTGGATGTTGAGGTATGCGGTAACATTATTGCTCCTCTGAAAGATGGAAAACGCTGCATCACGACTCAACTTCAGCTTTGGGGTCCAGTCGGCGAGGCAAAACTGGTTCGGACCGGAGTTGCTCTGCCATCCGTGTCCGCCGTACAGCATAAAGTCGCGATCGCCTCAAAAGGCTGCTACCCGGCATACTCGCAACCTTCACAAGCACAATTTTACTGGGCAGACACGATTATCCAGGTTAACCGGGGTGGAAAAACCACGATTGAAGTAAAACCTACTCAACTTTCAAATCAGCAAGTTCATGAATTGGTCACTGGAAAGCTCTCAAATTCAAGTGTTCCAACCTTTGGCGGCGTTGACTGTGAACCCGCCCCTGCTAGTTAATTTCTGGTACTATGGATGGGTTTTGCCAATCGTCCAAGAGCGCTTGGACAATTAAGAGCTGAATGCTCCCCTATCATTTTTCATCCCCTTTCTCTAAACAAGCAATTCACCCAATCGCACGGTATAGTAAGGTCTGGATTAGACTCCCTGTACTGGTTTGTGAAAGGAATGGCAAGCAACCTGTCGTCAGATAGCTATGATCGCTTTCTGGATGACCTCAAAGAATGGATTCAGAGTGCTCAACTGCGGGCAGCGACCGCAGTCAACCGGGAACTCGTGACTCTATACTGGAGGATTGGGCGTGCTATTCTTGCCAAGCAGCAGCAGGAAGGGTGGGGAGCCAAAGTCATTGAACGCCTATCCAAAGACCTAAAACACGCTTTTCCAGAGATTAAGGGGTTCTCCCGCTCTAATCTGCTCTATATGAGAGCCTTTGCCCAAGCCTTTCCTGATGAAACAGTGATTCAGGCAGTCATGGGTCAAATTACCTGGTATCACAACATTGCGCTACTGGATAAGCTCAAAGGCAATGAAGAACGACTGTGGTACGCCCAAAAGACGATCGAACATGGCTGGAGCCGCAGTGCCTTGGTGCATCAGATTGAAAGCGGTTTGCATCAGCGAGTGGGAAATGCCGTTAATAATTTTGACCATACGCTACCTCAAAGCCAGTCAGACTTAGCCCGCCAGATCCTGAAAAGTCCCTACAATTTTGAGTTTCTGGAACTGGCAGAAGCCGCTCAAGAGCGAGATTTTGAACGGGCACTGGTGGATCGAATTCGAGATTTTTTGCTGGAACTGGGTGTGGGCTTTTCCTTCCTGGGTAGCCAATATTCGCTTGAGGTCGGCGGCAAGGAGTATAAACTCGACCTGCTTTTCTACCACGTCAAACTACACTGCTATGTGGTGATTGACCTGAAGATGGTTGAGTTTGAACCTGAATTTTCAGGCAAGATGAGCTTCTATATTGCTGCTGTGGATGATTTGTTGCGGAGTGAGATGGATAATCCAACGATTGGGATTGTCTTGTGCAAGTCTAAAAATAAGGCAACGGTGGAATATGCGTTGCGGTACATCCAACACCCGGTGGGAGTAGCAACCTACCGACTGAAGGACACGTTACCAGAACCATTACAGAGAAGTTTGCCCAGTATTGAGCAGCTGGAGATGGAGCTAAATGCTCTGGTAGCAGAGGCAATCGCAGATCCTACAGATCTGAGCGAATAAAAATTTTAGGAATAAATTAATTGTCCAAGATCGCTTGGACAATGGTTAAACCCTATTCTACGCGGATGGGTGGGCGGCAATGAAAAACCCCGACTCATCGCCGGGGTTTGGGTGTCAGCCACGGTTGCGGCTCAAGCGTTAGTCATCCAGGTTGATGTCCTCTTCTAGATCGACTTCAAACTCTTCATCCGTATCCAGGTCATCCGTTGTACTCAAGCCGTTGAGCGCATTCAAGCGTCCCGTGCGAGTAGCTTTGTGGGCAGCACGGCGATCGCGCACTTCATCCAGATTTTGCAATCCATAGCAGCAATTCTCATTTTGAAACATTTGTACTGAAGTCAGAGCCTCTAAAGGCTTGTGCGCTCAATTTTATGAACGGCAGAATGGGTATTCCAGCCATTGATAGCTGTTCAAAATGAATATTTTTGTGAGAATT
>DVDV01000313.1 GCA_015296075.1 Leptolyngbyaceae cyanobacterium M33_DOE_097 | reverse complement strand
GAATAATTCTCACAAAAATATTCATTTTGAACAGCTATCAATGGCTGGAATACCCATTCTGCCGTTCATAAAATTGAGCGCACAAGCCTTTAGAGGCTCTGACTTCAGTACAAATGTTTCAAAATGAGAATTGCTGGGTTTCAACAGGGGCAGACGATAACGTGTTTACGCCTGTGCTTCTCAAAGAAATAAGCCACTTGAGCCAACTATTTTCCAAATTGGGTCAAAGTGTTGAAGGTGTAGGAGAAGGCGGCAGTTAGTGAGGGGAGTTGGATGTAACCAGAGGCGATCGCGATTGTGACCGTAATGGCGATCGCATGTAGGGCGGCGGAACGTTTTTTGGATGCAGATTCAGACATAACGACCTCAGGATAAGGGGGCGAATCGGAGGCGACGAGCAATTGACCGGATTAGCTACCATTGTTATGTCATGCATTTCGGAGTCATTGGTGTGATAGTTCAAAGATCCCCGCATGATCTGCATCACACCTAAGATAGAGGCTCAAAACAAAATTGAAATACGTCTAGTTCTTCGCCATTTACTGTGTTGCTATGCATCGTCGTTACTTTCTCCATGCTGCAGGTGCCACCCTTGCCACTCTTGGTCTAAACCAATGGGAGGTGATGCAAAAGGGCGATCGCTACGCTCAAGCCTTGGCTCAAAGCACTCCGCGCAAGTTGGCTCTCTTAGTTGGGATTAATGAGTATCCCGAAAGCAGTAATCTGTCGGCTCTCCAGGGATGTGTGACGGATGTGGAGTTGCAACGACAGCTATTGATTCACCGGTTTGGGTTTAATTCCAAAGACATTTTGACGCTGACGAATGGGCAAGCGACTCGCAAGGGTATTCTGACCGCTTTTGAAACGCATTTGATTCAACAGGCAAAACCGGGGGATGTGGTGGTTTTCCACTATTCGGGGCATGGTTCTCAGGTTGTTGATCCAGATAAGGACACGCCCGATGGCCTCAACAGCACCTTTGTGCCAGTAGATAGCGTGTTGCCGCTCGAGTTTCCTGCCAAGGGGGGAACGGTGAAAGACATCATGGGTCACACGCTGTTTTTGTTGATGGCAGCTCTCCAAACAGAGAATGTCACCGCGGTGTTAGATAGTTGCCATTCTGGTGGTGGGACGCGGGGAGTTATGCGGGTGCGATCGCGCGATGGTGGCAGCAGCATCTCGGCTGACCCAGAAGAATTTGACTACCAAAAACAGTGGCTTGCAAAACTCAATCTCTCCCCGGCTGCGTACAAGGCACAACGACGCAAAGGGGTTGCTAAAGGAACTGTCATCGCTTCTGCAAGGCGCGACCAACTAGCCGCAGATGCCCCGTTTAGTGAGTTTTATGCAGGTGCTTTTACCTATCTAATGACACAGTACCTCTGGCAGCAAACAGGGCGTGCCACGGTGATTAATACAGTACCTAGTGTGGCTCGCAATACGACAAAGGTTTCTTCTAGCAACCAAGAACCTCAATTTGAGGTCAAACCCGGCAGCAACAACGAGCAAAAGCCGATTTTCTTTGTCGAGAAAACAACGGTGCCTGCTGAAGCGGTGATTACTAAAGTCTCAGGTAATACAGCAGAGGTCTGGCTGGGTGGTTTGGCTCCCGAAAGTCTGGTTGCGTTTGATAAAAATGCCATGCTGGCGGCTGTTGATGCCAGTGGCAAATCACTCGGACAAATTGTGTTGCGATCGCGGGATGGTTTAGTTGGACGCGGGCAACTGATTCAAGGCGATGTCAAACCGGGCGGGCTGCTGCAAGAGCAGATGCGGGGCGTGCCGACAAACTTCTCTCTGATCGTCGGGCTTGACCCCTCGTTGGGCAATGAGTTGGAGCAAGCGCAAGCGATTCTCAGCCGCACCCCACGCGTGCAAACCAAGTCGTTAAAGGCTGGGGAAGTCCACTATATTTTGGCGCGGGTTACTCCAGAGTATGCGGGACAGTTGCGATCGCAAAAACTGCCTGAAGTTCCACCCGTGGGCAGCTTAGGCTTATTTACGCCGGGGTTAGAACCGATTCCGGGGTCGTTTGGAGCTACAAAAGAGGCGATCGCTCAAGGCCTGACTCGATTACAACCCAAATTTAAAGCACTGCTGGCGGCCCGCTTGGTCAAGTTAACGCTCAACTCTAATGCTTCCCGGCTGAATGTTGCGGTGTCGATGCAACCCGTCGGCAAGCAACAGTTGCTTGCGAGCCAATTTACTGTGCGAGGCACTCAAAAACCACCCGCACCCCCGGTCGCCAACCTAAATCCTCAATTACCGTTAAAGACAGCCATCCAATTTCAGATTCAAAATAACGAAGCGCAAGATCTTTACCTCAGCGTGTTAGGGATTAATTCAGACGGTGAAATGGCCGTTCTGTTTCCCAATCGTTGGACAGAATCCGACGAAGCCATGCGAATTCTAGCTAAAGGCAGCTTGCAGCTACCAAACCCGACCAAGGATGGCTTTTCACTGGTGACGCAGGAGCCAAAGGGTGCAACTGAAGTTCTCATTCTCGCTAGCACAGCCCCGTTTGGTAAAGCGATGAAAGCGTTACAAAGTATTGCCAGTCGGGGTGGGCAGACACGAGGGCCAGTCAGTTTGGCAGAACCCGTTGATGTGGTCAACGATTTGCTTGCGGATCTCAGCCCAACCCGGTCGGCAACTGCAACCACTCCTGTCACCGCAGAAACCCATTTAGTAGACACTACGCAAACGGCAGCGCTCAGCATCACATTTGAAATAATCTAACCCCTCAAAATCCGATTTCTTAGGCAGTCACAGAAAGGGTTCCATTGCCGTGTAGAATGCAGTTAAGACTTACCGCATCCTTACTGAGCCATCTTTTTAGGATGCGAGTTTAAAAATCTTTGTCGGTGAATGATTAGTTTTCCATTTTTGGGACTAAGATCCGTGAGCCGCCTTATTTTAGATGGCTTTCTAATAGTCAATTTGTTGGGCGATCGCATCAGCAAAATATTCCAAAATGCACTGGCAATAGTAAACATCCCCTGTCGAATAGAGGTTTGAGGTTATTCATGAGATACCGCGCTCTCGTTGTTGCACTCTTAGCCTTCTGCTTTAGCTTCCTCGGTTTCTCAAAGGCAAGCTACGCAGGAGTTAGCTCCCGTGAAAACTTAACTTATGAGCAAATTCGTGGCACAGGTCTAGCCAATACCTGCCCCCAACTTGAAGAAACGAGCCGTGGCTCCATTAGCCTGGAGGGTGACAAGTCCTACCGTCTGACCGACTTGTGCTTGCAGCCCATCAACATCTTCGTTAAAGAAGAAGCCGCTAATAAGCGGGCTAAAGCAGAGTTTTTGCCCACTAAGGTGATGACTCGTTACACTTCTTCAATTGAAGCGGTGCAAGGCAAACTAAAAGTAAACCCAAATGGTAGCCTCACCTTCGTTGAAGAAGATGGCATTGACTTCCAGGCTGTCACGGTACAGTTGCCTGGGGGTGAGCGGGTTCCTTTCTTGTTTACAATCAAAAATTTAGTTGCAACCACTCAATCCGGTTTGAATGCGGTTAACTCATCAACCGACTTTGAAGGGGAGTTTAAAGTGCCTTCTTACCGCACCTCTAACTTCCTCGATCCAAAAGGTCGTGGTCTGACCACTGGTTATGATAACGCGGTTGCATTGCCTGCTTCGGCTGACGCTGAAGAGTTAGCTAAGGAAAACGTGAAGCGGTTCCAACTTGATAAAGGTCGGATCTCGCTGCAAGTGACCAAAGTTGACAGCAGCACTGGCGAAATTGGTGGCAACTTTGAGAGCATTCAGCCCTCGGAAACAGATATGGGTTCTAAAGAACCTTTGGAAGTTAAGATTCGTGGCATTTTCTACGCTCGCATTGATGCAGATGCCTAGAGCGAAAGCATTGAATCCTTAATCAAAAAGGGGCTGTTACAGCCCCTTTTTTTTGGAATTTATCGGTTACGTGCAACGTAGCAGAGGCGAGCCTGAACGCTGCTCCAGACCTCACTTTGAGAAATCAACCCTCGCCTAAGCGTTCTAACCAAAGCGATATTTTTGAAAGCCCTCACACAAAGCGAGGGCAAAGATTTTCTAACTTTTGCACGCAGATGTCGTTTATTACTTAGCCGCGATCGGATCCACATCAACGACTTGAGCATCAACCGTATTACCATCTGTAACCGTTGTCGTATCCTCTGCGCCTTCTTTACGACCTCTTAGACGGGTTAACAGCAGATCAGACAGCTCTGCGACTAATAGGGTGGCGACTAGTCCATCATCAATCCAGCCAACGACGGGAATAAAGTCAGGAGAAATGTCAAACGGGCTAATTAAATAGAGCAGAGAACCGCCAATAATCCACCAGCGATATTTGGGGTTACGGAGAACGTTGCGATACCAGCTCAGGAATGTTTCTTTCATGGATTGTGTCCCTCCTTCAACAATCACATCCTCGCAAATTGAAAACTGCTTGTCTTTGGGAGATTGCTCTCCCTTCGTAGGGGAAGAACCGTATTAATGGCACTTAAAATGCTTTGTCAATCTCATTATCCTCACTTTTTATTTCGGGTTCTTACCCCCAAGGTCTTGTCTTTCTCGCGATCGCACTCTAACTAATGAAAAAACTCAAGTGAGAAAGTCTCATTTTCTAGAAAAGCCGCTTCAGAAATCCAGTTCTAGTCAGCTATTTAGATTTGAAATCTATCAGTAATAGGTATAACTTCTTAGGACTCGTAATATTAGCAACAATCGTTTTTTAGACAGGCAAAATATTTGTATAGGAAGTTAAATCTCTATGTTGAAGCGTAACATTTTGGTCTTAGGTGTTTGGTAGCGGGAACGATAAGCCAATCCTTCTCCTGAACTATGACTAACGCCATGTCAAAGTATGCTTCAACCCTTGTGCCCGCAGAATGCGAATTATTTTATGACGAAGTTTTGATGCTGCGGCAACGAGTTGCTGAATTAGAACATACAGAAGAATCACTCAAGCGATCGCTCAAGGATTTAGCAGATGTTAAATTTGCCCTTGATCAGTCTTCGATTGTTGCGATTACTGACCGAGTAGGCGTTATTACTTATGTCAATGAAAAGTTCTGCGAGATTTCACAATATGCACCCTGGGAGTTAATTGGACAAAACCATCGAATTATTAATTCGGGTTATCATCCCAAAGAGTTTTTTATAAAAATGTGGGAAACAATTACCCAGGGAAAGGTATGGCGTGGTGAAGTCAAAAACCGCGCAAAAGACGGTTCATTTTACTGGGTTGATACAACAATTGTGCCGTTTCTTGATAATCGGGGTAAACCCTACCAATACGTAGCAATTCGCAACGATATCACAGCTTGTAAGCAAACAAAAGAAGCCCTTCAACAGTTAAACGAGCAACTAGAAGCACGGGTTGAGCAACGCACAGCTGAATTAGAAGCTTCGCAGGCTAATCTTAGACAACAAGCCCATGATTTATCGCAAGCATTACAAGAATTACAGCATACGCAGGTACAGCTGATTCAAAGTGAGAAGATGTCAAGTTTAGGGCAACTCGTTGCCGGAATCGCTCACGAAATTAATAACCCGGTGAATTTCATCTACGGCAATTTGAATTATGCCAGCAATTCTCATTTTGAAACATTTGTACTGTAGCCAGAGTGTCTAAAGACTTGTGCACTCAATGTTATAAACGGCAGAATGCGGGTTTCAGCCATTCATAAACGTTAAAACCGGACGTTTTTATGAGAATCATTCT
>DVDV01000363.1 GCA_015296075.1 Leptolyngbyaceae cyanobacterium M33_DOE_097 | reverse complement strand
GAGAATAATTCTCACAAAAATATTCATTTTGAACAGCTATCAATGGCTGGAATACCCATTCTGCCGTTCATAAAATTGAGCGCACAAGCCTTTAGAGGCTCTGACTTCAGTACAAATGTTTCAAAATGAGAATTGCTGTGTCAGCAACCTTTCAGTTGCCGCTTTCTAGTAAAAATGCTAAACTCCATGGGTGTTTGAAAAGACATGCTTAGTCTGGCTTTGCCAGAGCGGAGGACCCGGTTTATTGGGGCTAATCTTCAGTATCTGAGAGGAGGACCTTTCACCTCTAGCCCGTCAGCTAACTTCGTTTGCATTGAGAGGAGTCATACGAATTACTCAAGCATGAGTCCTTCGGAATTTCCTCCAATTGATTTAGGTTCATCATAATTTGTGGCTGAGGTTATTAACTTTTCGGCTGCGATTTAGATGCACCTTTGTAACACTCAAATTTACGTTTGAGTCACTCTACTAGTGGTTTGCTTGAGTGTCGTACTAGCGTAATGAGCGTGTCCTTGGCCTGACATGCTTACTACGCGGCATCATCCTTATTTAAAGAGCGGGAGAATCTATGGATTGGCAGGCAACTGTTGCACTAGGTTTATTTGCGATCGTGATTGGTTTGGTAATGACTGAGTGGCTACACATGACGATCGCCGCTTTGCTTGGAGCTTTAGTTCTAGTTCTGTTTAACGTTCTCACCCTATCTGAAGCAATTACTTACATCAGCAAAAGCCATGCGACGCTCGCCCTTTTTTTGGGTGTGATGGTGATGGTAAGGGCATTTGAGCCAACTCGAATCTTTGAGTATTTAGGCACGCAAATTGTCTTACTGGCAAGAGGGGAAGGAAAACGCCTGTTACTGGGGATTGTGGCGATCACAACTCCGATTTGTGCCGTTTTGCCGAATGCAACAACGGTGATGCTCTTGGCTCCCCTGATCCCCCCGATCGCTCAAGATCTGGGAATTAACTTTGTGCCTTTGCTCATTCTGATGGTTTTTGTGGCAAATAGCGCTGGCTTGTTAACGCTAGTCGGTGACCCAGCCACTTTTATTGTGGGTGATGCGATTAATATTAGCTTTTTAGACTATCTCTTGAAACTTAGCCTGGGTGGTGCGATCGCGGTTCTAACCATTATTGCGTTACTACCTCTTCTATTTCCTCGTATTTGGTCAACTAAACTAACTGATCTAGAACATTTGCCGCATCCACAAATCAATCATCCTCGGATGTTGTTCTTGGGGGGAATTGTTGTTGGGTTTGTTTTACTCTTTTTTGTCATTGGTGAAGCTTTACCAGTACCCATTTCGCCTGCTACAGTGGCGCTCTTAGGTGCGGCTCTGTGTCTCGCACTAGCCCATCACAGCAAAATTGATACAGTCAACAACATTTTGCGCGATGTTGATTGGAGTACACTCATCTTCTTTATGAGTATTTTTGTCGTAATTGGCGCGCTTGAAAAGACGGGTGTGATTGCGGCGGCTTCTGGGGTTTTGGCGTTTATCTTGGGTAAGAATATCGCCTTCGGGGCGATCGCGCTGTTGTTTGCTGTTGGTCTACTGTCCAGCGTTGTGCCAAACATCCCGCTGGTGGTAGCGATGGTGCCCCTGCTCAAACAGTATCTTGTCAATGTTGGAATGGCTGGGCCAGAAGTGCTTTCACCTGATTTTGCAGGGCAACTTCCGAATGAAGTGCTACCTCTCTTTTACGCCATGATGTATGGTGCGACGTTAGGCGGCAATGGTACGTTAGTCGGTGCGTCTTCTAATATTGTTGCAGCAGGTATTGCGGAGCAACATGGTAAGCGTATTCCATTCAAAGTTTTTCTGAAGTATGGAATTCCAACAATGGCACTTCAGTTAGTCACTGTTTCGATCTACGTTGTGATTCGCTTTTTGTTACCTCAAGCTTGATATATCAAGTCAGCTGGTTTAGCTCTAATTCCCGCTCAGATTGAATTCTGACACTTTTGCGATCGCCTCTGCCAGTCATGCTGGAAATAGTGGCGATCGCCATTTTCATGCGGGAACCTTTTTGTCGTTTTAGCTTTGCGCTTTTGACTCATCTTTGGCTCGTAACGCATCCACATTTTCTTCCCAGTTGACGCCATCAAAGGGATGGATCTCAAAATTTGACAAGACATCTCCATCCAAACAGCGCACGTTAACATCAATCCAACCGGGGTGCGATCGCGGGTAATAAAACGGGTGCATACCGCAGACTTGACAGAAGGTGTGTTTTGCGGTGCCTGTGTTAAACGTGTAAGTTGTGAGCTTGTCTTGACCTGTCACTAAGTTAAATTGCTCTGGTGGTACAATAAGGTGTAGGAACCCTTTTTTGCGACAAATTGAGCAGTTGCAGTCTTCGATCGCGTGTTGGCTGGGGGTAATGCTGACTTCAAAGCGGACAGCACCGCAGTGGCATCCCCCTTTGTACAGAATCATTTGGTTTACGTCCATTGTCACTCCATCTTCCCTAGGAAGGAATCGAAACCATCCTAAAAAGAGATAATAGTGCCAGTGAAGCGGGAATAATAAATCTTGAAAAGGCTTTTGCCCCGTTTTCTCCATCAAATGTGCCTGAGAAAGCTGGCATAGTGCCTTGAGTTCACTCTAAAAGTGTGACTTGCTGGCTCTTGTAGTTCTATACACTTTGGGGATTGGCTTGTGCAGGCAACCAAACAGCAACAGATTATTGGTTATTTTATCGAGGAAGCAAAAGAGCATCTCGATACAATCGAACAAGGCTTACTTAACTTACAAGCCACTATGGCCGATTCTGAGCGGCTCAACGAGATGTTTCGAGCAGCTCACTCGGTAAAAGGTGGGGCGGCGATGCTTGGCTTTGCAGGTGTGCAAAAGGTGTCGCACCATTTAGAAGACTGCTTTAAGCTGCTGACAGAAAACTCAGTCAAAGTTGATCGGCATTTAGAAGACCTGTTTCTCAAAGCTTCTGATATTCTTAAGGACCTGGTTGAGGAGATTCAATCGCCTTATGCCGCTCAAGGGCAACCCTCGGCTGCGCTGCAAACTGCCGAGCCTCTGCTAGCCGAGCTAGAGAGCTATCTCAATCGCCTGATCAATGGCAATCAAGTTGCGGTGAATCCCAATTTGCCTGCACTGACAAATGCGGCGCTCAAAAAGATGTTGCAACTGTTTAAGCAGGGCGATAGCCCAACAACGCGACAGCAGTTAAAAGTTCTCTGCGATCGCATGCTGCAAATGCATACCTGTCAAGAGTGGCAAACGATCTTACAAACCACGCAACGGGCGGTCGCCAATACTAGCTATCCCTATCAGACCATTGCGGCGGTCATCATCAGAGACCTCAAGCAAGCAGGAGACTTGCTGTGTGCGGGGCGGTCAGCCGAGATTACCGCCAGTAAAAATCTACAACAGTTGGCAGGGGTGCCAAAACCTGCTCCGGTTGCGCCGCCTGTTGCAAAACCCACGGTTAACCCAACCCCGGCGATCGGTAATCGCCAACAAATCTCAATTCCTCTAGAGCCACGCGCTGCTGCCCGGGTGTTGCTAGAGAATTTTGACAAGCAGCAACTGATTGAGATGGCCGACTTCATTATGAAGGCGATTCAGTAGTCGTAGCGGTTAGAACTGTAAGTTAGATTTGCTTACCCTCAACTTATCTTGAATCGTTGTGGCTGCAGGTTTGTTTTAGACTCTGGCCTGCAACCTAATCGAGCGGGTATCGTTTGGTTGTTTCACGCTGAACCGATTGCTGATGTCGATCCTTCTACCTCTGGTGACTCCTGAATTGAGAGACTTCAGGCAGAAGGCATGGTGCGTCGATTTTTTGGATCAGTCTCGATGTAGAGTGAAAAAGCAAAAAAAACTGCCCTGCTCAACGCTGTCAAATTGTTATGGCTCAGCTACAAGCTCTGATCTTTGATGTGGATGGCACGCTCGCAGATACAGAGCGAGATGGTCATCGAGTTGCTTTTAATCAAGCATTTGCCGAGGCTGGACTTGATTGGGAATGGACGGTGGATGGGTATCGCAGCCTACTCGAAGTGGCGGGTGGCAAAGAGCGAATTCGGTTTTATCGAGAGCGCTACACCCCTGATTGGTACCCAACCGAAGATCTGTTTACCTGGTCGGCGGCGTTGCACCAAGCGAAGACACGTTACTATCGAGAGCTATTAGTGCAGGGCAAAATTCCGCTGCGTCCTGGAGTGCGGCGGTTGATTCAAGAAGCGCGTGCGGCGGGCCTGCGGTTGGCGATCGCCACAACCAGCGCGATCGAAAATGTGATTCCGCTGTTGGAGGTCACACTGGGTCCAGAGAGTCCCCAATGGTTTGAGGTGATTGCAGCCGGAGACATGGTGCCTGCTAAGAAACCAGCGCCTGATGTTTACCTGCATGTGCTAGAGGCAATGAAGCTGCTGCCTCAAACCTGCCTTGCCATTGAGGATAGTTACCAGGGGTTGCAAGCCGCACTGCAAGCGAACTTGACGACGGTGGTGACAGTAAATCCTTATACGCAGCAGCATGATTTTTCTCAGGCATCGCTGGTGGTTGATTGCCTGGGCGAGCCGGATAAACCGTTTCAAGTGCTGATGGGAGGCACGTATCAAGCGACCTGGTTTGATTTGGAAGTGGCGAATGCATTGTTAGAGGTTGCAGCGAAAGGGGCGTAAGAAGGCAGAAAGAAGCGCAGCCAAGAGAGGGGAGGCAGCAGCCAGAATGGAGGGAGTAAGGAGCCGGGAAACTTAGGAGGAAGCCGTTTAGGAGAGGCACGCGTGGGGGAACGAGAGCAACCATCAAATTTATTAATCAAACTGAGTCATCGCTTGTTTAAAGAGGCAGGCGATCGCGACCAGTTTATTCAACATTTGACACAACCCACGGTCTATAACACCTGTTTGTTGTGGCGAGATCCACGGCCCCAAGATCGTCCCTTTGTGGTGGAGCCACCGCTTTTCTGGCAACCCCCGTTTGTTGATCGGCTGGCTCCAGGGCAACGACCGGGGCAACATGCGTTACATGCTGCCGGGGCTTATTACTGTCTTGACTTTTCGTCTGTTTTCGCGATTTCTTCGTTACTTGCGATCGCAAAACCGATCGATTTAGTTTTGGATATGTGTGCTTCTCCGGGTGGCAAAAGCGTGTTTGCTTGGGTTGCTCTGCAGCCTCAATTGCTCCTCAGTAACGAGGTGATTGGTAAACGGATGGCGCAACTTTTATCTAACTTAAAACGGTGTCGAATTCACCCTGCGATCGCACTACGGCTCGATTCCAAAATATTAGCGGAGGCAATCCCAAACACACTGCCACTTGTGTTAGTGGATGCGCCTTGTTCGGGGCAGTCGCTATTAGCAAAAGGGGGAAAAGCCCCTGGCTGTTTTCACCCAGTGACGATCAAAAATAATGCGAGTCGTCAAAAAAGAATCTTGGCAAATGCTGCTCAAATTGTTGCTCCAGGTGGTTATATTGCTTACACAACCTGCACCTATTCGCCAGAAGAAAATGAGCAAGTTGTTGAATGGCTAATCAAAAAATTTCCATGCTTTCAACCTGTTAAAGTGGAGCATTTGCAAGATTTTCAATCGCAATTAGTTGATTTTCCCTGCTATCGCATCTTTCCTCAAAGTGGTTTGGGGGCAGGTGCATTTAGTGTGTTGCTACAAAATAGTGAAAGTGGAGAACCCGCTGTAATTTCACCCGACTTTTTAACTCAACCGGGCATGATTACACTTTAGAAGTTACTGATTTTGAGCAATTTCTAACTCTTGATAACCTGTTTGGGGGTCAGGCGTTCTTAAAAATGTTAAGTGTGTTGCTTCTGCTAAAACAATTTCTGCAGTTGTGTAGATGATTGAGCCATCACTTAAGTGGCCGCCGAGTACCTTACCGTTTGCATCCGCGATCGCGATGTGTAGGTGAATACCATAAATAGACAGGGTGCCACTTAAGCTAATAATCTCAAAGTATTCAGTCAGGGGAACTACATTTGGTTGATTTGCAAAGCGAATAACAGCCTGCTGTAAGCTACCAATTCCTGTCAGAATGCAACCTGCTTTGATTTGATTCTTCTGAACAAATTCTCTCAGTTCCTGCTTTAGATCTTGATTTGCTTGTAGCCTAACTGCAAACAATTGCATTTTTTCCACCCTGAAGTTGAGTTAAGTAATGTTGAGTTAATTGCTATCAAATTGCCATAGCAGTCCTAAATGATTTGTGGGATGAGAGAGGTGTTGTGAGAAAATTTCTGGTGGGAACCTTCTTACATCCAAATAGGATCGCCATATGTTTAGTTTCCTCAATTGAAATCCCCATAATGGATGAATTTAAGAATAAAGCGATTTGAAATTCTTATTAGTTTTAAATGGATTTGATGAACTCCCCTATCTTATAACCTTCAGTTAAGAAAGTGCGTCTGGTTAAGGGTTTCAAAGATTGAGTTGACTGGAATAGTGATAAAGAAAATCTTTTAATTTTGATAAACAAATAATTGAGATTTTAGAGAGATTTTAGGGAAATTAGAGATTTGCAAGCGTAGACTCAAGTTGAAGTTGCTCTAGAGATTTCTCCGTCGCATGAATAACTTTCCTCCTTCGATGTCTCAGCCCCAAACAACAGGTCGCTATTTAGTGCTGTTAGAGGATGACGCTATGGACGCTGGAATGAGCGCCATCAGTAACTCAACAGGCGTTAAAGATCTTGCGCAATCGCGTGATTTTGCTGACAGTGCTGTGACTCCACAGGCTTTAGGTGGCACTGATGGAGTTGTTTTTAATGAATTAGGTGTCGCTGTCATTACATTACATGGCGATCAGATTCAATCGCTTAATCGTGAGGCGGCTCATAGCCCTGCCATTATTGCAATCGAGCCAGAGCGCGTCGTCTACGCGATTTCTGAGCCAAGCTACGGGCGTGGTATGCGTCTATTTCCTACGTTTCAACCGACTCCATCTGCCCAAAGTGCCGTAAACCCCTCAATGGATTACCTCAAGGGCTACCGAGATGCAATTAACCAGTTGGTTGACCATTTGCTAGGAGGCAACCCTCAGAATGAGGTTGTTGTAGATGGGGCATTGCCCCCAACCGTACTTGATCCAGCTTTTACGTGGGGGTTGCAATATACAGGGGTGAATTCCTCTCCTTACAGCGGTTTGGGAATTCGAGTTGCGGTGTTAGATACGGGTTTTGACCTGACCCACCCTGATTTTGAAGGGCGAGGGGTTATGAGTAAATCCTTTATTGAGGGACAAGAAGTACAGGATGGAAATGGGCACGGCACTCACTGCATCGGTACGGCCTGTGGCCCCCAATCGCCCTCAACGCAGCCTCGCTATGGTGTTGCTTACAATGCTCAAATCTACGCTGGTAAGGTGTTGAGCGATGAAGGCAGCGGCGAAGATGGTGGCATCTTAGCGGGGATTGATTGGGCGATCGCCAATGGTTGCCGCATTATCTCAATGTCCCTGGGGGCACCCGTACAACAGGGACAAAGCTATTCCAAAGTTTATGAACGTGTAGGTCGGCGGGCTTTGCGGCGCAATACCCTGATTATTGCAGCGGCTGGAAACGATAGTTGGCGATCGAACAACTTGATTGTGCCAGTCAGCCATCCTGCCAATTGCCCGTCAATTATGGCGGTTGCAGCGCTTGACTCTAAACTGCAAATCGCAACCTTCTCAAACGGGGGCCTTAACCCACGTGGGGGTCAGATTGATATTGCAGCTCCAGGTGTGGATGTTTACTCGGCTTGGCCGATGCCGACGCGCTACAACGTGATTAGCGGTACAAGTATGGCAACGCCTCATGTCGCAGGTATCGCCGCTTTGATGGCCGAAGCAACCGAAGCCAGTGGACGTGATCTTTGGGCCGAGCTGATGTTGGCTGCAAAACGCCTCCCACTCTCTTCGCGTGATGTGGGGAGTGGTCTGGTGCAAGCGCCTGAATAAGAGCCGCAGAGTCAGCGTGTAAAGTACGCGTGGGTAGGTTTTTACTCTCAGGAGGGACGCACAATGGATGAGGCGATTCCCTCCTGCTCTCTTTCTTCTGGATATTTTTTCTTTCGGGCCATTTCGAGTACCCTGTAGAATATACGCTCGCTTGAGGTGGGTGAAATGACAAAAGTAACTTTAACCGTGGCAATCTCAGAAGATTGTCTCGATGACATCCTTGAAATTGCACAGAAGCTACGTGCAGTGGGAATGCAAGTTAACCAAATTATGGATACGTTGGGTGTTGTTGTGGGTAGCTCAGAAGCCGATCAGGTCGGGGCGATCGCGCAAGTAGAAGGCGTTGAAAGTGTTGAATCAGCTCATAGCTATCACCTATCGCCACCGCAGTCTCACGTTCAATAACGACTGCTGGAAATAGGGTCGATCTAGAAGAGCGCTAATTTTACGATTATGCTCTGCTCAAAGAACTTGAAGAGTTTTCGAAGTTTAGTAAAAATTTTGGGAATACTGGGTGTCAACTCAGAAGTAGGTAAAACATACCTGCCATGATGAATGGCGATTGGGCCTCAGCCTTTACCGGAAACAATCGTGTTGACTCTATTTCGTAAGTTAGCCCTGACAATTGGTACAGCCGCCTTTGTGGTTAACCTTAGTATCCCTAAGGCAAGTGCTGATGATTGGGTACGAATTTATACCAATCGTACACAAAACTATGTGATTTATCTTCACAAAACGACCATTGTGCGGAAGGGGCCGATTCGCTACTTTTGGGTTCACTTATCCCGCGCGGATGGCTTACCCGTCGCGACCAGTGGGGGCAGACGCATCGCTGGGATGAATCTTTACTATTCGGCTGACTGCCAGAAACGAGTGGTGCGACTGCGCACAATGGAGATCTATGACGACAAGGGGCAATTGGTTGATCAACAAAATTTGGGTGACAAGGGATTTGTTGATCAAATGACGACGGATACCCCTGAAACGAAAGGCATCACGAATTATGTCTGTGGTAAGCGCTAGTCAGGTGACGATCCAACTCTCCTTATTTAGCAAGCAAAATCATGAAACTTAAATCGCGTGGGTTGTGGTTGGGTTGTCTCGTAGTTTCAACAGTCATCACAGTCGGAGCCGCGATCGCAACCGCTGCGGATAGTTGGGTGCGGGTCTATACGAATCAGCAACAAAATCGCGTCTTTTTTGTGGATCGCAATTCAATCAAGCGCCAGGGATCCATTCGTTATTTTTGGCTACACATTGCTTCTGCCAATGGACAAGCTTTAGGCTCCTATCAAAATGGCAACTTTCATGGCGTTAACATTTATGCCTCGGCGGATTGTAAGTCGATGCACCTCCGGTTTCGGACGGTTGAGTTTTATGACCAAAACGGTAAACTGCTAGCCCAAGAGAATGCCGGAGACTCTGGCCCACTTCTCAGTTTTGCGCGTGACAATCCGGCTGGGCGTGGTGTTTCGCAGTATGTCTGTAAGCCCCGACGGTGAAACAGGTCAAACCGCGACCGCCCTAAAATGGCTGGGCACAATCCAACAGGAGTAAAGCAGAATGCAAGGATTACGGGATTTAAGGCTACGCCGCTTGATCAGCACCTTGGGGGCAACAACTTTGTTCGTAGGGCTGTTGGGCGGTGCCGGGTTGAGTCAGGATGCTTGGGTGCGGCTGCTGACAGATGATGACAATGAGATCTGGTACGTTAACCCCAACTCGATCCAGCGGAATGGCCCCATTCGCTTCTTTTGGGTTTATCGAGATGCAAGTGCCAATCGTCCGATCTTGGTTGAGCGGGGCAGAAACGCCTATGGCATGACAGCATATCTTTCGGCAGATTGTCGCAGTGGTGCTGTGCGAATTCGGGCGGCAGAATTTTTTGATGAGAACTCTACGCTGGTGACAAAGCTAGCTCCGGGCGATCGCGGCCCTGCGGGTAATGCGTTTCGGGGGCATCCGGTGGCGCAGGCAGTGGCGCGTTACGTGTGCGATCGCTAGGCGCAGGAGATTTAGCAGATGACGCAGCGACGACGTTTGTTGCTGATTTTGTTCGGTAGCTTTGGAAGTATCTTAATCGGCAAGAAAGGGTATATTGCTCCAATGGCCTCAGAAAATCAGGCATCAAACGACGATCCAGATACCTCTGATATAGACACAGAGGTACATACTGACTTTGAAAAGGCGTTTCAAGCGGGCTACAGCTTTCAATACAACATGCCTGACCAGGGTCTGCAAACTGTTGAGTTTTCAGTTCATCCGATTGGGGCGTTAACCCTGACTTCAGGCCGGTTAATGGTCTGTGATCCTTTATTAACAATGGATTTCAGAAATGTATTGACCAAAACAATCGCACCAGGCAGTTAACCCAGTTTTATTGAGTCTTGCTGGATTCAAACCGATTAGAGATCGAAGAATTGCCTGCGCGATGTTGCAAGTGACTCAACAAAAGCCCGTTAGATGGGAGCTTGCTATCCTGGATCCAACCCGTCCAGTAGCTTATCAATGTTATGGCGTTGATTCAGGCACAGGCGGTTTTCTAGATTTAGATGCGGCTTATGTTTTGGAGGCTTTGGCACAGCCTGATCCTGTCGCTTATGAAGCCGCTAGGCAGGAGAGTGTTGAGGCTGCTTGGAGGCTCTCAAGCGCAGCCCTTGAGCGGTTTGATCAGATATATTGCGATTCCGTAATAGAAGAAATGGAAGAGAATGAAGCAGCAGCAGCGAATGATGTCTATCCTTACGACCGAAAAGGAAGCTGGGCGAATCTGCGCGTTAGTGACGACACTGAGGCAAATGTTGTCGCTTTTAGCTCTGGTTGGGGTGATGGTGGCTACGCTTCGTATTGGGGCTATGACAGTGCAAACAATATTGCCTGCATCGTGACTGACTTTATGCTTTTTGATGAAGATAAAAGCATCACCAGAAGGCTAGCTTAAACTTTTGCAAGTCTCAGTTAGTTAATCCACCAGCTTAAGGACATCTCCATGAAGCTAATTGCTTACCTGCCTTTGGATGACTGTAGGGCGCATCGCGATGCGCCCCTACAGTTGGATGTCTTCTTCTATAGAAATCTCTAACGCCCTAGTTGCAACAAATTGACCAAAGCCATTTAGGTTGTATCCAAAACTCCTAGCAATTACTGATTGTCATCATGGATCTTGATTTCCCTTGGCGAAGGTGAAAAAAGGATGGGGAATCTGGTTACATCTGACAACACTCCTGCGAAAGAGGCTGTTACAATCGCAAAAAACTGTTAGTTGACTTCCATGACCGAACCAGTTCTTCAAGTCCAGGATTTAGAAGTTGAGTTCAAAACCGATTTTGCGTTGACCCGTGCGGTTAAGGGAATCTCTTTTGAGATTTTGCCGGGGCAAACGTTGGGAATTGTCGGTGAATCGGGGTCTGGGAAGTCGGTGACTTCGCTGGCAGTGATGGGGTTAGTTCCCCCACCGGGGCGCATCACCAGAGGCAAAGTTTTGTTTCGGGGGCGAGCTGACCAGCCGGAACCGATTGATCTGTTGACGCTACCTCCTAAGCGGCTCGAAAGCTTTCGCGGGGGCGAAATTTCGATGATCTTTCAGGAACCAATGAGTTCCTTAAACCCGGTCTATACGATTGGGTTTCAAATTACAGAAGCAATTCAGCTCCACAAGCGACTGAACAAAGCGGATGCTGAACGAGAGGCGATCGCCCTGTTGCAAGAAGTGCGCGTCTTGCCCAACGATGAGGAAATGAAGCGGCGCTATGTCACCGAGTTGCAATATGCGAACCCCAATGCAGCGATACCGGGCGATCGCGAGCTAGACCGCGAAATTAATCGACAAAAATATCAGTTTCTAAAGCGCTACCCGCACCAATTGTCGGGCGGTCAGATGCAACGGGTGATGATTGCAATGGCGATTTCCTGCGATCCCGTATTGCTGATTGCGGACGAACCCACAACCGCTTTAGATGTGACAGTGCAGGCGACCATTTTGGATCTGTTGCGGGATCTGCGCGATCAGCGCGGCATGTCGATCATGTTCATCACGCATGACCTGGGTATCATCGCTGAAATTGCGGATCAGGTGGCGGTGATGTACCAGGGCGATATTGTTGAGTCCGGTTCTGTCTGGCAGATTTTTTCAGATCCTCAGCATCCTTACACCAAAGGTCTATTAACCTGCCGTCCACGCCTCGATCGCCGTTTGCGTCGCCTGCCAACTGTCTCAGATTTCATGGAAGTCAACCAATTAGCCGATGGCACCTCTCAAATTCAAGAGCGGCAAATCGGTGTTGACGAAGCCTTGACGATGGCGCAAGAGGTGAGTGCAAGCGACATGGAGCAGCGTCTGACTACACTGCACCAAAAGCAGCCGTTGCTCAAGGTCGAAGACCTGCGGGTCGCATTTCCAGTCAAAAATACGTTTGGTCAGGTCAGCCGTTATGTGATGGCGGTCAATGGCGTCAGCTTTGAGGTTTATCCCGGTGAGACGTTGGGACTGGTGGGCGAGTCGGGATGTGGCAAGTCAACCTTGGCCCGCGCCATTCTGCAATTGATTCCGCCAACGAGTGGTCATGTTTGGTTTAACGGGCAAGATGTGACCCATCTTTCACCCGGACAACTCCGCCGACTACGGCGTGAGATGCAAATTATTTTTCAAAACCCTTACAGTGCGCTCGATAGCCGCATGAAAGTGGGTGCGGCTGTGATGGAGCCGATGCAGATCCACGATAAGCCAGCCAACCGTAACGAACAGCGGCAGCGAGCGATTTACCTGCTCGAACGGGTAGGTCTGGATGCCAGTGCGATAAATCGCTACCCCCACCAGTTTTCGGGCGGTCAGCGGCAAAGGATTTGTATTGCGCGGGCGTTGGCGCTCAACCCGCAATTCATCATTTGCGATGAGTCGGTATCTGCGCTGGATGTTTCGGTGCAGGCGCAGGTGTTGAATTTGCTAAAAGAACTACAGAATGAGTTTAACCTGACCTATATCTTCATTTCTCATGACTTGAGTGTGGTCAAGTTTATGAGCGATCGCATCATTGTGATGAATAAGGGACAAGTTGAGGAAGTTGCACCGGCCGAGTCGCTTTACCAGGCACCCACGCAAGACTACACCCGCAAGCTGATTTCAGCGATCCCGATTGGGAATCTCGATCGCATTCGCGAACAGCAAGAGCGGCGGGGCATTACGGTCAGTTAGCTCTCTGTTGATTTAGCAGGCTGAATGAGTCTTTGGCTTGAGAGGATGCGCTTGACAGTGCTTTCTGGTTGATTTTACCAAAATTAATGCGCTTGTTCTGGTTTTGAGACGATTGCTTGGTTTACCAGGATATTGCAGATAAGTCGCTGTCTCAGGAGCGCGATCGCGCTGATTTAAATCTCTCTTAGCCAGCAAACCCGATCACTGTCGCTATTTTTGGTTAAAGTTACTATAATCGGATAGCTGATGTTCTGCCACTCATTAAACTTATGGACGAGCAATCCCATTCTCTGGCGGCTGGTTTCGATCCGTCTCTTCTGGCGCTTTACCCGGAGCAATACAGTCTCTTGACTGATTTGTATCAGCTCACGATGACGGCCTGTTATGTGGGGGAAGGCGTGGGCGATCGCCGAGCCAGTTTTGAGTTGTTTGTTCGTCGCTTACCCAATCAGTTTGGTTACTTGGTTGCAATGGGTTTAGAGCAGGCTTTAGCTTACCTGGAGCGGCTTTGTTTTACGGCTGAGCAGGTTGCGGCTTTGCAGGCGACCAACATTTTTGCTGGAGCTACCGATGAATTTTGGCAACTATTGACCCATGCTCGGTTCACCGGCGATGTCTGGGCTGTGCCCGAAGGTACGGTTGTCTTTGCCAACGAGCCTCTGCTCAGAATTGAGGCTCCGCTCTGGCAAGCGCAAATTGTCGAAACCTGCTTGCTCAACATCGTGAACTATCAGACATTGCTGGCAACACGAGCAGCGCGGATTCGAGATGTGGCAGGCAGTCAAGCCACATTACTCGAGTTTGGTACTCGCCGCGCCTTCGGGCCGCAGGCGGCAATCTGGGCGGCTAGAGCTACGCTCGCGGCTGGATTCAACGCCACTTCAAACGTATTAGCGGCACTTCAACTAGGCCACAAACCAGCGGGTACGATGGCTCACGCGCTTGTGATGGCGCTGTCAGCTTTAGAAGGCAGCGAAATGCAAGCATTTACAGCCTTTCATCGCTATTTTCCCGGTGCACCCTTGCTAATTGACACCTATGACACGATCGCCGCGGCTCAAGCCCTGGCAACCAAGATGCAGGCCGGTGAGCTAGAGCTAGCCGGAGTGCGGCTTGACTCAGGCGATTTAGCCGATCTATCGCAAAAAGTTCGCGCACTCTTACCGGAGGTCGCTATCTTTGCCAGTGGTGACTTAGACGAATTTCGCATTGCAGAGTTAAAGGCTCAGGGTGCCTGCATTGACGGGTATGGCCTAGGTACGCAAGTGGTTACAGGGGCACCTGTTAACGGCGTTTACAAGTTGGTTGAGATTGATGGCATCCCTGTGATGAAAGAGGCACCGGGCAAAGTCACCTATCCAGGGCGCAAACAGATTGTGCGTCAGGTTGAGAATGGACAGTTTGTGCGCGATCTCCTGAGCTTGGCCGATGACCCTGTTCCACACGGCGAACCCCTGCTTCAATGTGTGATGCGTGAGGGGCAACGGCTGACGCCATTAGAACCGCTCGAAACGATTGCCCACCGCACGCAGCAGTCAGTTGCCAGTCTTCCGGCTGAGGTGCGTCAGATTCAACAACCAGATGCCGTGCTGGTTGAAATCTCAGATTCTCTGCAAACATTAACAAAACAGACCCACCATGCTTAACGCTGAGGTGATGCCGCGTCGAGAGTCATTACTATAGGTAAAACTGTTTGTTCGTTCTCGCTGCTTTTGCTTACCTGCGCGGCGCATTCTCTACTCAACAGATTCGAGTTCCCTTTGTTCTTTCTAGCCATTGTCTATGCTTACGGTTGCTCTTTTTGGAACGAGTGCAGATCCTCCTACTGCGGGGCACCAGGCAATTTTGGCCTGGTTGGCTGACCACTTTGATGTCGCTGCCGTGTGGGCATCTGACAATCCATTTAAGTCTCACCAAACACCGCTCCAACACCGCATCGCGATGCTACAACTGCTGATAGATGCGATTCGTCCGCCGCGCTCGAACCTGCGGATTTATCCTCAACTCAGTCATCCTCGCGCTTTACATACGCTGGAAGCGGCCAAAACAATTTGGCATGACGCACGATTCACGCTGGTCATTGGTGCAGATCTACTGCCTCAACTGGCAAAGTGGTATCGAATCGATGATCTACTCCGACAGGTTGACCTGCTCGTTGTGCCCCGTCCGGGATACCATTTGAGCGAGGCCGCTTTGGCAGAAGTAGAACAGAGAGGAACACGAGTGGCGATCGCTGACCTGATTGCGCCCGAAATATCTTCGACGGACTACCGCAACCACCATAACCTCGACGCTCTTACTCCACCTGTTGCCGATTACATTCATCGAGAACACCTCTACGCATGGCAGGACGATCGCAGAGAAAATCTACCCGTTCAGCAAACACCGATCCTTTAGAGAACTTCAAGGTTGGGGTCGATAATGTGATTTTCTCCGTCGATACGGCTCAAAATCGCCTTTTAGTTTTGCTCGTAATGCGGCAAGAAGAACCCTTTCTTGGTTCTTGGAGCTTTCCAGGTACGCTCGTGCGCCAGGGTGAATCTCTCGAAGCGGCTGCCTATCGGATTTTGGCCGAAAAAATTCGAGTCCGAAACCTTTATTTAGAGCAGCTCTATACGTTTGGTGGGCCAAACCGTGACCCTCGCGAAAACGTAGACAGCTATGGAGTGCGTTATCTATCGGTTAGCTATTTTGCCCTGGTGCGTTACGCCGAAGCCGAGTTGATTGCCGATCGCGTCAGTGGCATTGCCTGGTATCCCGTCAGTCAGGTGCCCCAACTTGCCTTTGATCACAACCAAATTTTGGAATATGGACACCGCCGCCTGCGTAATAAATTAGAGTACAGCCCCGTTGCCTTTGATGTTTTGCCAGAGCTGTTTACGCTAAATGACCTCTATCAGTTTTATGCCACGGTGCTGGGCGACAACTTTTCAGATTATTCCAACTTTCGATCACGCCTGTTAAAGCTTGGTTTTTTGGCAGATACTGGTCTCAAAGTAACCCGTGGCGCCGGACGACCTGCAACCCTTTACCGTTTTGACTCCGAAGCTTTCGCACCGCTAAAAGATAAACCCCTCGTCTTCATCTAGTTTTTTCCTCTCCTCCAAATGCTACAAAACATTAAGCTGTGAGCCGAATCGGGTCGGTCTGATAAGCTGCATCTATGACAGACCTGCAAGAGCTACGGCGATTAGTCATCCAGGCGTGTCAACACCCTGTAGGTAGCCCACTGCGCCAACGTTATCTGACGCAGGTGATTCGTTTGGTTAGCCCAAACCTGTGGCGAGAGCCATCGCCCTACTATGCAGATGCGCTGCAACAAACCTGGGTTTACTTTTGCCAAAACATTTGCGATCGCGGGACTGGCGAACGCTATAACCCTGACCGTAGCAGTGTTGTTACCTGGCTCAACTATTACCTCAAGCGGCGGTTGCAAGACTTTCACATTTACGCCCAACAGCAGCAACAGCGCTATGTGAGTCCAAGGCCGGGGAGATCGGGGGAAGTGTCGGATACCTTTGATCCGTTAGATCAGGTTGCGGCTGAGCCAGATGTGCCGCCGATTTTAGAGCGCGTGTGGGCGTGGGCACAGGCGGATGCAACAGGTGAGCTTTGCCAGACCCATATTGAGGGGCGACCTGATGTGAGTTGCCAGGTTTTGATCTTGCGTCGGTTACCACCCGAAACCAGTTGGAAAGACCTCTCAACGGAGTTTGGCTTACCCATTCCAACCTTGAGCAGTTTCTACCAACGAAAATGTTTGCCCCGCCTGCGTAAATTTGGCGAATCAGAGGGATATGTCTAATATCTGAGGCTGAACTTATGACCCAGTACACTCCGGCAAATGGCAATTCCCGATTCGATTTTCCGATTTCGCAAGCGGCGTTTGAAATAGCGCGACAGTTTGCCCAGCAGCAGCCTAACCCAACCAAAGCTGCCCAAGTGCAACGCAACACGCTAGCGGTTTGGGCGGTGAATGATTATTTGCAAATGTTGGGGGTGCCAACAAATTTGCCTGCCAGTGATAGTTGGAATCCGATTGTGCGGACGTGTGCGGATGTGGCGGATTTGGAAATTTTGCATCTGGGTAAGCTGGAGTGTTGTCGGGTCAGTCTAGCGACCCAGAGCTGCCAGATACCGCCGGAAGCCTGGGGCGATCGCATTGGATATTTGGCTGTGCATGTGGATGACGCGATCGCCACTGCCACCATTTTTGGATTTTTGCCCCAGGTTAACCAAGAAGTAATTGCCTTAAACGCATGGCACCCCCCCGAACGAATTTTTGACCATTTGCACCAGTTGCAACACGCTAGCAAAACTACGCCAACAACGCGTCTCAGCGAGTGGCTCACAGGCCAGATCACAGTCGGTTGGCAAGCGGTTGAATCATTATTGAATCCCCAACAACTCTCGTTTGCATTTCGGGGGGCAGCAACGGTTGAAGCCGATGTCGCTAAACCTGCCGTCTCAAGTGAGCAAGCAAAATATATTACCTTTGAGCAACACGACCCGATCGCCCTGGTTGTCAAATTGACTCAACGCGATCAACTCACCGTCGAAATTTTGTTGCAAGTTTACCCGCTTGGGCGATCGTCCTATTTAGAACCGGGTTTGTCTCTTGCTGTGATGGAGTCAGCCGAGACACCCTTACTAGAAGCACAAGCCCAGGCAAACGATGATTATCTTCAACTCGTATTTCAGGGAGAACCAGGGGAAACATTTGCAGTCAGAATCACGATTGTGGGTGATCACTACGAAGAATGGTTTGTGATTTGATGAAGTATCTTTTACAGATTATTTCTTGAAATTTTTTAGAAGCTCAAAAATATTTTTGAAACACGGCTTTTCTAAGATTGATGGCTAAGCTAGCGATTCTAAGAATTAGTGAAGGTAGCTTTGAGCAAGGGTTTTCAGTGCTGCTGCAAATTGGTGATGAAGGTGCCCGCCCCTCTGTTGAGCAAGTTGGCAACTTACCACCTTTTCCAGAGTTACCTATCGCTTACCAACAATGGCAAAAATTCTATCGATCGCTGGGGTCGCGATCGCGACTTTCGGCGGCAACTCGTCAGGTAAAAAATGTGTCAACGCGGGCCGATTGTCTGATTGCGGCGCACAAGCTCCAGACTCTGCTGAACGATTGGTGCCGTTCTGAACCGTTCCGGCCTCTGCGCGAAAAATGGCTAGAGCAACTTTCACCCGGTGATTCGATTCGCATTTTGCTGCAAACAGACCATCCCTTGTTGCAACGGCTGCCCTGGCATCAGCTTGATCTGTTAGAGCGTTACCCCCACGCAGAGATTGGCCTTAGTGCCCCCAGTTATGCCCGACCTTTGGTTCAGCCTTCGACCTCTGGCACCGTCAGAATTCTGGCAATCTTAGGGCATAGTGAAGGCATTGATCTCCAAGCCGATCGACAGTTACTGCAGAGCTTGCCTCACGCAGATGTGCATTTTTTGGTCGAGCCACGCCGCGAAGAACTCAGCGATCGCCTCTGGGAACAACCGTGGGATGTTCTCTTTTTTGCAGGGCATAGTCATAGCGATGCTGCTGCTGAGCAAGGCTCAATTTATCTCAACCCCAGCGATCGCCTGTCTTTAAAGGAACTCAAGCACGCTTTGCAAAAAGCAGTTCGCCACGGTCTACAGCTTGCGGTGTTTAACTCCTGTGATGGGTTAGGGTTGGCGCGTGAACTGACAGATTTGCAGCTTCCGCAGATGATTGTGATGCGCGAACCTGTGCCTGACCTGGTTGCCCAGGCCTTTTTGCGGTTTTTTTTGACGGGTTACGCTCAAAACGTCCCCTTGTATGAAGCGGTGCGAGAGGCTCGCGATCGCCTGCAAACCCTCGAACCCACTTTTCCCTGTGCGACATGGCTGCCTGTTATTTGGCAAAACCCAGCAGTGCTGCCTCCCACTTGGCAATCTTTGATGGGACCACCTTCAGAGCCTGTGCGCCTAACTCAAACGACCTGGAGGACTGCATTTGGCAGTAGTTTGGTGATCGCTCTTTTGGTAAATTTGATTCGGCTTCTGGGTGGCTTTCAAACTGTGGAGTTGCAAGCCTTTGACCAACTGATGCGGCTGCGTCCGGCTCAAGCGCCCGACTCTCGCTTAGCGATCGTCACGATTGACGATGAGGATATTGAGCAACAACGCCAAAATTACGATTTGAAAGGGGTTTCGCTGTCGGATGCCGCACTGTCACGCTTGCTCGAACAATTGGAAAAATATCAGCCACGTGTAATTGGGCTGGATGTATACCGCGACTTTGCCGCCGAGCCAAAAGAAACGGGTCTAATTCGTCGCCTTAGCCAAATGGAAAACCTGGTAGGCATTTGTAAGGTGAGCGATCGCGAGCACGACCCCAACGGTATTCGTCCTCCGGAGGAGATTCCGGGCGATCGCCTGGGTTTCAGCGACTTCTTACCCGATGCTGACGGTGTGTTACGGCGTCACTTGCTGTTTATGAATCCGGAAGCAACGTCGCACTGTCAGGCAACGTTTGCCTTTAGTACCCAACTGGCGACTCGCTATCTGGTCGCTAATGGGGCGGAGCCGAGCTTTACTCCTGGAGGTGACTTTCGCCTCGGTGACACGGTGTTTCGTCGTTTGAGCCGCCGCACAGGAGCCTATCAAGGCATTGATGCGAATGGTGGGCAGATTTTGTTGAACTATCGCAGGGGTGAGGCGATCGCAGATACAGTAGCTCTCCGCGATGTGTTGTCGGGTCGCGTTCCTCCCCTAGCGATGGAACGAACCTTTCGCGATCGCGTCGTAATCATTGGCGTAACAGCGAAAACAGCCCCCGATCAATGGCAAACCTCCCTGTCTACTTCACCACAAACGACTTTACCGGGCGTGTTTGTGCAAGCGCACATGGTCAGCCAACTGCTCAGCGCGGTTCTGGATCGACGACCGTTGCTGTGGGTTTGGCCGCTCTGGGGCGATGCGGTGTGGATAGGTGCCTGGGCAATGGTTGGGGGTACCCTGACTTGGGTACTTTTTCCCCGCTATCCGTTGCGACGCTGGGGCTTACGCTTAGTTGCTGCGATCGCGGGTGCCTCTTTGCTACTCACGGTTTTAGCGATTGGCTTGTTGCAAATTGGGGGCTGGGTGCCACTCGTCCCAGCCGCGATCGCCCTGCTGCTCACAAGCGGAATTGGAATTGCTCTGCCTGTAGTGAAGCTCAGACGGTTATCCAATTCCTAATCCTGAAGCCCCCTTTAGGTGAAGTGTTATGAATAAATCATATTGGTTCGGTGTTCTCGTTGGTTTGGTCGCGGTGACTGGCCTCTACCTGCCAACCCTGGTTGTAATTGAATCGGCGATCGCGGCTCCTCAACGAAAGGCATTTAGAATGCCGACTCCCCCGCAGGGGCCACCACCCAGAGGTCGGGTGCGGGGCGGAGCGCAGCGAAGTGTTTGTCCCAAGGTTGATCCGCTTCTAACGGCGCTGGTGCCCTACACAACGAAACAAGACCCAAGGTATGCCAAACTGCCTCCGATTGAGGATGTTTGGGGATACACGACTGTGGCTCATCCAACGCTCTGGTTCTACGTCCCCTATGCGGCTGCAACGGGTTATCAAGCCACGTTTGTGCTGCAAGATGATGCAGAAAATGAAATTTATCGCAGTACCATCGCCCTTCCGACGCAACCGGGTGTAATTCGGGTTCAAATTCCGCCTACCGCCCCCCCACTCAAGGTTGGGCGATCGTATCGGTGGCTTTTTGCCGTTCGGTGCGATCGCGATGAGTCTTCAACTGCTGTTCCCGATTACGTTGAAGGCGTGATTCAACGGGTTGAGCTATCCTCTGGATTGACTCAAAAGCTCGCGATCGCCCCTCCTGAAGAGCGTTTTCGCCTCTACGCTGACGCTGGCATTTGGTTCGACACGATAAGTACTCTGGCCGAGCTGCGCCAACAGGAGCCGCAAAACCAAGCACTTGTTGACGAGTGGCAAGCCCTGTTGGAGTCAATTAACCTGCCTGAAATCGCCAAACAACCCCTCGTCCAGCTAGAAAAAAGTAGTTCGCGATGTCGTGGATCTGAAAATTCACAACTTCTCAAAAAGTCCAAAAAATCTCTTGCCTTGGGATGCCTGTGAAACAGCTTAGATTCCAAGGTTTGTCTTTCAGTTTCTACGGGACTGACGGGGCTCGAACCCGCAACTTCCGCCGTGACAGGGCGGTGCTCTAACCAATTGAACTACAGTCCCATGTATTCGTTGCGTCCGTGTGTTTGGCGCGAATTTCATTATCACCATATATCCAGGATTTGTCAAACGCTTTTTAGAAAAAATCTTTCTGACCTGTAATCGACGCCGAGGGGCTTAAATTATTCCTTCGGCGGGAAGTTTTGTAGATTGGCTGTTCCTAACGTTGAGAGCTAGCCATAAACGATTTCAGGTAACTTCTCTAAGTGCCAGTTTGTGGTAGCTTCCATCGAGAACGTATGGTTGACCTACAGCATGAATATTCGGGACGCAACACAAGCTGACCTGGCAGCGATTGTCGAAATCTACAATTCAACAATTCCCTATCAAACGGTGACAGGAGATTTAGAGCCTGTGACGGTTGATAGCCGATTGAATTGGTTTTTAGGGCACTCACCCAGTAAACGCCCACTCTGGGTAGTTGAAGTTGGCGATCGCATTGTTGCCTGGTTGGGCTTTCAGTCGTTTTACGGCAGGCCAGCCTATGACACAACGGCTGAGTTGAGTATTTATGTCTCGCCCGATTACCGCCGCAAAGGCATTGGGCGGATGTTGTTGCAGCAGGCGATCGGGCGGAGTCCCGCCTTTGGCATCAAGACCCTGCTGGGTTTTATCTTTGCTGATAATGAACCCAGTCTGTTCTTGTTTGAACAGTTTGGCTTTCAACGCTGGGGTTACTTGCCCAAAGTGGCAGAATTTGGCAAGACGGAGCGCGATTTAGTCATTATGGGGTTGCGACTGAATGGCGGTAGCTAGAAAAAGTGCCAACTCTCTTATGGTCATATAGGCGGCACCATGCCCGCTTAGCTAGCGAACTGCGGCTGTGTGTTGGGCAAACAAAACAAAAATTGCCAGTCTGAACTGCTTGAGTCCGACTGGCAACTAATTACTTGGCTAAGTCAAATTGTTAAACCAGAGCAATCGCGTGGCTACACCTGTGAGGCGTTGGGTGGGCGGCTGTAGAACGGAGACAGATAAGCGGCCAACGCACCAATTAAGAAGCCTGCTACGTTACGGAATAGGGGAAGCCAATCACTTGTACGGGTAATCACGGGTGCGATGCCGAAGGCGATAAATAAGATCCCCCACAGTGGCGAGAAAATAAGTGCCCACTGCCATGCAAAGGCTTGCCCCGGCTTGCGAGGATGGGCGGCAAAGCCACAAATCACACCACCGACAATCGAAGTGACCAATGTTAAAATCCACTGCTCTTGCGGTAAACCAGGCACTACCTGACAACCATTCTGCTTGAGGCAGCCTTTCACCGCGTTGAGGGCACCAATGATTGAGCCAGCTTCGCCATTCTCACGCACATAGTATTGGTTGCCATAGCGTGTTTGTAACTCGATCCAGAAGGTGCGCGGCATTAATGGGTAGAAGGCATCACCAACGCTAAAGTTGAGCAGGTTGCCACCTCGCTGATCGGCAACGAGTAGCAGGCTGTGGTCATCTAAACCCCAGTAGTCTTTGACGGCTGTGCCAGGTGTGCGGTCAAATTGGGTTAAAACGCGTAGCTTCCAACCCGTTTCCGCTTCAAAAGCTTCTAAATCTTGGGCTAGTGCCTCTTCTTCTTGGGGAGAGAGCGCCTTTGCCAAGTCAATTACAGGCGTTTGCTCGGCTGGAAGCAATTCTGGATTGTTGAATGCATAAGCGGCTGAGGTCGCTGGCGCGATCGCGGCGGGCAGTAACCAGAGCAAGCAGACCGCTAAAAATCCAAAAAAGAGGCGATGAACTTGTTTTCTTAAAGCTGTTTGACTCTGCACCTGACTCAAGCCTTTGAGGTACGACATAAGCACGTTACCGATGGGGTGTGATTAAACTAGTTTACTGAGAAATGCGTAAACTTTCTTTACAGTTCTACAACTTAGTCTAATCTTAAAAATCTATTGTTATCTGGTCAAGGGATCCGCAGGAGGGTTTCTTGCTAAATGTTGCGTTATCTGGCTGATTTTTGGCTTTAAGGAGAATTAAAGGTGAGCCTGTGAGCCGAATTAGGCTTGCTCCTGGACTAAGAAGTGTGGGTTTGCCGATCAAGAAAATAATTTTGAGCTGTGCTTTAAATCGTCCTTGCTGTAAGGGCTGAGGCTGGAGGCAAACTAGCAAAAAACGCCCGCTCTTGCTTTTTTGAAGAACGGGCGATCGCACAATGCTAAGGATTACGGATTAAATGAAATCGAATATTTTGCCGTCTAAAGGGGCAAGTGCCCATTCAACAGAGGATCTAGAGAATCTTTTCGAGGCCGTATACCAAAGATTTGAGTGGGCGTACCTTGCGAATCGACAGCAACACTCCTGGCATGTAACAGGAGCGATCGCTGGTGTCATGCCGGAGGGTGTAAATTTGGCCGGGGGCACCAAAAATCACTTCCTGGTGGGCAATTAAGCCAGGTAGACGCACACTGTGGATCCGAATGTTGGCATCAGCGGTGCTGCCTCTCGCCCCCGCGAGTTTTTCAGTTTCTTCAACCTGGGGCGGGTTAAACGATTTGCCAAACTCAGCCAGAAGTTGTGCAGTTTGTAGCGCTGTGCCACTGGGGGCATCTGCTTTTTGGTTGTGGTGTAACTCGATAATTTCAACGTGGTCAAAATATTGAGATGCAGTTGCCGCTGCTTGTTGCAGCAAAACCATGCCAATCGAGAAATTAGGAATAATTAGGCATCCAGTGCTGGCTTTATCGGCAAACTCGGCTAACTCATTAAGCTGAGCCGGAGATAACCCAGTTGTGCCGACAACTGGACGCACCCCATAGGCGATCGCCGAGCGAATATTCTCGTACACGGAGTCAGGGTGGGTAAAGTCAACCATCACACCCAGCTCTTTTTCTTGCGACAGCATTGCCACCATCGGCTCAAACTGGTCGGTGATGGGGACTTCTAAAGCACCACAGCCTGCTAATTCTCCCGCGTCTTTGCCTTGATGCTCTGGGCTGCGATCGACTGCCCCCAGCAGCACCATATCGTCTGCCTGCGCGACGGCCTTCACGACTTCGCGCCCCATCTTACCTGCTGCGCCATTAACTAAAACCGGGATCGGAGCCATATACACCTGCCAAACCATCAACCCTGGTATTCTAATCTGTCAGGTGAGTTGGTCATACAAAGAAAAATGCCTGACAAAAGCGTCAGGCAATTGAGTCTCAACAGTTTCAAGGAACCCACAAAAGTGGGAATTCACTGTAATTACTAGAGTAGGGGATGGTGTCTCAATTTTGCCTCCTACCAATGACTCGTCTAAACGGGTGAGGTGCGGGGTGAGCTTGTGCGGCGGGTGAGTCTGGCAAAGATCGACGATGTGGTGCATCTGCGGCAAAAATAGAGAGTGCGATTTTTGCTGGGTTATTCCTTGACGGGGCTAAATTCAGTGAATCATGGTAGTTAGTTATTTGTGTGATGGAGATAGCGATGGCACTTCAGGTTTATGGAATTCCGAACTGTGGCACCTGCAAAAAGGCATTTCAATGGCTAGAGGGGAAGGGTGTGGAGTATGAATTTATCAATACTAAAGAGCAACCCCCGACTAAGACTATGATTGCTGAATGGGTCGAAGCCCTGGGCGCGAAACCGATGCGAAATACTTCGGGACAATCCTATCGGGCGATCGGACCTGAAAAAGACGGATGGACGGATGCGCAATGGGTTGATGCCTTTGCCAAAGATGCCATGCTGCTGAAGCGCCCCTTGTTTGTCAAAGGTGGCACGGCTGTTTTGGTCGGGTTTCGTGACAAGGAAGAAGTGATTCGGCAAAAGCTGGGCGTGTAGGCTATAAGAAATAGTTTTGGGAGAAGGGCAATGGCTGACGGAAAGAATGTTTTGGGAGGCCCCTTGGAGGTCTGCTGCACGTCTCCCATGACGGGCTTTTATCGGGATGGCGTGTGTAGCACAGGGGCCGGAGATGTGGGCGTGCATGTGGTCTGCGCCCAAATGACGGAAGAGTTTTTGACTTACACCAAAGCTCAGGGCAATGATCTCTCAACGCCTGTACCTGCGTTTTCCTTTCCAGGATTGAAGCCGGGCGATCGCTGGTGTCTGTGCGCCTCCCGCTGGAAGGAAGCCTTTGACGATGGCGTAGCCCCTCCTGTCGTGCTGGCATCGACGCACGCGGCAGCGTTGGAGTACGTGACACTTGCGGATCTCAAGCAACATGCGATCGAGGGTGAGTGAAGCCAGGTAGGGTTGGGGTTTGTGGTTATGCTGTGGAAGTTTCTGGTTTCTGGAATGGCTGCTGCAAACCTGCGTAGCTAACTGCTTTATGCTTCGTTTGTGGTGTTGATTGGGGTGGATTTATGGTGCGTGGCGATCGCCTGCTGACTTCACGGTTGCAGCTCTACCTTGACACGGCGGAGGTGCAACACTGGCAAACCTGGTTCCCGACAGGGATGTTTTATGGGGTGACGAGTAACCCCCTGTTGTTAGAGCGAGCCGGAGTACCCTGTCAGGTTGACACTTTAAAGGATTTAGCGAGGCAGGCGTTAGACTTGGGCGCTCGCGAGGTTCAAATTCAAACCTGGGGCGCGACGGTCGATGAGATGGTCACAACGGGGTTGCAACTCGGCGCGATCGCCCCTGAGATTGTCGTTAAAGTCCCTGTTACCCGTATGGGAACGGAAGCCACAGCGCAGTTAGTCGAGCGGGGGGTGCGTACCACACTTACCGGGGTTTACACGGCGCATCAAGCACTGATTGCGATCGCCCTTGGGGTTGAGTACGCTGCGCCTTATCTGGGCCGAATTAACGACGCTGGCCGCAACGGTCGAGACGAAATCGCGACAATGGAACGGGCGATCGCTGGGGTCGATAGCGCGCTGCGGTTACTGGTGGCTAGCATTCGCTCGGTTGAAGACATTCTCTATCTAACGGCTCACGGGCTGGACACATTCACCTTTTCAGCCGCGATCGCCGCCGAGTTTTTTGATGTGGCGGCAACTAACCAGGCCGCGATCGATTTTGAGGCAGCGGCTCAGCGCATGAGTGGGTAGGGGCGAGCGGCTCTAACTCGTTCATTTACGAGAATCATATTTCAGTGCGAGAGCTGCTACTGTTAATCAATGCTGTGAATACGAGACCAATGAGAACGCTGTATTTTCTTGTGCCTGGTACAACCCGCAAGTTTGCCTGCGGCGGACTGTTTGCCGAACTCAAGACATTAGAGTTAGCCAAGCAAATTTGTGAGGCAGCGGTTGTTACTTATCGGCAGCGAGAAGAGGGGCACCTGTTTTTAGATGACCTACTTCAAAAAGGCGAACAGCGTGACAGCATTTTTGTGGTGAGCTGGGGGTTTGACGTACCCAAATTAGCAAACCGCTTGCAACGTCAAAATGTGATTTATCACGCGCATAGCTCGAACTATGGGTTTCGGCTACCGTCGCACGTTCCTATCATTACAGTCAGTCGTAATACGATGGGGTACTGGGGGCAACAGGCACCCAATTCGCTGATCTACTATTTGCCTAATCAAATTTCAGACGAGTTTCAAAATCTGGGTTTGCCGCGAGATATTGATGTCTTGGTGCAAACGCGCAAAACCTCGACGTATGTTAGAAATCAGCTTGTGCCAGCTTTGCAGAAATGCTGCAATGTTTACGTTTTAGACTCGTTTATTGACTCTCTCACAGAGTTGTTTAATCGCACTAAAGTGTATCTCTACGACTCGGCAGAATATTGGACCTTACAGGGTGTCACCGAAGGTTTTGGGTTGCCCCCAATGGAAGCGATCGCCTGTGGTTGTCATGTTTTTTCCAGCGTGAACCATGCCTTAGCCGATTATTTAGACCCTGGGTTTAATTGCCAAAAAATTGCTGGCTATGCAATTGATTATGATGTGCAGCGAATCCTGAAAGTCTTGTCGCACGGGCAGCCAGTGACGTTGCCAGAATCATTTTTTGCAGACTATCGCGAAGAAAAAATTGTGCAGCGATTCCGCACCATCCTACATGACGTGAACCAATTTTTTGACTATCAGCAAAACAATCCGGCTACTATCCCAGCGTTAACATCCTGGCGCATCACGCAGTTGAAAATGCAGCAGTTTGTTAGCAAAGCAAAGCGTAAACTTCTTAAGTCGTAGTGGATAATTAGTGCTTAAATTCAGGTGTTATTTTTGTTGATTATCCTGACTTTGGGCTAGCTTCGTTTTCATGTTCCCTTTGCCACGTTCTGGTCAAAAGCCAAAAGTTCCTCCGATCAAATCTCAAGGCATCAAGACAAAACTGGTGCCGCTGATTTTAGCGAGCATTTAGTGGAATGGTGAAGGCCGTTGGATTGAACCATTTTTGGGTTCTGGAGCGGTTCTTTTCAACATTCAACCGGATAAAGCATTAATTGCAGATACAAACAAATACGTGGTCGAAGTTTATCGCTCGATCCAGTCGGGGATTATTTCGCCGAACTCTTTGAGGACGTATCTGGAAGTCGAAGGAAAGAAGTTGGAGACATGCGGAGCAGACTACTACTACGAAGTGCGAGAGCGGTTTAATCTGGCTGGTAATCCCTTTGATTTTATTTTTCTAAATCGTGCCTCATTTAATGGCGTGATTCGATTTAACGCTAAAGGAAAGTTTAACGTGCCTTTCTGTAAAAAGAGCGATCGCTTTCGTCCAGCTTACATCACCAAAATTTGTAACCAGGTTAATTGGGTTGCAGAAGTCTTGCAGGGTAAAGACTGGCATTTTCTTGTGCAAGATTGGCGAGACACTCTTGCCTCAGCGCGTGCCGATGATTTTGTCTATCTCGACCCCCCTTATATCGGCAGGCATACCGACTACTTTGGTCGCTGGGATTCGACGGATGCAGATGAGCTAGCAGCAGCGGTTAAAGAACTGCCCTGTGGCTTTGCCTACTCAATGTGGAAGAAAAATAAGTATCGTGAGAATGAACATCTGATCCAACATTTTTCAAACTATCCACAAACTATCTACCATCATTACTACCATGTAGGTTCAACCGAAGATCTGCGGAATCCGATGGAAGAAGTTTTAGTCATCAGTCCTGGCTGTTTAGCGTAAGATAAATTGCCTTACTTTTAAGTAGATCATTGTCCTCTAATGTCTGTCATTCATATTTCAGGAATTCATCTTTACGTAAACTGATATTTGTATAGGCGGGTTTAACAGACAGAACCGAGCGAATCGAGATGTGCCGAAGCAAAGCCCATAGGCAACCTGAATGAATGATGAACCGGATTTAATATAACTACTTTGGGATTACGAGAAAAGAAACTTCGATCGCCCCAAAAAAGCGTTCAATCTGATACCCATTGGGTTGAGGAGACACTTCACCCTGACCCATAAAGATGCGTGAGACGCGAAACCGATGGTAATTTTTCAACAATTTCCAAAACGGAAGTTTAGCAACTTTGCGATCGGAAACTATCGCGCGATCGAGTTTTGATAAGTGGTACCAGGGGCAATACATGACCTGGTGATGGGCATTGTGGTAACCAAAGTTGAGCAATAGATAATTAAGCCAAGCATACTCCTGTGAAATCACATATGAGTAAGTGTTTGCTTGCTCATATACGTTGGCTACTTGGGGCGGTAGGTCTTGAACCCACGCTGGTAGAGAGCCTCCCAGTGAAGTGGACTCATAAGTATGTTGAAAAGCATCCATAAATCTAAGTATATGGAGCATGCAACAATAAGCTAAAAAATAAAGTAATAACGCTTTTAGAGAGATAAGTCCTAGTGATAGAAAGAAAGATAGCCTTAGAACTAGAAGAAAGATAAGTTTGATTCGTTCAAACGGAGAGTGAGGTTTCCAGAGGCAAAGCAGCAAAAGGCGAATACGTAGTAGAAAGGCAAGGGATGGGAAGTAAAGCCATTCAGAGCCGAGAAAAAACCATCGTATCGGCGGTGGTAAAGCTTTTAAGAAAGGCACAAGTTGAAAGCGGCAGTAGTCGATGCGGTTGGTATGGTGAGCCAGATGCATCTTCCGTAACTCTTGGAAGCGGATGTAGTAGCTACCGTTGAGCCAACCCATTAAATTTCGACCAAGCCAGTTCAGAAGTTGATTAGAGAAAATTGGCCGATGTATAAATTCGTGAGTCATATAGGCCGATAAGACAAGGCTATGGGTTAACCCAATCACCCCTAATCCGTTTGCCCACCCAGAGGGGAGTAGCAATAGACCGATTGAACTAATGTAACTGCCTAGAATGTAAGCGAGAGCCGCGTAATCCCAGTTTGGTTGAAGAAATAAGTTGTCAAATGAAATTGATTGAGAACCAATTGCCCCGATGTTTTTTATATTTGGGTTTGCCATCTCGATGTTGCAAAACATTACGACAAACAATAAGTGAGTAGAGAATTACTCAGCATCAAATATACCAGTACTTAGATACCGCTCCCCAAAACTTGGTTGAATCAATACAATTAGCTTTCCTGCATTCTCAGGACGTTTACCAACTTGTATCGCTGCACAAAGGTTTGCGCCTGTTGAGATGCCAGAGATCAACCCCTCTTCGCGGGCTAAGCGCCGACTGTAAACGATCGCCGCTGCATCGCTCACCTGGATCACCTCATCAATCAGCTCCAACCGCAACACAGGTGGAATAAAGCCTGCCCCAATTCCTTGAATTTTGTGTAAACCTGCCTCTCCGCCTGATAAGACTGGGCTGTTAGTTGGCTCAACCGCGATCGCTTGTAACGCTGGTTTATATTGTTTTAAGTTTTCTGCTAAGCCAGTGATGGTTCCACCCGTACCGACTCCAGCGACCACAATATCAACCTGACCCTCGGTGTCATTCCAAATTTCTTGAGCGGTCGTCTCACGATGAACTTGAGGATTGGCCGGATTCAGAAATTGATTCGGCATGAATGCATTGGGCATGCTGGCAACAATTTCATTGGCGCGATCGACAGCACCCTGGCTAAATAGTCTGCCAGGAGTCAGCTCCAACTCGGCTCCATAGGCTTTGAGCATGGCTCGCCGTTCGGCACTCATGGTATCAGGCATTGTTACAATCAGGCGGTATCCCTTGGTGGCAGCCACCATCGCCAGCGCAATGCCAGTATTGCCCGTTGTTGGCTCGACTAAGACTGTTCTACCTGGTTCGATTAACCCGGCGGCTTCCGCTGCTTCAATCATGCTTTTGCCAATTCGATCTTTGATCGACGCTGCTGGATTCATCCCTTCTAGCTTGACAACAAGCTGAGCCACACATCCCTCTGTCTGTGGAATACGGTTGAGTTGCACTAAGGGGGTACGTCCAATCAGTTCGGTAACATTTTTGGCAATACGCATCATGTCAGTCTACATACCATAAGAAAAAACGAGCCTGATTCAAAGATGCAGGAGAAAAGGTAAAAATATTTGTTATCGATTAACTTTTTGACTGCTCTGTTGCAATTCGGATAGCTAAACGAATTATTCTTTTGCCGCAACTACTCGTTGAGGGAAAACAGGCATCTTTTTGCGTCAAAGGCATACCTAGAACTTTGAATTGATGGTTACTGACTAAAGGCAACTATGTTTTTACGAATGGTGTTAGGTTAGCAGCAAAAGATTCCTTTCAAACTAAAAGTAGAAAATTAAACAGCGATCGCGAGCCATATTGGGCAACACAACTGAGCGTTGGCTGCTAAATCTAAAGGGCGATTGCCCCAAACGGGTTAGAGTGGAGCCAAAAGATAATCTCTCGACTCCACTTCTAAAATAATTATGTACAACGGAAAGCACCCGTATAGTTTAGTCTAGGGGGCTGATAGAGCAAAGAGTAAGTCACCAATCTGAGACGCTAAGAAAGCAACACCGACTCCACAAAGCACAAACCCGGCTGAGCGGAAGTTTGAAGGCAACTGAAGATTTTTGCTGGTTTGCAGTAGACGCCGACTGATGCCAAAAGCACTCGCCGCGATCGCAATTTGAATCGCTGTAAAGCCCAGAAGGTAGGCCAGCAAGGGCGTTGTTTCAGCTCCAAAAATGGACTCTCCATAGGCGTAACCGTGAAAGATCCCTGCAAGTGAGGCAAGACCCATAATTACCGGTGTGGCAGGGCTGTTCTTGACCACCAGGAGAATCCCAAATACCAAAATCGACCCGGAAACCAACAACTCAACACCAGGGATCTCAACTCCGGTGATGTGGAGGGCGGTACCCAGCATGGCAGACAGCAAAAAGGCGATCGGGATGCCAAAGCCTTGTGGTTTAAGGGCTGCCAGCAAGCCCAGAGACACCACAAAGGCAAAATGATCTGGCCCGATGATCGGGTGCGCCAGCCCAGACAAAAATCCTGCCCCAAAGGTGCTGGGCGTTTTCCCCTCCATTGCATGGTGAGCCATGGCTGGAGAGGCCAATAGAACAAGCCCTAAACTCGTAATCCATGTAGGGGCTGAGAAGAATCGCTTCCAGAAAGAACTGGTTGCTGCCAGGGGAAATGGATGGGTCATGCTACCTCACAGAAAAATACGCGAATACCTAAATGCACAATGTTCAGCCTTTCAGTAGCAGGGAATCAAAAACGTACCCGCTACAGTCCAAATAAATTAGATACGATTGGTTGAATGGAGTTCGTGATATGTGTGAAACACCTAACCACCAGCGAATACAGGGAACTGACCAGCCACAGTTGAAAAGTGAGACTTAAGCATTGGGCGAACTTGTTTGAGCCTGAGCAAGCAACTCAAATGTCCGTCTTTCCAGTTCTTCGGGATCAATTAATTGAGTTTCTAAGGTCAGCCGTTCGAGTGCCAGCAACCAGCGCTGGTAGTAGTCCCAATCGGGGTCGTCTTTGCAGTGGCTGGCTTCCCATTCAGCAATCGAAGCAATCAACCCCTGGCGAAAATCTTCCCACTCATAATGTCCCTTTTTGGAGAGGGCGATCGCCATGCCAAAGGCGCGACCCTCCCAATCTCGTGCAAACAGTAGTTCGCCATTGCTACGCGGAGGGGCATCTTCACTGCCCAACATACTGGTTGTGGCAAACTGCTCAAACTTGATCTGCATGATCACCTCCTAATTCTTTAAGGCTTAACTCGCTAAGGAGCGCGAATTTAATCAATCCGCAAACTGTACGGGCGGGTTTAGCAGGCCCATCTGTAACCCTGCAATGGATTTAACGGCAAAACCTGCCCCTGCCAAACATCAAACTTATTCAATTTCCATTTCTAAGTTGGTATGACGACCTTGGCGGCACCTTGCATTGCTTCTGGGCTAATGACTGCGGCTAGTTGATCTTCACTCCAGCCTTCAGTTCCTTCTGGTCGCTCAGGCACCACAAACCAGCGAATCTGGGCGCTGGTGTCCCAAACTCTGACCTCGGTTGACTCTGGAATGTCGAGACCAAACTCTTGCAACACCTTGCGTGGTTCGCGAATTGCCCGCGCCCGAAACGTGGGGTCTTTAAACCAGTAGGGCGGCAGACCCAACACAGGCCAGGGATAGCAAGAACACATGGTACACACAATCAGATTATGCACTCCGGGTTCGTTCGCTACGGCTTTCATGTGTTCACCCTCAGCACCCGCCATACCGCGCGGAAAGCTCATTTCGGCGATCGCGGAAGGGGTATCATCTAGCAATCGTTGCTTAAATTCAGGGTCTACCCAAGCCTTTGCTACGATCTTGGCACCGTTAAACGGCCCCATATCTTTCTCAAAAAACTCAAGCACCTTGTCTACCGTTTCGCCCGTGATGAGTCCCTTTTCAATCAGCAGGGATTCTAACGCACGCACTCGGGCAGCGCTATAAGTTTCGCGGTCAACAGCTTCACTCATTCTTTCATTCCCTTAATACACACAATCAATAACTGAAAGACTAGGCTGGATCTTCTAAATAGCCTTCAAAGATTTGCACATAAATGGCTGTGCTAGGCTCTGTGAAATTGCTCCAAATGCTATGAGAGTCAAACTTTACGTTATAGATTGGCATTGGGTCACCCACTCCATCACCTGTGGGAAAGTAGTAGTTGTAGGCACCCTCATAAACCTCTTCAACCACCCCTTGCTTGGTGCGGAGATAGCCCGGTAGCTTACAGTGATCCGCCGGAGGAGGATTGCGAACCGTCACAACATCCCCAACCTTAAACTTGGGCTGAACAGGCACATCACACTTCGGTGAATCCCCGACCCTCAGATACTCGATGACTTGTTCGTCGATCGCGGGTTCACCTCCCTCTGGTAAGGGTGCATCCAGTTTCTCTAAATAAGCAGCTGTTTTTGCATCCAGTTCGTCTTTTGAGACATAGCCAGAATCAACAAAAAAGCCAGAAATGCCGCCCAACCACTTTTCGTAATAGCGGTACTTAAAGTAATCAAAGGGATTCATGTTTTCTGCCCCGGTGCGCAGATGTCCCCACGTCCAAAAGCTTTTGAAGTTGGTTGGCACCGTCTGATTGACTTCGAGATGGTTACTCAACGCCATCATCGCAACGTGAATGCCAAAGATCCGTTCTTCCCACGGTTGCACAAAAACTCGCTTCTCAAAGCTAGAAGGTTCTAGCCCTTCCAGCCCACCAATAAAGTGTTGTAGCTTCATTCGCTCTCCTCTAGAAAATCAACGCATCAAAACGCAGGGTAAACCAACACTCAATCTCTAAACGCGAGTCTGCTCACGCTCGACCACGCTTGGTTTGGTCATGGCATCGCCCCATAGCTCAGAGAGATAACCAAACAAACCACCGATAATCATGGCAGCAGCAGCAACGATCGCGGGGTTATCAATTCCCGGTGTGGTAATCGGCTTGCCCGTCGCGACAGTTGTGCCCACAGTCGAAGCAAACCCCCACACAATCGCGGGAATCGCTGTCAAAATTGGCACCTTGGAAGCCTGCACCATGGCAGCACTGCCCAACCCCACGCAAATCGCTGCAATCAGCGGACTGCCCCCAATGATGGAGATGGCAAGTAATGTTAAAGAGGCGATCGCAATTCCAGTCAGGTTAGAGGCAATGCTTTGGATTAATCCTGACTTCTTTCCCCCCAGAATGAAGAAGGATGCCCAAGCAATAAATGTTACCCAGACTGGAATCGGCAGAACTGTCGCAGTGAGAAAGGTATCTATCGCACCTAAAACCCCAATGCTGACACTGTAAGCGTCTAGTTTTTTCATTCCATTTATTCCCCATGCAGATCAACGAATTCGTACACCCAACCCTTCTGCTCGCTTTTGTAAGAAGGGCATCATCACCAATGGAACCAAATGACTTGAGGTAATGAAATTTTCAACACTAAGGTTGAACTAATCAACGCTCTAAATTTATAAGAGACACGATTGAAAACCTTGCTTTAGCACGTTTTCTTGCAAATCTCGCCCAATAAAAACCATCTCATTGCGACGACTTTCGTTGGGCTTCCAGGCTTTGCCGGGACGCCCATCCAGCAGCATGTGAACACCCTGAAGTACAAAGCGGCGATCTTCGTCATCGACATTCAAAATCCCTTTCATGCGAAAGATATTTTTGCCCTGAGCTTGCACTAATTGATTCAGCCAGGTACTCAGTTTGTTGCTACTGATCGCCCCTGATTCAACAATTGAAATTGAAGAGACAGTCTCATCATGTTCATGAGCGGCTTCACTCAAAAAGTCAGGATCAATGGATAACGCATTCTTTAAATCAAATGCTCGAACTCCTAAAATTGCATCGATCGCTAGTTCACAATTTTGAGTGCGGTGGACTTTTGCAAAAGCATTCATCGCACGAATTCGACTTTCTAAAGTTTCTAGTACTTCTTCAGAAACCAGGTCAATCTTATTCAATAAAATCACATCAGCAAAGGCGATTTGCTCTTGGGCTTCGCTGCTATCCCAATGCTCCCAAATATGTTTAGCGTCAACCACTGTGACGATCGCATCCAACTCAGTCTTAGCTCGCATCGTTTCATCGACAAAAAAGGATTGGATTACGGGTGCTGGGTCAGCTAGTCCAGTTGTTTCAATCACCAGATGATCAAACTTTTCTTGCTTGTCCATTAAATTCCCAATCATGCGAATCAAATCGCCTCTGACGGTGCAACAAATGCAGCCGTTGTTCATTTCTAGAATTTCTTCGTCGGCATTCAGCACAAGTTGACCGTCAATACCTACATCGCCAAACTCATTGACAATTACAGCAACTTTTTTGCCATGTTCGTAGGTCAAGATTCGGTTTAGCAATGTGGTTTTTCCGGAACCGAGATACCCCGTAATCACGGTCACAGGAATAGCTTTAGCTAGCAGCATAATCGAAAGAATCCCCCTTAAATTTGCCCTCAAATGACCATCGCCTTTAGGGAAAAGTTTGCTTACCTATTTAAATAGACTCATTAAATAATGAGTTCTCTATTTTCTCTAGTTAAACAAACTTGTTTTATTTATTGCACTACTTATACTGAACAAATGTGATTTCTGAAACAAAATCAATTCAATCTTGATACAAATTTTTATGGATAAAATATGCAAAATAAAAATATCATGACCTGGCCAACATATGCTGGTCAAGATAACTGGTTTAACCTTTGGATTTCTGATGTTAAAGGCTGAAGTTTCTACTCAAAATTATCAGATCCTTTTAGGGTCTAGTGGTTTTTCTTCATCCTGTTTATGTTGGTTTGCTTGAGTTTTTAATGCCGCATTAGCGAGGAAATTAATAGATTAATCTTCAAAAACAACTGGTTGCAACTAAGAAGAAACCTAAAGTGTGGAAATGATCGCATTATCAGTGCTGTTAACTTCCCCAAAAATCCTCTTTTTAATGAAGATTAAAAATTAGATGAAAGCGAATATTTTGCCGCCTAATACCAGTTTGCTATGAAGATCTATAGAACGGGATCTCCCTTATCCCCCCTTTAAATTGAGGTAATCCCTCTTCCCCTTTTCAAGAGGGCTAGGATCCTCCAAAACTAAAACACCTTTCCTGGACTTTCAAAGCACGCCCTAAAGAGATCAGCAGTAATAGGTAGCCTCATACACAATTGCTATTAGTCCTAAACATGCCTACAGAGTAGGTAAACCCTCAAAAGAAATCAAAACGCTTTTTAGATTACATCCATCACAAAAATCGATAGATACGATACGTCAAGCTGGCTTGGTTTTTGAAACAATCAACCTAAATGATGTGTGTTACCCTGCCAAAAAGCTATGAAACGTAAGCACCAAAGCCAAATGAAATTGTCTCAGCTACATGCGCTGATCGCGATCGCTGAGTGCAATAGTTTTAGTGAAGCCGCTTTGCAGCTAGAGCTGTCGCAGTCGGCTGTAAGCAACGCGATCGCGGCTCTGGAAACCGATCTAGGGATTGCGCTTTTTTCGCGGGGGCGACATGGGGCGAGTTTAACTCCGGCAGGTGAGCGCGTCTTGGCTTACGCTCGGCAAATGGTCAACCTGCAAGAAGAGATTTTGAAAGAGGCACATTTGACGCGACGGCTCAAGCAGGGAAAGGTGCGTTTGACCTCGATTCGCAGTGTCGCGACTCACATCCTACCGGTCATTATCAGCCAATTTCAACAGCAGTTTCCAGGGATCTCGGTCAGTGTCGTAGAACAATTTGATGAAAAGAGTGTAGAAGAGGATTTACAGAAAGGACTTGCAGATATTGGCTTTACTGATGATTTTATGGGAGATGAGTTTGAGACCTGGGAGTTTTTGCAAGATGAGTATATTGTGTTGCTTCCTCCAACTCTACATCTGATCAATTCAAAGTTGACCTGGCAGCAATTAAAGACCTATCCGCTGATTGTGCCTGCCAATGAATTCACATCAGATAAACAAGCGTACGCACATTGTGAACGATATTGCCAAACGATTCATACAGAGTATTTAGCAAAGTCAGACTCGACCATTGTGAGTATGGTTGCTCAAGGTTTAGGGGCCGCAATTTTGCCGCGTTTGGCGGCTGAGCCAATTCCAGCGATGATTCAGGTGCATAGCTTGCCAAATCCTTTTTTTAGAACGATTCGGTTTGCGATCAGGGCAAAAGTGGATCAACCGCCTCATATTTATGCATTCTTAGAGATGTTGAAAACTTTTGAATGCATTTCTGTCTATCCCTTTACACCTCAGAAATCGGTGCAAGGCAGCGATCGCCTGCCTAGTTTACAGTACTAAGTCAGTCAGGGAAGTTCTGCACTCTATTTTCTCAGTTTGCTCAAGCGTGATTGTTGTTTTTGGCCAGCGCAACGGTTTGAGCGACGGCCTCATCAAGGGATGTCACGACTGCAACTTGAGCTGCACCACTCAGCAAGTCCGTTTTTGTACCGTTGTTATCATCGGTTTCTGACTCTGGGCAACCCATCAGCCGCACAACCATTTGAGGAATGCGAATCGTGTGGGTAATCAGAGTGTCGGGACGAATTTCACTCACACCCCGTGGCTCGCGCGATCGCCGATTTAAAAAAGCCGCGATTACCGTCTCCAGTTCGCTGTACGACAACAGCCCTGTAACCAAATTCACCAGCAACACACGGACTTGCTTAATTTGCGCCAATTGCTCTAGCCCTTGAGTCAATTGTTCCTTGAGTGACTCGGCAGAAGAATCGGTTTGGGTTTCGCTACCCAGGTTCAAAAATACCGCAGGCTTGCCCCCTGCCCCACAGATCAGGTCAACCGTTGCAAGGGTTAGCCCAGTGCCATTACAGAGAATGCCAATCTGCCCATCTGGTTCTAGAAACACCGGGCACCGCGTCTGTTGGGGATTGTGCCCATCTCCGCCGGAGTCAACGATTAGATCGGCCAGATCGGTCTGGCGTTTTAACGCATCGTCATTGACGCTCACTTTGCCATCTAGCGCAATTAACTCGCCCGTTTGACTGATGCCTAATGGGTTAATCTCAACCAGATCTAAGTCTCGACTGGCAAAAAGGCGATACATTTTCTCGACAATATCGCTTACCGAACGAATGAGGCTGCCTTCTAAGCCCATTTTGATCGCTAATCGCCGAGCATAGTAAGGTGAAAACTCTTGCTCAACAACAACGTGTTGAATCTGCTCAGCATGTTGCTGAATGTCAATGCCACCTTTGATAGAACCCAACAAAACCGGACGACGAATGGCGCGATTGAGAATAACCGCAAAGTAAAATTCTCGCTCGACGTTGTACTTTGCCTCTGCGAGCAACACTTTAGGATACTCGCCCATGATCGGTAAGTTAAAGATGCTCTGAGCGGCCGCGATCGCATCAATCGTATTCTCCACAAACCGCACCCCACCCATGCGGCCTCGCCCCCCAATGTAAACCTGGGACTTGAGCGCGATCGGATAGGCAATGGTTAGCCCCTTGATATCCTTGGGGTGTTCGATGCGCTGCGAGGGGGGCACCGGAATACCCACCTCCCGAAACAGTTCTTTGGCCTGATATTCCAACAAATCCATCGGCATACCTTAGTCGGCTTAGCTGAGTTCTGCTTACTTTTTTAGCAAACTTCTAGCCTAGCAGCTTCTCGAAAGGCTCCGTGTTAACGAGCAACTTTTTGCAACTCTTGCTGCACACTCAGCCCAATTTCTAACGCATCCTTAATCAATTGTTGATAGGTGATGGCCTGCTGCTCTAACTCGAGCGATCGCAACGTCACAAGATTGGCTTCCAGGCTGTTCAGCAGCTCTTGTTGGCGGGTTAAAAGCCCTTGATTTTCTCGCAAAATTCGCTCAATGGTCAACCCATAAGTGAGATTGCTGCGCGTCAGTTCAAGGGCTTCGTGAATGCTGCTTGGTTCGCCTGGTGCGGTGCTGGATAGTTGTTGAGATAAGGCGATCGCACGAATAATGTCATTAAACTGCTCAACCTTGTCGAGCAGTGACAGCAAACGCCTGAGTCGTTTTTGCCGAATTCGCATGAAGCGATAGCGTATCCCTAAACCAGCGATGGCGAGCAGGGTTGTCAGTAGCAAAAAACGCGCGATCGCCCCCCCGGTTTGAATGCCGCCGCTTTGTCCCCGCGTAAAAAACAACCCAATCGGAATTGCCACCATAAACAGTAGGGCAGCCACAATCAGCTCTGTGAGAAGCATGTAGAACCGATGCCCTGGCTTGCCCAGCACCGACGGGCGGTAGATGCCAGTCAAAGCGCCACCGACAAAGATTGGGCTAACCTCTAGACCTGTCAGGGTTTCAACTTCTCGCTCAGAAATTATTAGGGACTCTAAACGCTCACTCATGAGTTTGTTAGCAGGTTGACTAACGCATTCCAAACGCCTGTGAAAAAGCTACCCTCATTCGGACGAAATAGCTCAAATTGGCCGGGTGAGCCAAAGAAGGGGCGCAGAGTCCAACCAAGTTGACTCCCCACAAACCCATAGAGCACTAACCAAAACCGCAAAATGCTAGTGCGAATTTTAATATTTTGCTGGTCGTCATCATCGGCGATCGGGCGCATAACTTGGTAAAGAAATGACACTCCTAAAATGCCAGTTAAGGCAAAGACTGCGACATTTAGTAATAAGAAAAAGTGGTAATCGCGTACGGTAATTAAAAAGAAAAGCGTGACCGGAGCAAAGCCAAGTAGCAAGATTGCAATCACTGAAATGGCTGTTAAGAGATAGGTGAAATGTTGCGATAAGGTTTGTTTGGAGCCAAATAGTACGTTAAAGATGTAAAGCGTTGGCAAGCAAACTAATAACGTAATTAAATACAGGGCGGGTAGTTTAATTGCTGAGGAAAAAATCTGAAAGGGAGGATGAAAACCGACACTGTTTGCCCCATAAAGGGCATGATAGCTACCAATGATCAAACCATACACAGCAAAGAAACAAAAGCTTGAAATCAAGAGAGAAGACATTTTGCTTTTTAGCTTAACGCCATCGTGGATCTCTTCTAAAAAAGCTTGGCGATCGCGCAACAGGGCAATCACAGTTGAAAAATAATTCATCGCAACGCTCCACTTTTGCTTGGTAAACCTCTAAACCTTAAAAAGATGAGGAGTGCGAATAGCTACATTGCTTACGTAGAAAATTACGGAAAAATATATCACTTAAAAAGGTGCTGATCTGATTTACAGCAGTCCTAGAAGGAACAAACAATTTAAAGCTTTTATAAAGCGGTGGCCGTTAACCCCCAGAATTAAGATTCACGTGCAGCAGCCTTTAGATGTCGTTTAAAGAACTAATCTGACCTCAACCGAGCAAGTTATTAGAGAGGACTGAGAAAAGCGATCGCGCCTAAAATTTTGCTTCAAGAAATAAAAACCTTAGAGCGTAACTGTTTAATTTTTTATTAAAGTCCTCCAGGTTTAAGCCTGCTGACTTATAAGACTAATACCAGTAATTTTATTGAGTAGGATTGATACAAAATGTTGCTGAAATCCGATCACTTTAAGAAGATATTTTTGCCTGCAATCACCTTATTTGTGAGTTTAGGATCCGCAAGTTTTCAGCCTGTGGAAGCGGCTTATTTTTACTTGGGTTCAACAGATAGTAACTTTTCAGGTTACCTGGCCTACGAAAGCGAAAAAGAGAACTTTAGCTTAACGGCGATCGGCTTAGAGTCAATTCGTCTCGACCAGCTAAATCAAGAAGTCAATGGGTTGCAGTTTTTGCTTGAGGGGGCTGTTTCCCTACCTTATGGATCCGTTGATCCTCAACCGGCAATCCTGCAACTAAGCCTTGCCAACGATGTTCGACTCGATTTTGTCGATGGAGATTTAGTCAGCATCACTGGTCAGAGTGACAACACGTTTTTCTCAGGTAGTGAGGGGCGTCCGGGTTCGTGTTGCTCAACCTACTCCGGCAATGTATTTTTCATGACCAAGCTCAATTTGTTAAACGCGTTCATGCAAGGTACAACGACCTACTACGAACCTCCAACGTTTGAAAACTCTTATACTTCTAGTTTTTCAAGCGAAATTTATCGAGCGACTCTTTTCTTCGAGACGATTGAGCCGATACAGCCAATTCCTGAGCCTGCGACTCTCTTTGGTGTGGGAGTGGCGGCAGCTTTAGGGGTGGCAGGCAGACGCGCACAAAAGCGGTAAATGAGGGTGAAGCGATGCAGCCAACCCTTTACAGAGGACTGTGAGGCCTGTTGTTTAAACCAAAATTGCATCGAGTCAGTTAAATCTAACGTTGGGTAGAAGGTTGTAGAAAACCCTTGCTGAAGTGTGACGCAGTAACGCTCAAAAAGCCTTTAGACATCGAAGCAGGAGGCGATCGCGCTCTGACTTTTGCTTCTTAAAAAAGATAACTTCTTAGGATAAGGTGTCAGTTAGTCGCATCCTGTAATGTAAAGTGACAGTATGTATGACGATGATGACTTAAGCCTGCTCGACGTAGAAGTCGAATTTGACAGTCCTCTGGATCACATGGAAGAGGTGGTAAATGAGCCGAAGCCAGATCCAGAGGAGATGTTGCTATTGCTTGAAGCCTCTGACCCAAACCAGCGGATGTTGGCGGCCCGAGCTTTCTGTGAATTGCAAGACGTTCGTGCAATTCCGCATTTAATTCGCTTGTTAAATGAAGCCTGCCCGTTGATTCGGGTGAGTGCGGCTTACGGGTTAGGGCGCAACCCCAGTGCGGATGCCGTAGAGCCACTGATCAGCCGTTACACCGAAGATTTTAACGGTTATGTGCGTAAGGGCATTGTCTGGGCCTTGGGAAACTGCCGCGATCGCCGGACGCTCTCAACTTTGCTTAATGCCCTTAAGTACGACATTCCAGCGGTGCGGTTGTGGGCTGCTAGCTCGCTCGCTCAAATGTCAGAGGTCAGCTACGAATGCGTGATTGCCGCCATTCCAGCGGTGATTGAGGCATTGCGGCAAGATGAGGTGGCTGCGGTGCGTAGTAATTGTGCCTGGGCTGTGGGGCAACTGTGTCGCGAACTGCCTTCCAACGTGGTTTATGCGACAGCCGTAGACGCTTTGCTAGAAACTTTTGTTGAAGACAAAGACCTGGGAGTACGCGAAGACACGCGGGCTGCTCTCTTAAAACTGGGAGACACGCGGGGGCTACAAATGATCGAAGAGTTAGAAGCCTTGGAGAAAGAAGGTTTTCTTTGATGAGTGCAACTCCTAGAGTGGTTGGGTTATTTCTCTACCCAGTCAAGTCTTTAAATAGCGTTCGGGTTGATGCTGCAACTGTTCTCCCAAGTGGGGCACTGCAAGGCGATCGCGAGTTTGCCCTGTTTGATGATGCGGGGCATTACGTCAACGGCAAGCGGCATGAGTCGATTCATCGGGTGCGATCGCGATTCGATCTAGCCAATCGCCAGGTGACGTTGCACGTTGAGGGGGATAAGCCAACTCAAACTTTTTCTTTAGCGGCGGGTGAGCCAAACTTAGAAAGCTGGTTGAGCCAGTATTTTGGTTTTCCGGTGCAGCTCAAGCAAGACCTGACAATGGGCTTTCCAGATGACACGGCTTCCCCAGGGCCAACAATTGTTAGCACGGCAACCCTGGAGGCGATCGCGAGTTGGTACCCAGACTTCACCGTAGAAGAAGTTCGTGCCCGGTTTCGTGCCAATATCGAAATTGGCGATGTGCCTCCATTTTGGGAAGACGGTTTGTTTACAACCGCTGAAAGTACCCGTCCCTTTCAGCTTGGTGCAGTGCAGTTTTTAGGTGTCAATCCCTGTCAGCGATGCGTCGTTGTGACCCGCAATCCAGTGACGGGCGAAGCTTACCCTAACTTTCAAAAGACATTTGTTGCCAATCGCAAAGAGACGCTACCCGATTGGGTTGAGCGATCGCGCTTTAACCACTTCTTTCGCTTAGCCATCAACACCCGTGTTCCTGACTCTGAAGCAGGCAAAACAATTCAGATTGGTGATCCCCTCCAAATCTAGGTAGCTCAACTTCTTCCTGAATCTGACTTGATGGAGCGCTACTGGTGCTTGTCGAATCTGGTTAGGAACGCGAATTAAATAACTTCGACAATTTCTTGAACGGGCGAGCGGCCGTTTGCCCCTTTAGACGACAAAATATTCAGTTTTATTTAATCCATGATCATTAGCGTCAAATTTTTCCTGTTTCCTGGCTTCTTTTTTCTCCCTCTTTAGCCTTAAAAAGATTCCACTTTCAAGGTCGCAGGCAGTGAAGAAGAGGGCATAATCACCATGTGCCATGTAACTTTTTATTCTCTCCCATGCGGATAAATCATCCCTTCTCACAGCAACTTGCTCAAGGTTCCGCTCAGTTTTGGCAGCGAGTCGGTTGTATGACCGCTCTGGGTTTATTTGCCAGCATGATGGCACCCGCTTCAGCAACGGCTCAAGTCCCCCCTTACTGCCAGCAAACTCCCCAAGCGATCGCTGAGAAGTCACGCCTGTTGCGGGCTTTATTAAAGGGCGATCGCAAAGCTGCTAATCAATACAAAGGTCTGGTTGCGAAACATGCAGCTCAACTGCAACGATGTCGGCGGCAAACCTGGCCTCAGACAGCGGCGATCTGGCTCCGCCTGTATCCCTGTGATGCTCGTCCTGGTAGCCTGGAAGCGGTAATGGATCGCATTGTCGATCGGGGCTATAGCCAGGTCTATGTTGAAACATTTGCGACGAGTAAAGTATTGCTGCCTGAAGATCGAAATCCAACGCCCTGGCGCTCGGTGATGGCGGGTACGCGGGCTAGAAACGTTGACCTGCTGGGAAAAGCGATTCAAAAAGGGCGCGATCGCGGCTTAAAGGTCTATTCCTGGATGTTTACCCTAAACTTTGGGTCGGACTACTTTAATCGGGGCGATCGCTCCCAAGCGCTGGCACGCAATGGTTTTGGGCAAGACACTTTAACCGCTCGTCTCGCACCAGTCGATGGATCTCAAGGTTTTACCAGTGTTGATGATGCTTTTGTCGATCCCTACGATCCGCAGGCACGCAAAGACTTTGCCAACCTGGTGAATACGGTGATGCGCCACAAACCAGATGGGGTTTTGTTTGACTATGTGCGCTACCCCCGTTTGATTGGAGCGGGTTCTGTAACCAGCCGTGTACAGGATTTGTGGATTTATGGCAATGCTTCCCGCACGATCTTCTTTAGACGCGCGTTGAATTACAAAGGTATGGAATTAATGCGTCGCTACCTTCAGCAAGGCTTTTTAAAGGTCAGCGATTTAAAAGATGTGAATCAGCAATATCCCCAAGAGGGTGAACCCATGTGGCAGGGGCGCACCAATAAGCCGCTCTCAAAGTTGCCGTTGGCTCAGCAAGTGAGCGTTTTGCAGTCGGAGTTATGGCGTCTCTCGATCGCCCATGCATTTCAAGGGGTGTACGAGTTTCTCAATGTGGGTGTTGAACCTGTCAGACGAGCCAAACTGCCTGCAGGGGTGGTGTTTTTTCCAGAGGGGAACCAATCGGTTGGGCAGGGTTATGATTCGCGCCTGCAATTTTGGGAGTATTTCCCACAGTATCTGGAGTGGCACCCCATGTCCTACGCGGTTTGTGGCAAGCCCGACTGCATTGTGAACCAAATTCGCCGCGTGTTGACGATTGCACCCAATCCAAGCCAGGTAAAACCCGTTTTAGCGGGGATTTGGCAAGAAAAAACGAGCAACCGTCCACCACTCGAAGTGCAAGTGCAAGCCCTGCGCCAATCGGTGCCCCAGTTGCGATCTCTGAGCCACTTTGCCTACTCGTGGCAAGAACCAGGCTCTGATCGCGATCGCAAATATTGCACTCCCTAGTGCACGATTTAAGGATTATTCGACCTCATCCCAGAGTCGCTCTAGCTGATACCGCCAGGCTGCCAGGGTTTCTTCTTTGGCTCCTGTGCCAAGCGACATATCACCCATTACACCTTCCTCATAAAAATGGTCGAGGGTTTGGAGGGTGGCGTCCATCGATTGTCCCTGCTGCTTTGCAAGTGAGATAATCTGCCGGACTCGTTTTTCTATCAGTTGGGTGAAGCACGCATCAATGCCCTGCTGCTTCAGCACTAATAAGCGTTGAAGGGCTGCTGCAAAATCCGCTGGCGATAGCCCTGCCACACTATGCTGAAAAACACCCCACAAAACATCCTGGTGAATGGCGTAACGCACCTCTTGGGTGGTGTCAAAATTTGCTTCTAAAAGTTCAGCTAAAAATGGGGTGGCTGATTGGGCAGGCACAATCGGTACGAGCGATCGCCAGCAATTCTCAGTATGGCAAAAGGCTGTTCAAGTCCTGAAAATGCCTGTATTGTAAGGACATCTGAGAGAGCCAAGAGAGCCAGAACGGTTGAGCGAACGGGGGTTATTTGACACTATCGTCGGTTCT
>DVDV01000170.1 GCA_015296075.1 Leptolyngbyaceae cyanobacterium M33_DOE_097 | reverse complement strand
GAGTCTCAGAACTATGGCTACAAGTTTGGTCAAGAAGAAGAGACCTACAACATCGTTGCAGCGCACGGCTACTTCGGTCGCTTGATCTTCCAATACGCATCGTTCAACAACTCTCGTTCCTTGCACTTCTTCTTGGGTGCATGGCCTGTAGTTGGTATTTGGCTCACCGCACTGGGCATCAGCACCATGGCGTTTAACCTGAACGGCTTCAACTTTAACCAGTCTGTGCTGGATAGCCAAGGCCGTGTGGTTAATACCTGGGCTGACGTTCTGAACCGTGCGAACCTGGGTATGGAAGTGATGCACGAGCGTAACGCTCACAACTTCCCACTTGACCTGGCTGCTGGTGATGCAACACCTGTGGCTGTTCAAGCTCCTAGCATCAACGGTTAATCCGTTCGCGATCGCAACCTTCTAGATTAGTGGTTGTCGAAAGCTAAGTAAAAGGCACTCTCTCACGAGGGTGCCTTTTTAAGTGGACTGGTTTGCTTGTCTCCAGATCTTTAGCGTGCTGGCGCGAGCGTCTTCACCGTCAAAATTTGCGGGGGGGTGGCATCGGGTGGGTAGAGAAAGTCAAATTGCACTAGACGCCGATCGCCCGGTGGCATCGTTAACAGCACCAGCGGTTCCCCTTGCTGGCCGCGACGTTGAACGAGGTGTATGTAGCGAGTCTGAGGTAAGCCGCGATCGTCGTTGTACCGCAACCGCACCGTTCCTCGGAAGAAGACCTGACGGGGAACAGGTTCAAAAAAGCGCATATTTCCGGGATTTTTCGGCTTCTCTTCTTTAATCGGCGTTTCTACCAGCAGAGCGACTGTTTGAGTAGCATTTGTGTCATTCCTTAGTGGCAAGGTCAAACTGTACTCGATCGCGTAGTTGCCATGCGCTTCGTAGGCTGTATCAGGATAACGGGCTAACATCGGCGCGGTTTGAATCTGCCCTGTACCGTGAGTACCCAACCGCAACAAACTCAAACCGTAGGAGAAAGTAGCCCCCACTGGAGGAATCGCCAGTGCCCAGTCGGCAGAACTGGCATCATCCACAATCTGTGTTTGCCAGCGAGATCCCTCTGAAACACCAGCAACACGCCCATACACAACTTGACCGCTGGTTTGCTCAGGTGGTGTCGGGGTGCGATCGCGCGGACCTGCCAAACCACCCTGGCGCAGCAAAGCTTCCCACTCTGCCAGGGTTGGTGCTTGTTCTTCGCCTTGGGCATCGACCGCCGCAAACTTCGCCAAACTAGCCGCGTAAACTAATCCGTCACTATAAAGCCGAATCGATGTCGATCGCCCATTGATCGGTGGCTCCAACGTCTTTACGGGAATTGGTAAATTCATCAGCATGCGACTTTCCCCAGGCGGAATCACCACCTGCGCCGGAAAATCTTCCTGCCGTTTGCCGCGCAATACGTCACTCATCGCGCGACTACCTGGCCCGGCGTAAACATCCCCGCGATTGTTGTCAACGTAGGCAGGCAGCTCGATAAACGGTGCATCCGGCTGGCTCAGGTAACTTGCTGCTTGCAAAACATCAACCGTAACCGGGCGATCGCCGGGATTGTGCAACACCACCCCCAGATAAAGCGTGCGCAGGTCTTCTGGCGTTGCTGCTTTCGCAATGTGATGGGCAAATACGTCAAACCGCCCATTAAAACCAAAGTTCAAATGAGCGGCTGGAGTTGCCATTCCTGCTTTGGGAAAAGTAGAGAGCAGAATTCCTTCTTGTTGCACTAACTCAGGGCTATTGCTGTTAAAGACAGGCACCTTATCGAGTTGACCGGGCAAAACCCGGATCTGCCGTGGCAGTAAAACTTCTTGACTGGGAATTTGAGGGGGTTGAGCCGGAGTTTGAGCCAAAACAGATGCAAACAAAAAAGGAATCATGGACTAGCGACCTTGGAAGTATCGCAAAAATAATAAAGCCAACCAACCCAAAATGGCATAAACAATCATCGCGATTAACACGTTGACATCAAAAATATTTGCGCCACCACCTGTGACAGGGCTAACAAACAGAGTCGAGAACGGTGCGATAAACGGCTCTGAAAGGTTGTAGATGAATGAGGCAAACATATTCTCGGTGTTTGCGCCAAACAGCCGCAAGAGGAAGCGTAAGATCAGTAACACCTCTAACGCCCCAACCAGGTAAGAGATGGCACGTGCAATCCAGTCAAATCGCATCGATCGCTGGGCGAGTGCCAGCCGGCGTTTTTCTTGCCGCAAGCGAAAGGCTTCTTCTTCCTCAATTAGCTCTTGCCGCTGCTCAATCCGATCAGGACGATCTGACTCTGGGTGCATAGATTTATCCTCAATAACGCTGCTTTTTACATAGCCAGGTTTTCTTGAACCAGGTAGCAAATTAGTTTTAGTCTTTCTTAAAAGCAGGTCGATCTGGAGGAGCCGTAAGACAGGTTTTGTTGAAGTGAAATATCTATCTTGAGAGTTTCGAAAATCTATCTTTAGTTGACCAGGGCCTAATGAGATAACTCAATCAAAAGCCATTTAAACAGTTCAAAAGATTTAAATCTGAAGATTGATCAACTAGCCGTTAAAGAAAGTTCGAGAAATGTCTTCAATGACTTCCTCAAATCCTCTGACTTTTCAAGTAGGGAAGTTCGGTAAGCTTTGCCTTGAAATCCTAAAACATTTATCTAAGGAATGGAAACAAGTAAATTCGATGTTTGGCAGAGGTGAGTTTTGCCGTTGAATCCATTACACAACATAAATAGATTTACTAAGCCCACCCATACAGTTTACGAATTTATTAAATTTGCGATCCTTAGAGCAGCCTTATTTTGATGGGTTTTGCTAATACAATTTCCTTTTTAGAATTACGGATTTGCCTACTAAAGTGATGGCTGAATTCTTTCTTTCAACTTCCTGATCTAATAAATTTTTGAAAGGTCTTACTTGTCTCTAAGCCGCTGATTGAACAACTTGATCTTGCATCAAAATGTCTAACATTTGGGCAAAATCACTCACCAGCATCTCTGTATTGACTGCATTTAAAGCAGGCACATGCACAAACAAGCAAGGACAATCAAAAGCTGACTTTTGTAAGTACTTTAGAACAGTGTAATAGAGGTGATTGCAAACAAACAGTCCGGCATCATGGCTGATTTCAGTAAACTTTAATTGGGTCTTTAAGTGTTCTAAATTAATGGTTGTGTGAACGACTTCACCCATGTATTTGCCATTTGCTTCAAGCGAAAGCCAGTGCCGTTTTTCTGCCATGCCACAACAGACAATCAGATCTGGTTTTGCGTGTTCGATCGCCCGAATCACCAATTGCGGTGCAATCTGAAAATGAACGGGCATTTTACGTAATAGGTGAGTATTCGCAGGTAGTAACTTGCGGTAGGTCAACTCATCGAGCAAATCATCCGAAGAGTTAGTAATGTGATGCGGTTCCCAAATATCGAAGGATGTGAGCAGCAGGCTAGGATTCATGCGTTGGTATCAACGAAACAATCTGCTTATACAATCTACAATTTTAGACAGAAATCTTTGTGAGGCAAATGACAATGCCAGCGATCGCCGTTGTTGATTATGACATGGGAAACTTACACTCTGCCTGCAAAGGGCTAGAGAACGCCGGAGCCACTACCATTGTGACCGACTCTGCAGCTGAGTTAGAAAAAGCCGATGGCATCGTGCTTCCCGGTGTGGGTGCGTTTGACCCAGCCGTTCAACATTTGCGATCGCGCGATTTGGAAGCTCCCATCAAGGCTGCGATCGCTAGCGGCAAACCCTTTCTTGGCATTTGTTTGGGGATGCAAATCTTGTTTGATGCCAGTGAAGAAGGTCGCGAACCTGGCTTAGGGATTGTTCCCGGTAAAGTCCGGCGGTTTCACTCCGAACCGGGGATTACGATTCCCCACATGGGTTGGAATCAACTGCAACTGACTCAGCCCGAATGTCCCCTCTGGCAAGACATGCCCAGCGACCCGTGGATGTATTTTGTCCATTCTTATTACGTCGATCCCACCGATCCAGCCGTGACAGCCGCAACCATCACCCACGGTAGCCAAACCGTCACCGCCGCGATCGCCCGTGGTAATTTGATGGCCGCCCAGTTTCACCCCGAAAAGTCATCTCAAGCAGGGCTAAAGCTGTTAGCCAACTTTGTCCAGTTCGTCGGGCAACGCCAACCCAGCGTTGTTTAACACCTAAGAAGTTCCCAGCCTCTTGCTTACTAGCTACCGTGTATACAGATCTCGGCTGATTCCAAAAAATCCTGCAAAATCTCCCTAAATCCCCGCGCTTACGCGCCGCTTCGCTAGAAATAAGGGGGACTTTGAGTCCGGTTCCCCCTTTTTTTAAGGGGGGTTAGGAGGGATCAATCCGGGAGCAGGCACAGCAGAAGACTTGTGTATACACAACAGTGCTTACCAGAGAAGAGGTTGGGACTAATCATCGGTTTCTTACAGCGATCGCTCGTCTCCCCCCCGATTTGCTGCAGGATACGGATTCTCATCTTCCTCAGCGTTGGTGATGAATGGGTGGCGATTGTCGATATACTCCTCATTAGCTTGAGCGACTTCGTCTGCGGTGTAGGCGTAATCTTCAGATAAGTGCCGACTCGTTTCTGGCAGATTAATCTCTGGGCGCACCGAGGCAGGCAGGCGATCGGGTGATCTTCTGGCGGTTGGTGGTTTCGCAGGCTTTGTAAATGATTTCCAGGCGGCCTTGAGGCCAACCATCACACTCCGGGTGCCGTGCTGTACTTTATTGGCTTGCTTCCGAACGGTGGCTAAACTGTCGTCTACCTGTTTCACAACCTGTCCGGCACTTTGAACCCCCTGGCTCATATCATCTGTGAGGTCGCTGATTTCTCGCCCAGTCATACGAATTGACTCTAGCGTTGGCGGAAAATCACGCGCTAGGGTATCAAACAATTTTTCAGCACTGCGGGCCGCCCGTGCCACTTCGCGCAGAGCTGGAATCGCCACTGCTAGCACAAGGGTGAGGCTAATCGTGACGAACAAAAACGATAAAACGAGCCAAAAAAGCGGATCAGTCACAGTAATTTCGACAAGATGAGAGCGTACAAGTTATTCAGATTTCGGTTCCCGTTTTACCGTCGCATCGATCGCGTCGAGCGTTTGCCGCTCCCGTTGAGTCGCTTCGACCCCGGTTGCGATCGCTTCCTTTAAACGTGTCAGTGTACTGTCCCAGTTTCGCACAGCCGTTTCTGAAAGGCGATCTGCCTGGAGTTGCACCGAGTAGGACAAATCCTCAGCTAACTCAGGTAAAGCATCGGCTGACTTTTTCAAAATCTGACGTGTCTCGCGCCCTGCCCGTGGTGCAACCAAAATTCCCGCAACAGCCCCAGCGATCGCACCTAAGAATAACCCTCCCAAAAAACTGCCTGAGCGGTTATCTGACATAAGCTCTCTCCTGTCTCTAAAAAAGTATGGGTAAAGAATTGCCCATTCCCGTCTCAACTCTACTCTATATTCTGCTACCCCGACTTTTAGAACGACGCGGGTTGGCGGCTGCCCGTAAAGCCCGCGATCGCCGCTGTCGTAACCAAATTGCCTGTCCCACCCCTAAAAGCCCCAAGATCTGCTGAATCTGAGCCAGTTGAAGCTCAAGTTGTTGATATTTTTCGCGGAGGCCACTTGTTCCCGTTTTGCCCATCAAAATGTAGCGGGGTGCGGGGCTAAAGATCCGGTGAATATATCGCTCAACCGCATCCATCGTTAAACTGGCCTGGGCTAAGCGTTGCCGCAACCGAACGAGTTGCCATGCTACCAGCAAACAAATGAATCCGATGACAAAATTGCAAGTAACGACAAAGGCAACCATTCATTTACTCCAGAAAGGTTTGCTAGCAGAGCAACAATGATTGACGCAGCTCACGCAGTTGAGCAACTTAAGAAACCTTCACTCAGTTTAAGAATATTACCTCTTCAAGCGCTTGTGCCACTTTCAATTAACAGAGCTAGGCAAAACTTATAAAAGTCCCTGAATTGCTATATCTCAAATTTAAGCGCTCTTTTGCGCGATCGCGGTAAAAAGCGAATTATCATTCGCAAACTCAAATCAGCAGCTGGCTTATTGCCTCTTCACCGCTAACCAGATAGTGAGTTGCAACTGGAGTTGACACACCTTAAAGGCTGTGTGATTGCGTTAGCTGAGATCACCAAATCGCAAGTATTAAGGCTTAGTTGAATTCCTTTACGTTTGGCAACCATTTCTTCACTAATTAACAGCAAAAACGGTAGTAGAAAATTACGGGCTGCGAAGATTTGTATGAGTTTGACTTTTTGATCCAAAGGACTTCCTATACTAATTGCATCTCCTCTCGCTTCAACTATAAGGAGGCACCTAAAATGCACACTTACGAAGTATTAGTAGACGTTAAAGAATATTCTGAAACAGCTACTAATCATAGCCGCTGTGGCACAACCCGCTACGAAATTGACGCTGAATCAACAAAATTAGCAGATGGAATCGCGCGATCGCAGGCTAGAAGTGACCATCCACAGGGAGTGGAATATGACGTGAGGGTTACTCGTCTACTCAGGTAAAGCGCTCACTCATTAGTTGCTTTACTAAAGTCCTGAAAATGTTTTGAATTAACAGATTGCGTGGAAAGGGTTCTTGGAAGAATTCTTTCCACGTTCGCATTTGGGATGCAAAACAGAAGACTAAAAGCCTGACAAAACCTTCCGTTGAGATGCAAATGACATGCAACCAACTGCTTGGAAGTGTACAAATGGACACAACTGGACTCGAACCAGTGACCCCCACGATGTCAACGTGGTGCTCTAACCAACTGAGCTATGCGTCCGAACGGTATTTGATAGTAACACAGACTTTTGGCAAAAGGGAAGACTATTCCATTAAATTGCATCACTTCTCTTTCAAATGCCCAGCAACCGGAAGATACAAGACCTCGCGCCTTCTACTTAAAGCCTCACAACTTCCTTACATTTTCTTTTTTAGGATGAAAAACATAAAAATCAACCTCAAACTCTTCAAAGGGGTGTGTTATGACTAAAATTCAAAATCCTAAAATTTTAAGCACTGATGGTCATGCTCAAGTGGAATCGGAGGTTGAAGAACTTCAGACAGCCGTCCAAAACACAACTCATAATCTGGTAAAAGAAGTCGGGTATGGAGTAGAGCATCCCGACTCGCGGGCGCTGAAGCATCTGGCTAGCATGGCGTTGTTTATTCTTTTGGTCATCAATGCCTTTATCGGCTATCAAATGTGGGAGCAAACGAAGCAAATGACTCAACTCAATCAACAAGTGCAAGACATGCGAGGAAACATGAATAAGTAGAGGTGTTGAGGCGAGTCACTAGCTGCGGCGACGCGAAATCACTGTCCTGGCTGGAGTTCCTGATAGTCCTTCTTCTTCGCGAAAGTTACGTATCTCAGCCGTGAAGATATCACCATATTGAGACAGCTTGCGGCTACCCACCCCGGTGATGCCTGCAAACTCAGCTGTTGTTTGAGGCTGTTTTTGAGCCATTTCCCGCAAGCTGATGTTGGGAAACACGACATAGGGTGGCACGCTTTGCTCGTCTGCGAGCCGTTTGCGCAGTTGTTGCAGTCGCTCATAAAGTGCTTCGGTGGTAGCATCGGCGATCGCCCCTGTTTTCTCGGCTGTGGCCTTGCGTATGAGAACAGCGACTTCCACCTGGCGTTGATTGCGCAGTACTTCCCAACTCAAATCGTTCAGCTCTAGAACCGAGTACCCATCATTGGTTTCATCCACCAACCGTTGATGGATCAATGATCGCCCCAGAGTGCGCCATTCATCAACGGTGTGGTCTTTGCCGATGCCGTAGGTCGAGAGGCGATCGTGGCCGTTTTTCAAGATGCGCTCGGTACGTGCGCCCCGTAAAACCTCAATCGTGTAGGTCATGCCATAAGACTCACCCCGTTGAGCAAACCGCGCCACGCAAGAGAGAAACTTTTGGGCTTCGATTGTCCAGTCTTCAATCGGTTTGGGGTGACAGCAGTTATCACAGCGATCGCAATTACCTGCAAAGTCTTCGCCAAAGTAGCCCAGTTGAATGCGGCGACGGCATTCTGTCGCTTCGGCGTAGTTGATCACTCGGCGCAGTTGTTGGGTGGCGATCCGTTGTTCGGCTTCGAGGGCTGCCCCGGTGCTGGGGTCTACTTTCTGGCTAATCAAAAACTCAATTGTTTTGATATCCGCAGGGCTGAAATAGAGCGTGCAATGAGCCGCTTCACTGTCCCTACCAGCCCGTCCCGACTCCTGGTAGTAACCTTCAATGTTGCGGGGTAAGTCGTAGTGAATCACAAATCGCACATCCGGCTTGTTGATGCCCATCCCAAAGGCGATCGTGGCAACCATCACCTGCACATCATCGCGAATGAACTGTTGCTGATTAGTGGTGCGAATCTCGCTATCAAGTCCGGCATGATACGGCAGCGCTGCAATGCCATCTTGTTGAAGTTTGGCGGCTAACTCCTCGACCCGTTTGCGACTGAGGCAATACACAATCCCGGAACCGCCGAGCTGACGAATTTGTTGGAGTAATTCGCGGTAAGCAGATTTTGTTTTGGGGCGTACCTCGTAATAGAGGTTTGGGCGGTTAAAACTGGCGATGTGAATGAATGGATCGCGTAAGTCAAGCTGCTCAATGATGTCTTGCCGCACGCGATCGGTGGCCGTCGCTGTCAGCGCCATACAGGGAACGTCTGGAAACTGTTGCCGCAACTGGGCTAGCTGACGATACTCTGGGCGAAAGTCGTGCCCCCACTCAGAGACACAGTGCGCTTCATCGATCGCAATGGCAGATATGCCAACCTGACTCTGCACCTGTGGCAAAAACCCATAAAAGAAATCGGGACTCAGCAACCGCTCAGGCGCGACGTAGAGCAATTTGATTTGACCTTCAAGCACCTGACGCGAACGCGATCTCACTTCCTGGGCACTCAGGCTGCTATTGAGAAATGTGGCGCGAATACCGTTGTCTTGCAAAAGCTGCACCTGGTCTTGCATCAGGGCAATCAGGGGCGAGACGACAATCATCAGCCCTGGTTTAAGCAATGCGGGTAACTGAAAGCAAAGTGATTTTCCGCCGCCAGTCGGCATCACAACCAGCAAATCTTGATTTTGCAGGGCGGCTTCAACAATTTTGCGTTGCCCCGGTCGAAAGCGATCGTACCCAAAGTGATACTTCAACGCTTGTTCAAGCGAGGTAAACGTCGTTGAAGCCAATGAAAAACTAGCCGTCATGCAATTCGTTAGCTCAGCAATGCGGCAGGGGAGGGTGTTTTTGAGGTTGCACTTCTGAAAGCCGCAGGCAATATTGTATCGCTACCAAAGCCGTTGAACTGCCAGAGTTTCACCGAAATCGTAAAAAGCGATGATTCGTTCTTACTTTAATAGTAGATAGTACAATTGACCTGGCGTATTGACAAGTCCGGCGCGATCGCCCGCCACCTTGCCTGTACCCATAAATACATCCACCCGTCCGGCTCCTTTAATCGCACTGCCCGTATCTTGATCCAGCACATAGCGCATCACAGGCCGCTGTTCATAGCCATTTGCCGCCACGTAGGGCAACTGCGTTTGAATCAAGGCCAAACCACCAGGGGGAAACTTGGTTTTATCAGTCGCGATCGACCGTTCGGGGAGAACGGGTAAGCCGATGCTTCCAGTTGCAGGCTGCCCATTGGTGGGGCGAAAGAAAACAAACCGATTGTTGCGGGGGATGTAGCGATCCATATCAGCCGGGTTATCGCGGAAGTATTGGATCAGTTTTGGTAACGTCAACTCTTCAAGCGTAAATTTGCCATCCTTGACCAGTTCCCGCCCAATCCCAGAGTAAGGATAATCGGTGCTACCTGCGTAACCGACGGTGAGGGTCTTACCGTTAGTCAGCTTTAATCGAGCCGACCCCTGCACCTGAATCAAAAAGGCATCCAGGCGATCGCTCAACCAGACCAACTCTGCCCCCCGCAAAGGACTTTTGGTGTACTGCAAGCCATCCGCCCCTTCTAAGGCCGCCCGGGTGGGGTGGGGTTTGCGCCAGTTTGAGAAATTTTTGGGAACCCGAAAAATCGGGTAGCGATAGACCTCAGTGCGGACTGGACTGGCTGTGTGGACTGGTTCAAAATAGCCTGTGAAATCGACGGTGCCTGCGCCATCTTTGCCAGCCGCTTGATACAACACAAACTCGCGTTCAACTGCTGCCTGTAACTGGCTAGCTGACTTGCTATTCGCGACTAATTGGCGAAATCGACTCAAACTTCGGCGCACGCGATCGCGACTGACTCCTTTAATTGAGATGCGGCGATAGTCGTTGGCAGCGCGGGCAGAACCAAGGTAACGCAGGCTGTTGTCGATCGCGGCGAGTAACGTTTTGCGATCGCCCTGAAAGCCCTGTTCACCCCAAATTTGAGCATCGCCCATCAAATTCGCTGGCATCGCAACGGGGATTAACGATGGGCCTTTGTAAACAGGTGGCTCGGTCGGCGTTGGGCTGCTGGTCGGACTGGGTAGTGGTACCGGAACCGGAGTTGTGGATGGCTGACTCACCGCGATCGCCCCTGTCAGCAAACTGGCACCAATGACCAGCAGAGCGAGCGGTTGCCGTAACAGTTGAGGAGGCTTAAATCGATTCATAACGGGCACACTAACCAAGCACTTGCAATTTACCAGACTCCAGACTCACGAACACATCCGGATGTTTCTGGGGCGATCTCCTTCTTAACGCAAAGGAAGGAAAATTCGGCGTTGCTGATCAAGCCTATGAATTCCGTAGGGACGTTTCGCGAAAATAGGGGCGTTTCGCGTTCGCGTAGCGTCTCTTATCGCAGACAACGTCCCTACTAACATGGGGATGCTTATCCAAAATCATATCTACACTCAACAACGCCGAAAAATGTTCAGTTAAAGCCTGAGCCTACAAGCCAGCTCAGTCAACGTGTTAGAAAGAAGAACTAATGGGTGAAATAACTTTCCCAGTTCTTGACCCACTGGGCGGCTTCGGGGGTGCCTTCAGCTGGGAACATCGATAGAAATTCCTTATCCGTCTGAGCATCATAGGGGCCTTCCTTTAACTCAAACATTACGGTGTCGGGCGCTAAGGCGACCAGGGTGTGATAATTTTCCTGGGCGAGTTCAATTCCTCGTACCGCACCATCGGCGGCAAGACATTCCGTGTGTAGGACCTGTCCGCGCTCATCCATGACGAGAAAGCCCAGAACGCCTTGTAAAACTAGAAAAAACTCAAACCGATTCGCTCCTTCAACGGCACGATGGCGGTGAGGTCGCACGTAAGTTCCCGGTTGCATCGCGTTGAGAAACCGCTGAACTCGCTCAGAGTGTTCATGAAAGTTGTAGTTTTGCCGTAAGCGAGGGCTGACTTTTGCTTTGGCAGCCGTTTCACTTATTAAAGCCTGACTCAAAGGCTTCAGCCCATCGGTGGGTAAATCTGAAAGGCTAGGCGATCGCAACGGTTGAGTCGCCATCGGTTGAGGCTCAGTTTTTTCTTCTAACATCGCAATCGACGCTTCCAGTGGCTTGCGTGGCAAAATCACCGTCATAAGTAGCGGCTCAATCGTGAGTCGATAACTGGGGTAAAACCCCTCCGCTATTTTTTCGACCTGAGCGATCGCCTCCCAGGGAATTAGTAGAGGCGGTGCCTGCGATCGCAACAACGGAAAGGTGCTGAGATAAATCCCCTTGGGTGTCGGTGCCAGGTTCAACGTGCCGTTGTATAGCAGTTTGCCGACCTTGCCCGATTGCATCGAGGTTAAATTTCGAGGGGCACCATGCTTCGCTGCGTAAAGCTTTGCCAGTCTCGCCCAATCAGCATAAGCAGGCGATCGCACGATTAACAAGCCAACCAGTGCGATCGCAAACAAAATGGCAAAGACTAGCAAAACGTCCATTATTCAGCAGTCACATCAATCGCATCGGCTGATTTCAAAGCGGCTTTGGTCTTTTCTCGGTCGATCTTCAGCACCAACACGCCGAGGGGGGGTAAGCACAGGTCAATCGAGTACGGACGGTTGTGGTAGCTCCACTCATCTGTCCACTTGCCACCCAGATTACCCATATTGCTGCCGTAGTACTCACGCGAGTCGCTATTGAAGATCTCTGCGTAGAAGCCCTGCTCAGGCACGCCAATCCGGTAGTGGGCGTGGGGTTGTGGCGTGAAGTTGCACACGACAACCAGGAAGTTTTCGGGGTCTTTGTCGCGCCGAATGAAGGAGACAACACTGTGCCGATTGTCGCTACAGTCAATCCACTCAAACCCTGGCTCGGCAAAGTCTTGGGTGTAAAGTGCTGGCTCGCTGCGATACAGCTTGTTTAACTGCGTAAAGAAATACCCCAATTTTTGGTGCTGTTCGTATTGCAGCAGGTGCCACTCCAGATCGCCCCAAACGTTCCATTCGTTCCACTGCCCCAGTTCCATGCTCATGAACAGGGTCTTTTTGCCGGGGTGGGTAAACATGTAGGTAAACAGACAGCGCATGTTGGCGTACTTCTGCCATTCATCGCCTGGCATTTTGCCAATCATGGCACTCTTGCCGTGTACAACTTCATCGTGCGACAGTGCCAGCATGAAGTTTTCGCTGTGGTGATACCAAATACTGAAGGTGACGTTGTTTTGGTGGAATTGCCGGAACCACGGATCCATGTGGAAGTAGTCCAGCATGTCATGCATCCAGCCCATGTTCCACTTCAGGTTGAAGCCCAAACCGCCCACATAGGTCGGCCAGGAAACCATCGGCCAGGAAGTTGACTCTTCGGCGATCGACAGGACGCCAGGGAAATAGCTAAAAATGACATGGTTCAACTGGCGCAAAAAGTCAGCCGCCTCAATATGTTCGCGCCCCCCGTACTGGTTGGCGACCCACTCACCATCTTTCCGCAGGTAGTCGAGGTAAAGCATGGAGGCAACCGCATCAACCCGGATGCCATCAATGTGATACTTGTCAAACCAGAAGAGAGCGTTTGCGACGAGGTAGTTGCGAACTTCATTACGACCATAGTTGAAGACAAGCGTGCCCCATTCTTTGTGTTCGCCCTTGCGAGAGTCGCCGTATTCGTAAAGGTGCGTGCCATCAAAGAAGATCAGTCCATGACCATCTTTTGGAAAATGGCCTGGAACCCAGTCCACCAGCACACCAATGCCATTTTGGTGGCACTGGTCAACGAAATACATGAAGTCTTGGGGCGAGCCAAACCGTGAAGTCACCGCGTAGTGTCCAATCACCTGATAGCCCCAGGAACCGTCGAAGGGATGCTCGGCAACAGGTAACAGCTCAATGTGAGTAAAACCGAGATTTTTGACGTAAGGAATGAGCTTATCGGCTAGCTCACGATAGGTCAGGAAGCGTGCCCCTGGTTTGTATTCCGATACAACAACGACGGGTTCTTCGGTGCCATCGGGTAGTTTGGCGGGTTCATCAGCTGAAGCATGGAGCCATGAACCGAGATGCACCTCATACACAGAAACGGGCTGCGTCAGTGGATCGCTGTGTCGCCGCTGCTCCATCCAGTCGCTATCGTTCCAGGTGTAGGAGTCAAGGTCTGCGACAATAGATGCCGTCTTGGGGCGAACTTCTTGCTGAAAACCGTAGGGATCCGATTTTTCGTAGATATGGCCCGCAAAGTTCTTAATTTCGTATTTGTAATGAGCGCCGTAGTCTAAGCCGGGAATAAACAGTTCCCAAATGCCGTTACCAATCTTGCGCATCTGGTGTTTGCGACCATCCCACCAGTTGAAGTCACCCAAGACAGAGACGTTGCGAGCATTGGGTGCCCAGACCGCAAAGTAAACGCCCTTAACCCCCTCGACTTCGGTAACGTGTGCCCCAAGCTTTTCGTAGATGCGGTGGTGATTACCTTCGGCAAAAAGGTGGATATCAAAATCGGTCAGGTAAGGAGTACGAAAGGCGTAGGGATCGTAGATGACGCGATCATGTTCCCCTTCTTTAAGGCGCAGTTGGTAATTGCTGAGTTCAGGCGCGTCTACCACACATTCAAAGAAGTGAGGGTCATGGGTCGCCTCCATCTGAAACTCTTGCCTGTTATCAGGCAAAACAACCCACATCGCTTCTGCTGTCGGCTGGTATGCCCTTACTACCCAGACTTGCTTGCCATCCCGTTCGATCTGATGGGGACCCAACACCTCAAACGGATCGTGATGAAGGTTATAAACGATCCGTTGAACCTGGTCTTGGGTAATGGTCATAGTCATGCAACTACCTGCCTAAGAAACAAATAACAAACTAGGTGTGTAAAGAAATATTGCAAGTTTATGTAATAAACCGTAGCAAATGATCTCGAATCTTCAAATAGATTTGGTCACATCTTACCGAAGCGCGTTCATGGTTAACAGACTTAAGCACCAAATTTTTTAGGCGATCGCAACCTGTAAAACCCTCAAACCCAAGCAAAAATGCCCTAAAACAAAAGAGTCTCAGGGCATTTTGCAAAATCGTACTATAGCTGACTAGTAAGCAAACCGTTCAAAGTAGAATCTGCGTCTTAATCCCCTCTGAATCATACTTCTAAAGGTTCACTAACTCTAGAGTAAGGAGAGTGGCGTTGCTCAAACAAAGGGTGGATTTGGAAATGGTAATTTCTGCCAGCCCATAATCTCCAAGTGTTTGGAGACTTTGAATCGTTTTCCCAAGAATTGGAGGCTAAAGGGCTAACGCATCCCTTCGCTAAGCAACACCTTAGAGCTTTGACCTCATAGAGCAGGCTTAGATCAGGCGCTACCTGTGAAAGAAACGTCAGGAAACTTCGATTGAGCTTCTGCCATCGGCCGCTTCCGTCCTTCTTCTTGCCAGTAGTTGATCACCTCAGTTGCTTTATTAAGCAGGTCTACTCGATCAACTTCTGAGATCCAATGTTTTGCTTCTAGCTCGTTCTTGAGTTGCTCCCAAGCGTCGTTACGAGGCCAGAAGAAATAAGAGGTCAAAGGGCTTGTGCCTTTACCGACGACCTGATCAACGGCAAGAGCAACATTTTCCTCTAGCCAAAGAACTCTTAGTATAAATTTTGCCAACCCAACCTCCTGTGCCGTCGCCATAACATCCCACTAAATTTACAATCCACAATTCTATCTCAGACGACTCTTTTTGACAAAAAACTGGTGAAAACCCAGCAATTCTCATTTTGAAACATTTGTACTGAAGTCAGAGCCTCTAAAGGCTTGTGCGCTCAATTTTATGAACGGCAGAATGGGTATTCCAGCCATTGATAGCTGTTCAAAATGAATATTTTTGTGAGAATTATTC
>DVDV01000277.1 GCA_015296075.1 Leptolyngbyaceae cyanobacterium M33_DOE_097 | reverse complement strand
GAGAATAATTCTCACAAAAATATTCATTTTGAACAGCTATCAATGGCTGGAATACCCATTCTGCCGTTCATAAAATTGAGCGCACAAGCCTTTAGAGGCTCTGACTTCAGTACAAATGTTTCAAAATGAGAATTGCTGTGTTTACTTTGGTGAACTTGCAATTTTTAGATTGTCACGCCTCAATTTGATCTCTAAACCTGTACTACGAGGAAGTTGTTCATACCGACTCATTCTTCCTTGCAGTCAACGATAGAGATAGGAGTACGAGACACTGTGAAAGCTCTGGGATTTTTGATCGCCTTTATTTTGGCAATTGTTTTCGGAATCTACGGATGGTTGCCATCGCCTGCTGACGCTCAACAACCGCCTCGTCCTCACATCCTCTACATCATGTCAGATGACCAGGGGTGGAAAGACGTAGGATTCCACGGCTCAGATATTAAGACCCCAAACCTCGATCGCCTGGTAAAAACTGGAGCAGAGCTGCAACAGTACTACGCCCATGCAATGTGTACGCCTTCAAGGGCGGCCCTGCTCACTGGCAGATATCCCTATCGCTATGGTTTGCAGACAGCCGTGATTCCCTCAGCGGGAACCTATGGTTTGGCGACAGATGAGTGGTTGTTGCCCCAAGCCCTGAAAAAAGTAGGTTACAAAACGGCGATCGTCGGCAAATGGCACCTTGGGCACGCCGATCGCAAATACTGGCCGCTCCAACGAGGATTTGATTACCAGTACGGCCCGATTTTGGGCGAAATCGACTACTTCACGCATTCAGCTCACGGCAAGATTGATTGGTATCGCAATAACAAACTGGTCAAGGAAGAGGGCTATGTCACGACATTATTGGGTCAAGATGCCGTCAAACTCATCGAAAAACATGACTCTAAGACCCCGCTTTTCCTCTACTTGGCATTTACCGCTCCCCACGCGCCCTATCAAGCTCCGCCAGAGTATCTTGACCGCTACAAAAACATCACTGATCCAAATCGTCGGGCTTACGCGGCGATGATTACCGCGATGGATGACCAGATTGGCCAGGTATTAACGGCCTTAGACAAACGGGGTATGCGAAATAACACGCTAGTCGTCTTCCAAAGTGATAATGGTGGGCCGCGATCGGCGAAAGTAACTGGCGAGGTTGACACCTCTGGTGGCACGATTCCCGCAGATAACGGTCCCTTTCGGGATGGAAAAGCCTCGCTCTACGAGGGGGGAACTCGCGTTGCCGCTCTGGCTAACTGGCCCGGAAAAATCAAGCCTGGCTCTACAATCAACCAGCCGATGCATATTGTGGATTGGTACCCGACCCTGGCTCAGCTTGCTGGTGCAAAGGCTGATCCCAACAAACCTCTGGATGGGGTCAATGTTTGGCCAGCCCTGACCGGAGGAAAAATTCCTTACCGCAATGAAGTTGTGTATGGGATTGAGCCATTTCGAGCGGCGATTCGTCAGGGAGACTGGAAATTAGTTTGGCAAACTGCCCTGCCATCTCGCGTTGAACTGTTCAACCTGGCTAAAGACCCTGGAGAGAAGACGAATCTGGCTGATCAAAATCGCGGGATGATCGACAAGCTGCAACAGAGAGTCGAAGTCCTCTATCAGAATGCTAAATTCCCGCTGTTTATTGACGAAGCGGTCGGCGCAGCAAAAAGTGTACTCTTTACTTCGGTTGCTACGCCAGAAGAAGCGGAGGCGATTGACCAGCAGCCTTAATTCTGCCAGTCAAAATGACTGGTCTGCTGTAGGATGAGTGCGTGTCTAAAGTCAGCCAGGGATAGCAATTGAGTTTGTTCCTGGCTGTCGCGATCGCCCCCAACTGATTATTAGGCTGGTAGTGCTTTAGAATGGCATGGCACAATCATTAATGTAGAAACAGCAACCCAGATTCATGACTGCAACCACCCCAAACTTACCCAGCCAATACGAACCAAAAGCCGCAGAAGCAAAATGGCAAAAGTTATGGGAAAGCAATGCAGTCTTTACGGCTGACCCCAACCATCCCGGCGAACCCTACTGCATCGTCATTCCGCCACCCAACGTGACGGGCAGCTTGCACATGGGGCACGCCTTTGAGCATTCGCTGATTGATGTGTTGATTCGCTATCACCGCATGATTGGGCGCAACACGCTCTGGTTACCGGGCACCGACCACGCCAGCATCGCGGTCAGCACAATTCTGGATAAGGAATTGCGATCGCAGGGCAAAACCCGTCAGGATGTCGGGCGTGACGCTTACCTCAAACGCGCCTGGGAGTGGAAAGAAGAATCGGGTAGCACGATTTTGGGGCAGATTCGTCGCTTGGGCCTGTCGGTCGATTGGTCGCGCGAACGCTTCACAATGGATGAAGGGCTATCAGCAGCGGTACTCAAAGCCTTTAACCAACTCTACGAAGAAGGGCTGATCTACCGGGGCAACTACCTGGTCAACTGGTGTCCTTCCAGTCAATCGGCGGTGTCCGACCTGGAGGTGGAGCCGCAAGAAGTCAACGGCCATCTCTGGCACTTCCGTTATCCGCTGACAGATGGTTCTGGCTACGTTGAAGTCGCCACCACTCGTCCCGAAACGATGCTGGGCGACACAGCCGTAGCGGTCAACCCAGAAGACACCCGCTACAAGCATTTGATTGGCAAAACTCTGACCCTGCCCATTATGAATCGCGAGATCCCCATCATTGGGGATGAGTACGTTGATGCCAGCTTTGGCACTGGCTGCGTCAAGGTCACGCCAGCGCACGACCCGAATGACTTTGAGATGGGCAAGCGGCACAACCTCCCCTTCATCAACATTCTGAATAAAGACGGCACCGTGAATGAGAATGGCGGTGAATTTCAGGGACAAGACCGCTTTGTGGCCCGTAAGAATGTGGTCGCCAAGTTAGAAGAATTGGGCGTGCTGGTTAAAGTTGAAGATTACAAGCACACCGTCCCCTATAGCGATCGCGGCAAGGTGCCGGTGGAGCCGTTGCTTTCAACCCAGTGGTTTGTCAAAATTCGTCCCCTGTCAGAGCGTGCCCTGGATGCGCTCGACAACCACAACTCACCAGACTTTGTGCCCGAACGCTGGCGCAAGGTCTACCGCGATTGGTTGGTCAGCCTGCGTGACTGGTGTATCTCGCGGCAACTCTGGTGGGGGCACCAGATTCCGGCCTGGTATGCGGTCAGCGAAACCAATGGCGAAATCACCGACACCACGCCGTTTGTTGTCGCGTTGAATGAAGCCGACGCCCGCGAAAAGCTGGCAGCGCAGTTTGGAGCTGATGTTCAAGTTGAGCAAGATCCTGATGTGCTGGATACCTGGTTTTCTGCAGGGCTGTGGCCCTTCTCTACCCTCGGCTGGCCCGATGAAACGACTGACTTAGCCAAGTACTACCCCACCACAACGCTCGTGACTGGGTTTGACATCATCTTTTTCTGGGTCGCTCGCATGACTATGATGGCAGGCCACTTTACCGGCAAAATGCCATTTGAGACGGTCTACATTCACGGTCTGGTAAGGGATGAAAACAACAAGAAGATGTCAAAGTCGTCCAATAATGGCATCGATCCCCTGCTGTTGATTGATAAGTATGGCTGTGATGCCCTGCGCTATGCCCTGATTAAAGAAGTTGTCGGAGCCGGACAAGATATTCGTATGGCTTACAACCGTAAGACTGATGAGTCTGAAACGGTTGAGGCATCGCGCAACTTTGCCAACAAACTGTGGAATGCCTCCCGCTTTGTGATGATGAATTTGGATGGCAAGACTCCGGCCCAACTTGGCGTACCCGCAGGTGACTTGCTGACTGCCGATCGCTGGATTTTGTCGCGCCTCAACCAGGTGACTCAACAGACTCGCACTGCGATCGACAATTATGGGTTGGGTGAAGCATCAAAAGGCTTGTACGAGTTCATTTGGGGTGATTTCTGCGACTGGTACATTGAGCTGGTTAAATCGCGTTTGCAGGGTGACAATGCCGAGTCACGGTTGGCAGCGCAACAAGTGCTGGCCCACACCCTCGAAAGCATTTTGAAGTTGCTGCATCCCTTTATGCCCCACATCACGGAGGAGATCTGGCACACACTGACCCAATCTGATGATGACACCTACCTGGCGTTGCAGACTTACCCCACGGTTGACTCTGCCGCGATCACCCCTGAGCTAGAGCAAGAATTTGAGCTACTGTTCGGCGCGATTCGCACGATTCGCAACTTACGCGCCGAGGCAGAAATCAAACCCGGTGCCAAGATTGAAGCGGTGCTGCAAAGTGAGAGCGATCGCGAACGCACGATTCTCACCAGCAGTGAAACCTACATCAAGGATCTGGCGAAAGTACAAACGTTGACCATTACTGCGACCGAACCCGCCGACACCAAAATGTTTGCTGGGGTCGTTGGGACAGTGCAGGTGTTGATCCCCCTGGCAGGGTTGGTTGACGTGGATGCGCTAAAGGCTAAGCTTGAGAAAGATTTGAAGAAAATTGAAGCGGAAGCCCAATCACTGACCAGTCGGTTAGAGAATCCTAACTTTGTTAATAAGGCCAAACCGGAAGTTGTTGAGGGTGCAAAAACCGCACTGGCAGAGGCAGAAAAGCAAGCTCAAATTTTGCGAGATCGCCTCCGCCGACTTTAATTATTATTCGGATTCAGGATAAAAACGTTAGTAAGGATAAGAGGTGGTGGTCTAAATTAAGGAAATAAAGCAAGATAACAATTAAGTTGTTTTAGGTTATACCAATTCTGTGTGAGGTCGCATATTACTGCCGATCCCCTTAGTCTTCTTAAAAAGGGAGAATAAGAGGGATTTCCCTCCTTTTTAAGGGGGTTAAGGAGAGATCTCATTCCACGGATCTGCATAACAAACTGGTACTAAGCACCTAAAGTTGAAAGAATCGCTTTGATCACTCAAACTTTTCTAATGCTTGAAGCAGTATTTAAGCATTCTGTCAGGAATTTAATTAAGACCGACAGATTTTATGTCTATTCCGTCAAGTTCAGCACCAGTGCTTGAGTTTGTCAGGGTAGAACGCTATTTTGGATTGTGACATTTAACCAAGTTAAGAGAGCGGCAATGTTGTATCTCGCACAGGTACAAAAAAAGGGGTTTCTTGGTAAAGGAGAGTTGCGTCTGCTTGCCTCCCAAAAGACAGAGCATTCGTGGACACTGATTACCAAAGAAGACATTGTCCCCTTTTCTGATACCGACACTTTTAACGAAGGCATGTTAGTGATTGCTGACCTTTCTGGCTCCCATGAGGGCCGTAAGGTTGTGTCTGTCAAAGATGCAAAAGATTGGGTGCTCGATATCATGCAAAAGTTTCTCAAAGATGGCATTACGCCTGCCTTTTTACAGCAAGAAACAGAGCGGGCTGAGCAATGGCGGCAATCTTTGACCCTGCAAAGTCAAGAATTAAATCGGCGATCGCTAGAGTTAGAAGCACGTCGTGAACAGATTCAAATGTTAGAAGACTCGCTCAAACAAGAAAAGAAACTGGTCGAGTCGATGGTCGCTCAGCAAAACTCTGACCCCAAACATAAGGGCTAACCACTTTTGCTTAATTTTTTCAGGTGCCTTGTTGCTTTCAACCCAAAGCTGGGAAAACTCTACTAACGCGCAACCCCTGCCTCACAAATGGGTCGCTTGAAGTAAACCCTGGCTGCACTGAGGTTAGGGCTTTCACAGGCAGCCTAAATTTCCCTGGCGATGTCCCTCCTGCTCAAGGTTTTACATGGCTCACACGCGATCGCTTCCAGAACTTTTTCTCCTCATACCTCTCAGTTTGATGCTGACCAGTGACGCGGTTCGGGCAAAGGGCTTTAACCACGCCCAAACCTTTGAGTCAAGCGCCACCACTAGACTGGCCCAAGCATCATCCCGAGATCGCGGCTTTGTGTTGCCCAGCAAAAACATTTATTGCCTGGTTGAAGCACCCGAACCCGAAATCACCTATCTGCGCTGTGAAATTGTCAGCGGTTTAAACCCAATGCCACCGCGGCCCACCCAAGATCCATGCGAACTAGATTGGGGGGGCGGGTTAGTCCTACCTCAAAGGGGCAAAGCCCAACCTTTGTGTGCTGGTGACACGATCCGCGCCAGTTACCCCACCCTCAACTACGGCAACACCTGGAAGCGTGAAGGCTTCACCTGCCAAGCAAGCACCAGTGGGTTGACCTGCACCAACACCAGCGGCAACAAGATGTTCTTGAGCCGCAAGCGGTGGTCGGTCTACTAATATCGACTCGGCAGCGATCGCGGTTGGCTGCCATTGGTCGGCAACACTGTCGAAGACTCAGAATCAGCCAGCAAAAACTCACGAATGAAACGAGCTACAGCCCGTTGAGCCAAGCCCTGAGCAATCTGTTGGCCCATCACATGAGCTTCTGGCTTAAACATTAACTTGGGAATCAGCGGCACTAAGCGAGTGGCATCAAAGCCGGGGGTATCTTGCAAAATGCCCCAAATGCGTTGTAGGTGCTCTAAGTTTTTTTGGCTATCAACGGCAGCAGGTTGCTCACGCTGAACGGTCAGGCCAAACCACTCCGACACCGTATAACGAATACCATTCACCGCATTGCTACCGAGCGAATCAACCCCTTTGACGATTTCCTCGACCAGGTGTTTGCGAATAAACTCACCCCGCTCTGAGAAGAGGTAGTCTAACGCCTGGTCGATCGCCTGACTTAAATCGTAATCCGAGTTGTTACGCGCATTGCGCAGCAAATTCTCCAAGCGGTTCCAGCGGAAGTTGCCATCCTTAAACAGCAAGTCGCGCAGAGAAGACCGCAACTGGGGTGCCGGGTCAGTCAACAACCGCTTCGCCACATACGGATAAGCCTTACTCAACACCTTAAAGTTAGGATCCACGTTAATCGCAATCCCCTCCAGGGTGACCAGCGATCGAATGATCAGCGCATAGTAGGCAGGCACCCGGAACGGATACTCGTACATCAGCGCCGATAACTTATCGGTGATGCTCTTCATGTTAATTTCCGCCACCGAAGCCCCCAGCGCATCATTAAACACCTCTGCAAAAGCAGGAATAATCGGGGTTAAATCGGTGTCGGGGGTCAGAAACTCCAGGTTGACGTAATCTTGCGCTAACCCTTCAAAGTCACGGTTCACCAAGTGAACGATCGCCTCAATCAAGCCATAGCGCTGTGGCACACCCACCTCACTCATCATGCCAAAGTCAAGGTAAGCCAGCTTCCCATCCGGTGTGGCCAGCAAGTTGCCAGGGTGAGGATCCGCATGAAAGAAGCCATGTTCTAACAGCTGGCGCAGCGAACACTGTACCCCCACTTCAATCAGGTAAGTGGCTTCAACGCCCTGCGCTCGGATCGCTTCTGGTTTGGTCAACTTGGTGCCGTTGATCCACTCCATCGTCAAGACTCGTCGGCCTGTGTACTCCCAATAGATGCGGGGAACATAGATATCTTGCAAGTTGCCATAGAGTTGAGCAAACCGCTCGGCATTGCGCCCTTCTTGGGAATAGTCCATTTCCTCAAAGATGCGGCTGGCAAACTCATCCATGATGCCGATCAGGTCACTGCGAATGCGGGTAATGCTGCGCATCGCTAGCGCCGCCAACCCTCTCAAAATATAGGTATCCAGGGCAATACTCTGAGCCAAACCCGGACGCTGCACCTTAACCGCCACTTCTTCGCCCGTCTTCAGCCGTCCTTTGTAAACCTGACCCAGCGAAGCCGCCGCGATCGGGTGTTCACTCAACTCGGCATAAATATCATCAGGGTGGCTGCCCAACTCTTCTTGGATAAAGCGAAATGCCGTTTCGTTATCAAACGGTGGTAGCTGGTCTTGCAGCTTCGTCAACTCTTCCAAGAAAAGAGGCGGCACCAGGTCAGGCCGGGTTGAAAGCGCCTGCCCCACCTTAATAAAAGCGGGTCCCAAGCGGGTTAACATCTCTCGCAGTCGCACCGCCTGCCGCAACTGAACTTGATCAATATTTCTAGGATTGCGGTTGCGCCAAATATCAAGGGCAAAAGCAAATAGGGGAAAGAAAATTTGTAACGTGCGGCTCCACACTCTCAGAGGTCGCTTGCGGTAATAAGCCGCGATCGCTTCAGGATTGTAACGTAACGCCTCATCAGGCGCAGTTGGAGCGTAGCGAGCGCTATCAGGTTTTCCTAACGCTTCTTTGTCTTCTAGCACAACAGGCACGATTGCGTCTGAACCTGGCAATGCCGGGCGCTCTGGTGTTGCCACCCGACCAGAGTGAGCCGACACTGTTGCTGAAGAAGTGGTAGGAAGATTCATTTTAGAATTGGCTCAACGTGAACTGTAAATGATTGTAACAATCAGTCGTCTGACGAATCTAGTCATTTAGGTAAGTAAATCGACCCCATTCGGCAGAATCAAGCAAAGTAATTGCAAGGGTTTGACCAATTACACAATCAAAGACTGTCGATTGTGCGCCACTATACCTGGTGGTGGTTATCCCCGTTACCCTTTCAAATTAGCTTTAATTAAGCCACCTCGCAGGTCTGCATTGCCGATTGCAAAAGGCAGGTTCTCCCTACTTTTCTTTGCAAAACGGGGTTGACACGCAATTAGATACCTCCCATTCCTGATCGATTGGGTCACTCTCCCTGAAGTTCGCGATAATGGGCAAACAGCCTACACTTTTATTGACCTTGCTCTAATTTGTTAAAAATGCCAGCCGCGATCGCCCGACAAACATTCCGAATTGGTTGATCGCCAGTTACGATTTGATAGGATGTGTAGCGCAAGAAATAGATCATTTGTACCGATCTAGTTATTCTTAAAGCAATCCGACTCAATCAAGTGAACTGTTTTAGCAAGTTCTTCTTATCATTGGTCATGATTTTCATTTGTTAACGCCTAATCTCCATGCTGCTCTCGCTGAGAATTGAAAACTTTGCCCTGATTGATCGTCTTGAACTAGAACTCGCCGAGGGTTTGACCATTCTCACAGGCGAAACAGGAGCAGGCAAATCGATTATTTTGGATGCGATCGACGCAGCATTAGGCGGCAAGGTCAACAGTCGCGTCGTTCGGACTGGAACTGACAAAGCCTTGATTGAGGCTACCTTTAAGCTGGAGCCAGAGTTAACCTCCTGGTTTGAGTCGCAGTCGATCGCCTTGGGAGAAAACCTCAGCTTTACCTGTAGCCGCGAAATTAGCGTTGGCCAGAGTAGCCGTTCGCGCTCCCGCATTAACGGGGTTGTCGTCAACAAACAACAGCTTGAGCAACTGCGCGATCGCCTGGTCGAAATTACCGCTCAGGGACAGACGGTACAGCTTGGGCATCCCCCTTTGCAACGCGAGTGGCTCGATAGTTACGGGGGCGATCGCCTCTTAGCCTGCCGGGAACTCGTCGCCGCTGCCTTTGCTGAATATCAGCAGGCAACCCAGGCACTCGAAAAGCGCCGCAAATCAGAAAAAGAACGGTTGCAACAACTTGATCTGTTTGAGTTTCAGCTTCAGGAGTTAAAAGCCGCGAACTTAGTTGATCCTGACGAGTTAGAGCAACTCGAACAAGAACGGAAGCGGTTGACCCACAGCGTTGATTTGCAACAACAAAGCTACGTTGTCTACCAGTTACTCTACGAAAACGAAAATGGCGAGGCTTGCGCTGACCTGCTGGGCAAAGCAGAGCAAACCCTACAAGACATGGTGGAGTATGACTCCCAGGTAAACCCGATTTTAGAACTGGTGAGCAATGCCCTGGCTCAGGTGCAAGAGGCCGGACGCGAAATCTCTGTCTATGGCGACACGATTGAGGCCGACCCCCAACGGTTGCAGGAGGTGCAAGAGCGGATTGGGGAACTCAAACAGGTCTGCCGTAAATATGGCCCCACCCTGACCGAGGCGATCGCCCTTTATCATCGGCTCTCTGCCGAGATGGAAGAACTCACGGGGGGTGGACAGTCCCTCGCTGACTTAGAAGAAACTCAAAAAGTCAAATTGGCCCACCTGACAAAACTCTGTCAGCAACTCACGAAGTTACGGCGTGCCGCGGCTGACGACTTAGAGCAACGCTTAGTCGGAGAGCTAAAACCGCTCGCGATGGAAAAAGTACAGTTTCAGGTTCAAATTCAGCCAGCTAACCCCTCTGCTACAGGGGCCGATCAGGTGAGATTTTTGTTTAGTCCTAACCCTGGCGAACCATTGCAACCGCTCACAGAGATCGCCTCTGGGGGTGAAATGAGTCGGTTTTTGCTGGCACTGCAAGCCAGTTTCTCTCAAATTGACTCGGTTGGCACCCTGATCTTTGACGAAATTGACGTGGGCGTTTCTGGGCGTGTGACCCAGGCGATCGCTGAGAAACTTTACCAGTTAAGCCGTCACCACCAGGTTTTGTGTGTAACACACCAGGCGATCGTGGCGGCAACGGCTGATACCCATTTCCACGTCAGCAAGCACCAAATTGAGGCCACCAGCAACGGGGATCAAGTCCGGACAGTGGTTCGCATCGTGCCCCTTGATCGCGATAAACGCCGAGAAGAGTTAGCCCAACTGGCCGGGGGTAAAACTGACCAGGAGGCGATCGCCTTTGCCGATGCGCTGTTAAGTCAGGCCGCAACCTTGCGCGAAGAAAAATCCGTTAATCAAACGAAGCCAGTCGATCCCCCCGTTGCTAAGAAAGGTCGCTCAGCTACGTCAAAATCGCGCTCTAGCCGTCAGTCCTCTTAATTTTGAGGCTTTCACACGGCTTAATCTCATCATTTCTGGGCTAATCCATCGTTTTTAGAGCATGAGCGGCTCTAGGCGATTAATTCTGTGCGTTAGCAAAGATTTACTTGATATGACAGGCAAAATCTACTGCTAAATTTTTCTGAATCTCTCCTGCAAGAATTTACAGTTCTTCCCCCGTGTTGCCTTACCCTATAGGTGGAACAGGAACGCAAAAATTATTATCTGCAAGATTCTGCTTATTGCGTTGAATTTGGGCATTCTGACAACATCTTGCCAAGGCTATTGCCGTAACCGTAAGCGTTAGTACACCTAAAAGCACCACGGAATGACACAATCAAATGTATCGAAGCCAAAAACATTTAATTAATTTGCTATTGTTTAGTTCTTTAACGCCGATTTTGAGTCATGAGTACAACAACGCAGCATCTGCCCGAGCCTGAGTCAAACGACGTGATAGATGTCGCGACACACCGCGAGACGATGGAGCAGACAATTATGGTGGATGCGATCGCGGTGGATGTTATTGCTGAAGTCGATCTCTCTCCCGTCGCCGGAGATAAAGACTTATCCTCCGTTGCGTCCAATCCACAACACGACGTAATTGGCAACCAGAGTGGGGCACTTGTCACTAAAAGTGGAAATTTTGCAACCTTTTTAGCCCCCCTGACCCAAGAAAAATTTAAGGAGGTTGTGACTGACGTTGAGCAAAAACTCAGAATCGTCAATCAAACACTCTCCATGCTCGACATGCAGGGGTTTGAGACGATCTTAGAAGAGATGCTCAACTCAATCACCGTTAAGACGGGTGAGCTACTCAACGCAGATCGCACCACAATCTGGCTGTTGGATCCTGAAAAGGAAGAACTGTATACGACTATCGCTCAGGGTGAGGGGGGGCGCAGCGTTGAACTTCGCATCCCAGCTGATAAGGGCATTGTGGGAGAAGTTGCTGTCTCCCGTCGGGTTGTTAATATTCCCTACGATTTTTATGACGACCCGCGATCGGCAGCGGCGCAACAGATTGACAAAAAGAATAACTACCGCACCTACACGATGCTGACTATGCCGCTCGAAGATGAGGAGAAGAACCTCGTCGCGGTCGTGCAGTTGATTAACAAGTTAAAGTCAAGCCACGCGCTCAACGCGCCACTCGACGAGAAAATTGACCAGGCCGGATTCACCGTTCAGGACGAAAAAGTTTTTGAAGACTTTGCGCCTTCGATTCGGCTGATTTTGCAATCCTCGCGATCGTTCTATGTCGCAACTCAAAGGCAACGAGCCGCCAATGCGCTGATTCAAGCCACCCAATCGCTGAGTAAGAGCAGCCTTGACCTCGAAGACACGCTTAAGAAGGTGATGGACGAGGCGAAGCAGCTGATGAATGCCGATCGCAGCACGCTCTGGCTAATCGACGAAGAAAAGAACCAGCTATGGACGAAGTTTCCAATTAATGGCAAGCTCACTGAGTTTCGTATTCCCAAGGATGCAGGCTTCGCCGGACAGGTCGCCACAACGGGGGAACCGCTACTGATTCCATTTGACCTTTACGACCATCCCAATTCGCAAACCTCTAAAGAAACCGATCAAAAAACCAACTACCGGACGTGCAGTATGCTCTGTATGCCCGTATTCAATGGCGACGGCGTGCTGATCGGTGTCACCCAACTCGTCAACAAGATCAAGCAAGGCGACCATCCGCCCTACGACCCAGCCGATTACCCCAATGCACCTGAATGCTGGAAGGCCAGCTTTAACCGCACCGATCAAGAGTTCATGGAGACTTTCAACATTCAGGCGGGTGTGGCGCTGCAAAATGCCAAGTTGTTCGAAACAGTGAAGCAACAAGAACAAATGCAACGGGATATTTTGCGATCGCTCACGAATGGGGTGATTTCAACGGATCGCGAAGGCAATATTATCTCTGCAAATGAGAGCGCCAAAGAGATTTTGGGATTGCCTGAAACCACAGCTTTAGAGGGGCACAACGTTCAAGAGCTACTCAAAATCAAAAAGGCTGATTTTTGCAAATGGTTTAATGAAGCACTGATTAGCGTTAACACTGAGGAATATTATCCTGACCAAACGTTAGAATGCGCCGACGATGCAGAAGAACGTAGCATTAATTTATCAATTAACCGCATTGCAGATGCAAACGATAAGACCAAAATATCGGGCGCGCTAGTTGTGATGGAAGACATCAGTGATGAAAAACGACTGAAGCTCACGATGTCCCGTTACATGAGTGAAGAAGTCGCACGGCAGCTCCTCGAAAACCCTGATGCGGCTAAAATGGGCGGCGATCGCAAAGAAGTTTCGGTGCTGTTCTCTGATATTCGCAGTTACACTACCATTACTGAAACCTTAACCGCTGAAGAAGTCGTGAAGATGCTCAACGACTACTTTGAGAAGATGGTGGATGCCGTCTTTCAATACAAAGGCACACTCGATAAATATATCGGTGATGCCATCATGGCGGTGTTTGGCTCACCCCTGCCGCTCAAAGACCATGAGTGGATGGCGGTGCAAACGGCAATTAAGATGCGTGAACGCTTGAAAGAATTTAATAATGAGTGGACACACCAGAATGGACATCAGAATAGCGATCGCTACAAACCCATTCGGATTGGCATTGGCATCAACTCTGATACGGTGATTAGTGGCAACATCGGTTCCACTAAGCGGATGGAGTTCACGGCGATTGGTGATGGCGTTAACCTCGGCTCTCGCTTAGAAAGTGCCAGTAAGCAGTACGGTACTGATATTGTGATTAGCGAATACACCTACCGTCCCTGTGCGGATCGCGTTTGGGCGCGCGAACTCGACTACATCAGGGTCAAAGGCAAAAACAAACCCGTTGCTGTTTATGAATTGGTCGGTTTGAGAACCGATCCTCTCCCCGAAGATGTCGAACGGGTGATTGAACACTATCACAAAGGCTTACACCATTACCGCGATCGCAATTTCCCGATGGCGATGGCTGAGTTTGCCACTGTGCAGACCATCCACCCGGATGACAAGTCTGCTAAGCTCCACATCGAGCGGTGTAGCTACTGGCTCAGCAACCCACCCGCCGAGGAATGGGATGGATCCTGGGCATTAGAGTCGAAGTAGGTCTTCACCAACCCGACATCACAACTCAGATGGGAAACGTTTGCTTTTCAACCTGGGAAAATTGGTGCTGGGCGATCGCGTGTAGATGATATAGCAGTACTGGAAAAAGTGAGGACGGGGTGCAGAGGTGGAATCCCTGACTGGGGGGACAGCCCCCACATTCTCTTGTACCAAACTTTATACGTAGCACTATAAATCGCTTTCGTCTTTTGTTCTCTAAATTCAATTAGGGAGCGGCAGCTCCAGGCAGTTGTGGCCCTGTACGGCTAGGCGCTTGGGCTACAACCGTTGCACGTCTCCACTGGGGATCTTCTCGCTCATCAGGGGTTGTAGCGTTATCTTCCCCAAAGTAAAAGATATTTAGACTGGCGTTTGACCCCGCATGTCCTCGAAGAATACGCTCAACAACACGAGCACGCTGTTCAGAGAGATTTCTATTTCTTCCACGCCGACCTGTTGTCGAAGCGTAGCCAGAAATAGATATTGTTCGACGACCATTTCGAACAGCATCTTGAGCAGATTCAGGAAGGGTTTGAAACCAACGAGCAATAATTCCTTCTTGCCCATCTTCAAGCTGAGCAGAACCAACTCGGAACGTAACATCAGGCCCAACAATGGGTTGAGGTGGAGTTGTCCGCAGATTAACTGTAAAGCTTCGTATAAAGCCACCTGAGAAATTGGTTGTTGCCGTTACGGGTGCTGACGCGCTAATCGGCCCAACCCCAATGCCACCACCCATGCTCAGGCTACCTGATGCAGCGACCATAAGAGAAAATGTTACATATCCACCGCTAGGAGTTGCACCACTACCAACCGATACAGACATTGTGGCTCCAGAACCACCTGTTTGAGAATCAATGAGTGGGCTGCCAAAAGATACTTGATCACCGTTGGTAGTAAACGGCACAGCACCATGCCAAGAACCCCACTGAATGTCGTTAAAAATTGCATTATTAATATCCGCACTTTCAAACGTGTTGAATTCTACTCGACCACCTGTTGATCCTTCAGGCAGTGTGGAGTTTTCAATCCGTCTACCTTCAAATCCCAAATAACCTGGAGATGGAATACCAACAGAATCTGGAACAGAATAAACTGAGCCATAGGTGTGATCAATTTGCACGGTTGAAGGATCAATTCCAGTCCCCATGCTTGGTACAGAAACCCTTTCTCGATAAGCCTGAATTAGGGGGGTCGCTACCCGGCGAATTTTTTTAGTCGAGGTTTGCACATCCGATGGGGCAATATTCTTAGCAATTTGAGCTGGGCCTAATTCTTGTTTATTCGTTTTTTGGGAAGATTCTTGAGTTCGCCTTGGGCTAATGTGCCCCGTTTGCTGAACGACGTGAGTTAGTTCGTGAGCTAGTAGATGTCTACCAGAAGCAGAACCGGGGTCAAATTTACCAGCCCCAAAGTAGACATTTGAGCCGTGGGTAAACGCCTGGGCACCGATCTCCCGATTCATCTGCACTGCTTCGCTGCCCGTGTGAACTTTGACGTGGCTGAAGTCAGTGCCAAAACGCGACTCCATAAACTGTTGCGTATCTTTTGGTAAAGGACTCCCACTGCCCTGGCTTTGGCTGAGACGCGTTTCTAAATCAGGTGTACCATCCGTTGCTTGAGGCGATCGCCCAGTTGATTTTGTTTGCAGCGTTTCCTCTTCCTCTGGCATCGCCTCCCGCTGAAGCAGCTTGGTTTGGATGGGTTCCTCCGCTTCGGGATCCATTTCTCGTTGAATCGGCTTAGCCTGTAATTCGTCCTCTTCTTCAGGTGCAGCCTCGCGCTGCACCAGAGGAGTAATACTGCTTGCCAGAGGCTTCATTTGCAACTCGTCTTCTTCAGCCTGACGTTGCACTGGTTCCGCCACAGCGGGGGTACTCATCACCTGGTCAGCCACGCGATCGGCTTCTTGCTCGTACTGATCATCCGGTGCGCCAATTGTGAGCTGCGCCTGTACCGGAATATTTCCGAAGTGATGTTTCACCTTTGCAGAGGACTCGGTTGCAGGTGAAGGTGCCACATCCGGCGTGACAGGTTCTTCCATCGGGCGCGATCGCAAACTATCTACATGTACAACCTGGCTCTGAGCTGGGGTTTTGGCTTGGAGACGCTTTTGCATACATCATCCCTCTGGCAACAAGATGATTATCCTTACGGATGCTGACTAAACAATCCGGACGGAAGCTGCGCGATCGCCCTCAGCTGCACCAAAAACCCGACCAAAGTCGAATCATCGTTTAATCAAAATTATTGTCTTTTTCACCCTGATAATTTTTCTTAACACTTAACCGAGAACTCACAAAATGTAGTGTAGAAGCAAAAGACGCAGACTTCAGCTTTTTATTGGAGTGAACCATGCCCTCTGTACGTCGCAAACTGTCGCACTTTCCTTACTTGATCTTGGGTAGTGTTGCCACTTTCTTCAGTAGCTCTGTATTACAGGCACAAGTGCCACCTCAAGGCATCTTTACAGCGACTGAAGCTTGCCCAGCCACCCAAGCCATTCGGGGTGGGAATCCTGGCAACGCCAAATTAGCCGTTGGGATTGAGTATGAAGCCGTTGGGTTTAATTCACCTAAGCGCGAATACGTCTTGCTGCGACTCCCCGGTGTTACTCCAGAACAACGCTGGGTCAATGCTAAGTGCGGCACCTTCAAAGCCAGTAGTGAAGCACCCGATTCGCCTCCTGATACTCCTGATACCCCTGATACTCCTGATGCACCCGACAACGGCGTACCTCGTGGAAAAGTCACCCTCTACCCCTTTTTCAACACAGAAGATGACCGCGTGCCTGTGAATTTTCCCAAAGGCGCCCAAAAAGACATGTCTCCGGCTCAGCCGCAGCTAGAGAAATTTGATTACAAGATTTTGGCACTTTGCGGTGCAAATTTTAACGACCCGGTTTCGCCAGTAGAGTTTCGGCGATTGATGACTTACTATCCCGATGTGGTCAGTAAGTTGCGTCAGGTAACAAATGGAGAGTTGAAACCAGGGCGGAATAGTGAAGCTCAATTTTTAGATGATCTGACCGAAATTTGGTTTAAATACAACGGGTTCAAACACATCTTTTGTGGTGAAAAAGATGGCAATAGCATTGGTGGTTTGCACTTCTATGGTCGGTACATTGAGTTTCAACAAAAGGGGATCGCCGGACGCATTGCCCGTACATCTAACGGACAGGACGCAAAAGAAGAAGTAGTAGACGGTGTGATTTACAGCCTGGGTGTTGCGATTGTAAATGGCGCTCGCCTCGTTGCTGAACACCCGATTAAGGGCTACCCCTACGTACTCAACGCCCAAGAAATGTTAATTCAAGCGACCAGCGCATTTAAGCAATTTAAGACAAATTCTAAAGAATCTGTCGGTTGCCTTTTCACAATCAAAGACCCACAAGCAGAGCCATTTATTGCTGTATTTGTCAAAAAGGATGGAGCCATTCGCACGTTCTATCCCGATGCGACACCCGATACTCAGCGCAATAAACCCTGCGGCAGTTAATCAAACTTTCCCAGAAAGGCGAAACACTTGAAAGACTGGGATGAGTGAGCGTTGACTTCCAACTCATCCTCTTCTTCTACCCTTTCGCTTCCTCACTTCTGTAGTGATTATTTAGATTACTATATCTTCTCTATTTCATTCCTTTCTCTACCTATTTAACATCTCGCCCATACTTTTATCTATCCTCTAGCTCATAACTAATCTGATTTGACCGATACGCTTTTGGTTCTACATGAATCGTAGTTCGCACTGGCGCATAACGTTCTTCAAGCTTAGCTTCAACAAACTCAGTGATTTCATGAGCCGTTTCAACATCGATCGCATCTACAATCAGGTGCATTTCAATGAACACTTGTCGCCCAACCACCCCCCGTGAAGAGATGGCATGGCAGTTAATTACACCCGGCACCTGCATCACTGTTTCATAGATCGCTTCAGGGGCGATCGCAATTTCGTCCACTAACCAGGGCACATTCTCTTTCAACACTTTCCAACCGCTCCAAAACACCAAAATCGCCACCGGAAAGGCAAGCACAACATCTAACCACTGCCAACCTCCTAACCAGATGCCAACTAAGCCAGCAATCACGCTAATCGTGACCCAGATATCACTCATCGTGTGATAAGCGTCTGCCACCAAAATTGGACTACCAACCCGGAGGCCGACTCGCCGTTCGTAAAAAGCAACAAAAATGTTAATCCCCAAGACACCGAGCATCAGCCACAACTCAATGCTTGATACATTCACCTCTGGCGGTTTTGCTTGCAGAATGCGCTCAAGGGCACTTTGCAAAATCTCAAAGCAGGCAATTCCCAAAAATGCAGCAATTCCCAATGCGCCGATCGCCTCAAATTTGTGATGACCGTAGGGATGGTCGCGATCGGGGTGGGGCGAAGACAACCAGCTGGTAATCAACCCTAGCACGTTATTGGCGCTGTCAGTCACGCTATGTAATGCATCCGCTAACAGACTGAGAGAGCCAGTCGTTAACCCGATCCCAGTCTTAATAACCATCACAACCAGGTTGAGTAGCAGGGTAATGAGCAATACCCGCCGAATAACACCTCGATTATCTACAACCATCTGCGCTTGCCTGTTGAATCCTTTCAATTCATTATGGTTGTGACTGTCTGACGATATTGCTAAACCTTTGTAAAGTACTGAGTTCCTTTTCGTAGGCTGGAGAAAGGTTTGGCAGTGGCACAACAGACTGTAGGCTGAATCTAAAGCAAGCGATAAACTCCTTTTTACTCTGTTAAAAATTATCTCAAACGTGTTCTTTGCCTTTACCATTACGTGATCTCTACTGTTCTCTTGTGATTTGATTGCAGCATGCCTACTCCTTTATGGTCTTACGTTAGCCCCGGAATTCCTGATGACCTGTTTGAGCGGCTACCGGGCATTCCCATGAGTCCACGCGAGATTCGCCTTCTGCTCATTTCTTACCTGCGATTAGAGTCAGACTCCATCGTGTGGGATATCGGTGCCGGAACGGGAACCGTTGCCGTTGAAGCCGGGTTGCTCTGCTCAATGGGGCGTGTGATTGCGATCGAACGGGATGAAGAAGTGGCCAGTTTGATTCGCCGTAATTGCGATCGCTTTGGTCTTACTAACCTGACCGTGATTGAAGGAAGTGCGCCCGAATGCCTTGGGGCGATCGCTGATAAGCCTCACCGCGTTTGTGTTGAAGGGGGGCGTTTCATCAAATCCATCATGCAAGAAGTGTGGCGGCACCTCCTCCCAAATGGACGCATTGTCGCGACAGCCGCGAATCTAGAAAGCCTTTACCAAATTTCTGAAAGTTTTTCTGAGCTTCAGGTTCGCAATGTTGAAGTTGTACAATCCGCCATCAACCGACTTGAGAAAAGGGGAACAAACCAAACACTGGCAGCCGTTGATCCAATCTTCGTCTTGAGTGGAGAAAAGTTAAACTAAAGCATGAGGTGAAAAGTCAGTAAGGTTGCAGCATTGCAGGCTAAATGGGATACAGTGTTTCAAAGATTCCTTAACCTCGACGTAACCTGCTGCCCGGTGAGAATCAAAAATAAAAGTCGATAACGGTACTATTCACCTGTTATCTGACACATCGACTGTTGTGAGAGGCTTGCTATGCCCTGGTCTCGGATTGTTAGTGCCATTGTTGCGATCGCCATTGCGATCGGTGTATTGCTCTTGGGTGGATGGTATTTCACCGCTTTTCTCTGCGCGATTGTCTACCTGGGGCAATTGGAATACTTTCAATTAGTGCGGGCTAAAGGCATTGCCCCTGCGGGAAAAACGACCCTCGTCGTTAGCCAGATGCTCTTAGTAGTCTCGACTGTTAACTCAACCCTGGCAGACGCTATTTTCCCAGTTGCAGGTTCGCTGATTTGCTTTTACCTGCTGTTCTTACCCAAGCTTGCGACGATCGCCGACATTTCAACGTCGATCTTGGGTCTATTTTACGCGGGGTATTTGCCGAGCTTCTGGGTGCGGCTGCGATCGTTAGGACAGGCAGAAGTCAGTAATTTGCCGCTGGATGGGTTTTGGGTTCATTCCTGGGCTGGTTTGGGCAACTTACCACCTGGTTTAACCCATATGTTGCTGGCCTTTATCTGCATTTGGGCTGCCGACATCGGAGCCTACGTCTTTGGCAAGTTTTTTGGGCGCACACGGCTCTCGGCTATTAGCCCCAAGAAAACAGTCGAAGGAGCGATTTTTGGCGTTGCTGCCAGCACAACGGTTGCCGTCCTTGGTTCCTATTACTTAGAGTGGCCTGGATATCCGTTTACGGGGGCAGCGCTGGGGCTACTGATTGGGGTTGCCAGCCTACTTGGTGATTTAACCGAGTCCATGATGAAACGCGATGCCGGAGTTAAAGATTCAGGGCAACTGATTCCAGGGCATGGCGGCATTCTCGATCGCGCCGATAGCTATGTTTTCACCGCACCGTTGGTCTACTACTTCGTGACGCTGGTACTGCCCCTCTTGCCCAGTGGCAAGTAACCCAATAAAGCTCAAGGGTATTTCAGCTCATCCAGGGCAGCAAGTCGCCCTCAGAGACTGGTGTAGGGTAGCGTTGCTGAGTGTAGATAGGATTTTTTGGATAAGCATCTCCATGCTAGGGGCAGCCCGCGTAGCATCTCCATCAGAGACAGCGCCCTTATGGCATTCATGCATCTAATCGGCAACGCCCTGGTGTCGAACAGAAGCAATTGCAGAAAACTGGCAGAACTCCAGTTTGGCTGATCTGTTCACAGAAGGGATGGGTAGGGTGAGGCGACGAGAAATCTCTATTTGAGCTTTAAAGCTTGGCAAACTAGCTCAATTGTACTATAATAAGAGCAAGGCGATCGCGTTTTGGCTAATGGGCGCGATCGCTTTTTATTGCCTACCGACTGCAAGCTAACATTTACAATAGCGAGAATCAGTTAACGCTTTACTCTGCTTTCTTACGCCGAGTGGTTGTAGCTTTACGAGTTGGTGTAGCCGCTTTGCGTGCGGTTGTTTTAGCTTCCGGAGCCGCCTTTGCCGCGGTTTTTGTTTTCCTGGCAGTTGCTTTGCTAGTTGCCACTTTTGCCGTACCACGAGTTGAAGTGGTGCCACTACTCTTTGCTGCAGCACGCTGAGCAGTTGGACGAGTGCCATTTTGACTGGTGGCGCTCTTTGCGACTCGACCATTACTCGCAGCTTTAGATGTCTTTGCGGCTGTCACGGCAACGGGTGTAGCAGCCTCTGCTTCTTTTTTGGTGCGCCGAGTCTTGGCACGGGTTGACTGACGTTTACCAGCAGGTACATAGCTCTTAAGCGTGAAGGCACTGATTTTAATGCCCTGGTTGCTCAACATATCGGCAACTTCTTGATAGGTATAACCCTTACCTAACGCACCTCTGATCAAATCTTGTAACTCTCTGACTGCTTCCTTCAGAGATAGCTCACTTTTGGGCTTGTCTGGTAACTCTCCAAGGAACCCCGCAACTTGACCAACTAATTCTTTTTTGACAATTGAAGCCTTTGTACGTTTACCTGTTGTTTCTGCCATTTTGAGTTACCAAAAGAGAACAAGCTTGCATCACATCATGAAAGATTACTTCAACAGCTAATGTTCATTTATGTGAGTTGAATTTATTCTATTACTTCATCTTAGGAATGCATACCTATTTAAAACCAAATTGATGATTATTTTCTGACGATGCTGCAAAAAAGCTTTTATAACTGACATTTTCCTTGCATCTCTGTGATCCCTCTTAGTATTGGTTTCTTAACAATCAATCTTCAATCAACACGATAAACGATTGAGATAAGACCTTTATCAAGGCTATATTTCCTTCTTATTTTGGCCTGCTAACTTGTTAGTTCATTCACTAACTGCTTTTAGATCTAGATTTCACCCTATCACTATGTTCTGCTTTCATCTGCTGAAAATGCTTATTAGTGAGAGGCTTGCGAAAATAAGAGCTATACCTATCGCCAGATGACTTAGGACATTGGAAGTATGGAGTGTGAGGGTATTGGGTGAGCCTCAGTCAAACCCCCTACACCCTACTAAAATGACTATGGCTTACTATTTTCAAGCATTAGGCACAACTACTCAATCTGACCCATTTTCCAGAGGCAACTGCAGGGTATTTGTTTGGCAAAATTGCTCTCTTCAGCCTGGGCAAAAGCCGGTGTAGCAGTTTCAAATCCTTGCTGAGAAAGGGAAAATGCCACGTTTTTTCCGCCTGGAAGTTTTCATCCAATCCAAGTGAAGAGACACGCTCCATCCGTCCTGATGGCACCTGTTTAAAGCGCGATCGCTCGCGCTGGACTGAGCAATTTTCGCAGAGTGCGTCAGGCCCGTTTTACAGCTCTGCTAAAGTGCAACGTGACGCATTCCCTCAATGCCTTACTTGATTGAATTTGCAATTCTTAGAGTTATAAGAACTAAGTTCAGCTCGTTTCGCTATTTCGCATCTTGCAAAACCACAACATGACCCGACGCGCAGGCAACCCAAAGACGCTGAGTCGTTGAGTCATAAACCAAATCAATCGGAAATGGTTTGACTGGCACTCGCTCAATTACCTGCATGTCACGGGTACGCACCTTGCTGATTGAATTTGCACCTGAGTTGGCGACATAAGCAAACGCTCCATCTGGCGTTAACGTAACTCCTTGAGGTGTCTTTTCTGTATCAACGTAGGTAATCTCAGTTGGTTGCGCCAACTTAATTTTCGCCAGCTTATTTTCTCCTTTAAGCGTGGCAAACAAAAATTGAGCGTCAGGCGAAAGGGACAGGTAAAGCGGCGATCGCCCTACATTTTCTAACCACCGCACCTCAAACGTCTCAAGATTGATAGCCGCGATGCGAGTTGCACCAGAGATTGCCACATAAGCGGTCTGGCTCTTAGGGTCGATCGCAATATCTGCTGGGTAAGGCCCAACTTGCACCCGGCGCACTTCCTTGCGCGTTTGGGCGTTAACGATGCTCACATCCCAACTACACCAGTTGCTTGCCAAAACATAGCGACCATTGGGCGTTGTCGCAATCACCCTGGGAGCCGCACCCACTTGCGCCACGCCATCCACCCGACCACCGCGCCGGAGATGATATAAGAAGCCAGCTGGATGTTTTTGCTCAGGCCGACAATCATTAATCGGAATCGGCTTTTCACCTGCTTTTTGTACTTGTTGATTTGAGAACCAAACCCCTCCTTGAGGCGCGATCGCCGTATCGATCGGTTCACCTTGAGGGGCACCCGTGAACTGAGAGAAACCAAATTGTGAGAGCCGCACGCGATCGGAAATTGTACGGGTGCGTTGCAAGTTTCGATTAAATACGGTGATTGTATGGGTGTCACCACCATTAGCAACATAAAAGCGCCCCTGACCATCATGGGTAATTGATTTGGGCATTATCTCACCCATCAAAATTCGGACTGGTTTGATACGAGTCAGGTGAGCATCCCGCACGCTTTGCAATTCCTTTTGGTATTGCGTCACCCGTTGTTGCGCGATCGCATATTTCGGATGTGCTTTGGGCACTTGCTCCATTCCCGCGATCGCCTGCTCCCAAGCGGTTGCTGCCGCCTGCCATTCATCTTTGCTGTTCGCCGTGCGCCCTAAATCAACGGCTCGTGTCGCATGATTCACCGCAACTTGAAATACATCTTGCGTCACTGATGCAGCCCCATTCATCGCCGGGTTGCTGCCTCCCCCCCCCACAGTGGGATCAGCGACAAAGTAACGCTGCCAAATTTGCCAGATACCCACGGTCATTACCAGAGGTACAGCCAACAGCAAGAGACGGCGTGGCAAGCGCTTTTTCTTACGTCGTTTGCGTGGCAGCTTAGCGGGAGGATCACCAACCAGAGTTGGTGCGGACAGAACTGGGGTGTGCCGAACAGTTTCTTGCGGAGTGGAGAGATGGGGCGATCGCGATGCAACGTAGGCGGCTAAGGATTCATATTCCAACGTTGGCCCTGCCAGAGTTGGGTTATCTTCCTCTGACTGTTGAGAATAATCTTTTACACCGTTTTCAGATGCGACTCCAAGCACGCCCTGATGACGTTCTTTTGCTGCCTGACGATCGCGGTTTGAAGCATCGCCCCAACCGTCTGCTGAGCGACTTAGCGAGGTATCTAGTGGTTCATCTGCTGTAAATGCACGAAAGTTAGTCAGGTCATCATCTTCTTCAAACTCTGGATTAAACAATTCAACTTGACGTATCCAGTCAGGCTGCTCTTGACCGATCAGCCTGCCATACAGAACAAAGGCGGCTAAGTCATCAATTCCAAGCTGCTCAATGCCCGTGCCAACAAACTCAATGCAAGCTTCTGGATTCAGAGGCTTGTCTGCCTCCAGCACAATATGCAACCACTGATCCTGCATCGCCGCTTTCGCTGTTGCACCAATTTTTTCAAGCGCAACATTCATGAGTGCGGCGATCGCTTCCGCCTCTCCTTGTTGGGCACGCTGAATGAGATCCGTTTGAGTCATTAACCGATAGAACGAGTCACATTGAGCCAGGATAACCGAGATTTTTAGCTGTGCGTCGGTGAATATTTAACAATTTATACGGTATGTATTCCATCTAAATATTTGTGAAAAAGAAGTGATGTAATCCCATTTCACTTTTTACGCGCAATAGACTGTCCGCTTTTGGCAAAGCTGGCTCCCCCTCTTTTTTCTCCACCACAGGTGCTTCTCCACAGGAAAGAGAGCTGGGGAGGATTAGAGCGGCTTGCATGGACACAGTAGCCTCACCAGAGGGAGAATATCTAACGATTGCGATCGCCACGTCAATCAGCGCAAGCAAGATTGCTGACCCCAAAACGAGTTCACATGCCTCCCCCAATACCATTTAGCGAATGCGCGAGTGCCCAAGCTGGATACATTCACACAGGCGATCGCCAACAAAAATTTAGCTTCACTTCAACCGCTCGCTCAATTGCATCACTGGCAGTGAAACCGTGACACGCGTACCTTCACCCATTGTGCTGTCGATCTGAATTGCGCCGTGATGGTTTTGCACAATTGCCTGGGCGATCGCCAGACCCAACCCAGACCCCTTACTCGAAGCCTGCGACCGCGCAGGGTCAACCCGATAAAACCGATCAAACAGTTGAGGTAACGCCTCAGCCGGAATGCCAATGCCCGTGTCACTCACCACAACCTGTAGACACGCATGTCCCGGTTTACCTGCGCGTTCCAAGGACAGTTGCACTTGACCGCCTGCTGGCGTGTATTGAATCCCATTACTGACCAAGTTCGTAAACAACCGCGAAAGCTGGTCGCGATCGGCTTGCAATGTTGTCCATGTCGGGTGACTGGGAGCGATCGCCGTTGTCTCCCCGGCAGTCCCCACAGTAACAGCCTCTCTGACTTCTGGAGCTGTCATTTTCAACTCAAGTTGAATCTCTTTTTCGTCTGCTAGAGTTTGTTGTTCCTCTAACACCTCTTGTAGCAAATCCTCTAACTCAACCGTCCCAAACTGTGGTTGCACCATGCCACTATCCTGACGGGCGAGAAAGAGTAAATCATCCACCAATCGCCCCAAGCGTCGAGTCAAACGCTCGATCACTTTGAGATGCTGCTGTTGATCCTGCGGATCGGGATCGGGGTCTGCCAGGGCAACTTGTACATTGGTTTGAATCACCGCGATCGGGCTGCGTAATTCATGCGAGGCATCGGCTGTGAATTGCTTTAAGCGTTGATAAGAAGCCCGCACTGGTTCCATTGCTAGCCCTGACAAGAACCAACCAATTCCGCCCACAGCCACAATGATGAAAGCCGTCCATGCGGTCAGGTCAAAAAACAGGCGACGCGTCGGCTTCGTCACCTCAAACCAGGGATGGCTGACCCGCAAATAACCCAAGACTTGCCGCCCAGTCTCGATTCGATGTGTGACCTGGCGTAACACCAAGGCATCCGCCAGTCTGCCCTCACCCAGCTTCACTTGCACCGTCTCCCCCATCGGATTAGAGTGCAACGGCAAGTTTAACGGCTCTGCCAGGGTTGACCAGAGTAAATCGCCCGCCGGACTAAACCACTCCAAATCAATATGGTCATCTTCTCCCGTCGCCTCATTATCGCGAAAGCTCGCTTCAACGTTGACGCGTAACTGTCCCCCTTCAGAATGAAAGTTGACTGGCTCAATTACAAGCGATCGCTGAATTACCTCGACCACATGGTTGAGCGTGTCATCAATCCGCTCAATCAAGGTGTTACGCACATAGAGATAGAAACCACTGGCAAACAGCAGCAGCAGCACAGCCGTTACCGTGGTGTACCAAAGTGCCAGACGACGACGGGTTGTTTGAAACATCGATTAACCAAAATAGGCGGGTTCGTTACCAGGCTTCCACTTAATATTGCAGCCAATACTGGGTTTCTGTTCAGTCGGCACAGGGGCATCAGCCAGCACCTGATCAATTGCAGCTCGCAGATCTTTGCCTGTGACGGGCAAGCCATTTCCAGGGCGACTATCATCTAACTGACCACGATAGACCAGGGTGCGATCGCCATCAAATAGGAAAAAGTCAGGCGTGCAAGCAGCCGTATACGCTTTGGCTACGGATTGGCTTTCGTCGTAGCAAAACGGAAAAGTAAAACCAAGCGTCAACGCCATCTCCTTCAGCTTATCGGGCGCATCATTGGGATGTGTCTCAACGTTGTTGGCACTGATCGCCACAATCCCCAAATCAGTCTTTGCATAGTCTTTGCCAAGTTGCGCCAACGCCTCTTGAATATGTTTGACATAGGGGCAGTGCTGGCAAATAAACATGACTAACAACGCTTTTGAGGTTGCAAACGTCTGTAAGGTAATGGTTTCACCAGACACAGTATCGGGTAAAGCAAAGTCAGGGGCTTTTGTGCCCAACTCCAGCATGGTAGAAGCGACAAGCGCCATAACAAAATCCCTAAAACATCCACTTGCATTGTAAAAGCATGGATGGGTGAGGCAAAGGGGCGACGAGCTGCCTTATAAAAGGAGATCTGCAAAAAACGTTTGGGGTTTTGCGTACTTTACAGTCGCAGTTTAAGTGCTGAAACGGTTACTTACCCAAAGCTTTAACCAGCCCGATGCCTGCGAAATAAAGGGTGAGAACGGCCCCCGCCAGCAAACTTTGGGTGAGGGGGTCAGTGGAAGGAGTGAGAACGGCTCCAGCGATCGCAGCTCCCAACAAAACGAAACGCCAACCCGACAGCATTTGCTTTGAAGAAACCAGCCCCAGAAAACCAAGTAAAGCTTGAATCACAGGCACCTGAAAGGCAAGCCCCGTGCTGAACATCAGCAGCAGCACAAACTCAAAGTAGCGATCGATCGACCAGGCTTGCTCAACCACCTCAGCCCCATAGGAGATGAAGAAGCGCAAGGCGGCAGGCACCAGAGCGACGTAAGCAAAGAATAAACCTGCCACAAACAAAATGCTGGAGCCAAACACAATTGGCCCTAAAAATCGCCGTTCACGCCGGGTCAACCCTGGCACAACAAAGGCAATCACTTGGTAAAGAATCACCGGACTGGCTAGCAAAATGCCACTGTAAGCAGCGACTTTAAGCGACACAAAAAAGTATTCGCCTGGAGCCAACTGCAAAAACTTGACCCCCTGCGCTGGCACCTCAAGCAACTTCACAATCGGTCGCACCTGGGTAAAGCAAGCGACCACCCCTACTACAACTGCAATCAGGGCGTAAAAAATTCGCATCCGCAACTCTTCCAGATGGTCGAAGAGAGACATCTCAGCTTCATCAGGAATTTCGTTATCGAGTTCGGCGGGGTCAACCGCTGGGTCAGTGTCAACCACTAAGTCCGAAGAGGTGTCTAGTTCCGTTGGCGCGGTCATGAAGCAGCAATTGCGAAACAATCACCCTTATTGTATCGAGGGAAGGAGATCGAGCATAGGGGAAAGCCTGAAGACAATCGAAGATTAAGCTTGAGAGGTATTCTAATTATGCCAATCACAGATTTTTTAAGGATTGCGTCAGGTTAACCCGTGCCATTGCTATCAAATGCGGCAGAGCTATTAAACACGATCGCGATCGCGATTTCGGCCTTTGCAGCAACCAACATTGATGACATTTTGGTGCTGACTGTGCTGTTTGCTCAAGTATCGAGCCAGTTTCGTCCGCACCATATTTTGACCGGTCAGTACTTGGGCTTTACCGCGATTATTCTCGCGAGTCTCCCAGGCTTTCTAGGTGGACAGGTCATTCCAGCCCGGTGGGTTGCCTTGTTAGGGCTGTTGCCGATCGCCCTTGGGATTCGTGCCCTCTTCAAAAACAATGAGGACGACGAAATTCAAACGGTCTCTGAAACGGGGACGGCATCGCGATCCCCCCTGCTTCGTTGGGTCACCCGCTGGATTGCCCCCCAAACACTTCAGGTAGCCGCCATTACAGTGGCAAATGGTGGCGACAACATCGGCATTTACCTGCCCCTCTTCGCCAACCTGAACTCAGCCAAATTTTTAGTCACGCTTGTCGTTTTCTTTAGCCTGGTTAGTGTCTGGTATGGCATTGCGGCCTGGTTAGCAGCTCATCCTAAAATTGCACCGATTCTTACCCGCTTTGGCGATCGCCTGGTGCCGCTAGTGCTGATCAGCCTGGGGATTTTCATCTTGGTAGAGGGCTGGCACTAACACCAATTTCAATTCAGAAAGTAGCAAATTTCACACGAGCCGACCCTCTCAATTCCCCCGCAGAAGGTGTTGCTAATCCCAGTGCATGACAAAAGGGATTAAGGATGGGGTAGGAACCCTGCTACGCAGGCTTAAACGACATCTTGCACTCCCCACAGAAAGCAATTTCTAAGGTCAAACTGCTTTCGCGAGTCTTTCACATTGCAAAGCTCATCAGATGATCGGCAAGGCGATCACACCCATAACCGTCGCCTCACCCCACCCGTCCCCTCTAGAAACGATCGAAATACCCAGGCTTGCGACCCTCAACGCTTGGCTAGCTAACCATTCAACTCACACTCGCACCACCTTGCGGGGGTTGTAGGGGAGTAAGGCCCCTACGAGCGGGGGCGCGGGGGGAAGTCCCCCGATCTGGCGGCTCCGCCGCCCCCAAATCTCCGCTAAAACTCCAATCCCTCCAATCTTCGCTAGCTCAACAAAAAGCTTTTTCTAAGCAGACTTTTGGTGCCCCGCCAACTCGCTTTAGGGATAGAACGTTAACTTCGGCAAGCCCAGTGTTTCATCCCAACCCATCATGATGTTGAGACACTGAATCGCCTGTCCTGCCTGCCCTTTCATCAGGTTATCGATCGCCGACATGACAATCACGCGATCGGTACGAGGATCAACCTCCAACCCGATGTAGCAAAGATTCGTCCCTGCCGCCCATTTCGTTTGCGGATAAGTGCCACTCGGCAAAATGCGAACCCAGGGACAATTTCGGTAGAAAGCGCTGTAAATCGTGAGTAAATCTTCCCGCACCAGACCCGGATCGCGCAGTGTGGCATAGATCGTGGCTAAAATTCCTCGTACCATCGGCACCAGGTGAGGCGTAAACTGCACTAAAATTTCGTGCCCTGCCAAATCGCTACAAATTTGCTCAATTTCGGGGGTATGCCGATGCCGTCCACCCACGTTGTAGGCCGTAAACGAACTATCGGCTTCTGCCAGCAACATGCCCACCTTAGCCTGTCTGCCACCACCGGATGTACCCGATTTAGCGTCAATAATCGCTGTCTCTGGCACGATCAACCCTTGCTTTAACAGCGGTGAAAGACCTAACAAACTCGCAGTTGGATAACAGCCGGGGCAACCCACCAGTTGCGCCTCTGCAATCCGATCGCGGTACAACTCAGGCAGACCATACACCGCTGTTTCAGCCACATCCTTATCGGTGCGATCGCCCCCATACCAGCCCATATAGGTCTTGAGGTCAAAGAAACGATAGTCGGCGGAAAGATCTAAGACTTTACAACCCTTTTCTAAAAGGGTGGGAGCCATCTTGTATGCTAAACCGTTAGGAAGTGAGAGAAAAACAACCTGGCAACGGGCTGCGATCGCTTCCAGATCAATTGCCTCAACGGTGAGATTCACAGCATGCCCCAGATGGGGATAAATGTCTGAAAAGGACTGACCTGCGGTGCTTTCGCCTCCTAAATAGGCAAGCTCAAGTAGGGGATGCTCGCTAATCAAGCGAACGAGTTGCACACCACCGTAACCTGATGCACCCACAATCCCAACAGTTACCCGATTTGTCTCACCCATGATGGCTCGCCTTATAAAGAAGTGGTTAATCTGTGAATGTTTGCTGCATTGTAATAGTAGAAAAGCCGTTTCGGGTGTTGCTCACTCAAGGGTTTTCTGACTTTTTACAGGCAGCAGTCATGGCTGACCAATCCAATCATCGCTTGCCAATGCTCTCAAGAACTACAATGAAAAATGAGGGACACTTAAAGAAAGTTTACGTCAGATGAACATCTCCTTTGACTCTACCCAAGCCAATTCATCCTTCCAATTTGATTCGATCGCCGCAGCTCTTGCCGACCTCAAGTGTGGAAAGGTGATTGTCGTGGTTGATGACGAAAACCGCGAAAACGAAGGGGATCTCATCTGTGCGGCCCAGTTTGCCACCCCTGACATGATCAATTTCATGGCCGTTGAAGCGCGGGGCTTGATCTGTTTAGCCATGACGGGCGATCGGCTCGACGAACTCGATCTGCCCTTGATGGTCACTAAAAACACCGACAGCAACCAGACCGCCTTCACTGTCAGCATTGATGCCTCCCCTGCGGCTGGCGTTACAACAGGCATCTCGGCAGACGACCGAGCACGCACGATTCAAATTGCGATCAACCCGGCGACCCGCCCCGATGACTTACGCCGACCGGGCCACATTTTTCCAATCCGGGCACGCCAGGGAGGGGTGCTGAAACGGGCAGGCCATACTGAAGCTGCCGTTGATCTGGCTCGTATGGCTGGGCTGTACCCAGCCGGGGTAATTTGCGAAATTCAAAACCCTGACGGCTCAATGGCACGTCTGCCGCAACTGATTCAGTATGCCCAGACCCACAACCTCAAAATTATTAGCATTGCGGACTTGATCAGCTATCGCCTCCAGCATGAACGCTTGATCCAACAGGAGGCGATCGCCGATTTACCCACTGAATTTGGTCACTTCAAAATTCACGCTTACCGCCATACTCTCGACAACTCCGAGCATGTGGCGATCGTCAAGGGCGACCCTGCCACGTTTCATGACATGCCTGTTCTCGTGCGGATGCACTCTGAATGTTTGACGGGTGACTCGCTCGGCTCGCTGCGCTGTGACTGTCGAATGCAACTCCAAGCGGCGCTCAAGATGATCGAAAGTGCAGGCAAAGGGGTTGTTGTCTACCTGCGGCAAGAAGGCCGAGGCATTGGACTGGTCAACAAGCTCAAAGCCTATGCCTTGCAAGACATGGGTTTAGACACGGTTGAGGCCAATGAGCATCTCGGTTTTCCGGCTGATTTGCGGAACTATGGTATGGGTGCCCAAATCTTGATGGATCTGGGGGTGCGCCAGATGCGGTTGATCACTAACAATCCCCGTAAAATCGCAGGGTTAGGTGGCTATGGCCTAGAAATTGTCGATCGCGTCCCCCTGCTGATCGAGGCCACCTCTTATAACCTCAGCTATTTGGCAACCAAGGCTGAGAAGCTGGGCCACTGGATGCTACAAACCTACCTTGTCACCGTTGCTCTACGCTGGAACGATCCCCAAGCATCTTTGCCAGAGCGGTATATGCGACTTGAGAAGATTCGCAGCTTAGCCAGAAACTACGATTTAATTCTTCAAGAAGAGATTCGTCCGGTGGCATCGGCGGTGTTTGGCACGTCTGCAATGGTGCTACATCTGGGGTTTGAGCAACCCTTAGTGGGCGACCCCGATTGGTATCAACAGGCTCACCATCCCTATACCGAGGCGATCGCTGAAATCCTGGATAACCTGGTGACAGCGTCTGACCTGGCAAGTCTGGAATTTATTGTCTCACCTGGCTCTGACCCTCTAATCGGCTTGCAGGTACAGCTTGATCGGCAAAACTTTACGCGATCGCAAAAGCCGTCTGAATTGAAAGACAAGCTCCAAACGCAAACCATCTACAGCTTTTCTGACGTTGCTGAAACGGCCTGATTGAGAGCCTCTGCCACCTCTAAGGCATCACTAAAACGCTCGGCTGGGTTTGGGTTCGTTAACCGACGAATCACCCCAACCATTGCAGGTGACAGCCCCGGCACATACTCTGGATAAAACCGAAAACCCTGCTCACGATGGGCATAGAACTGCCCCGGTTCTTTGGCAGTGAGCAAATAAACCAAAATCGGACCAAGGGCAAACAGGTCAGAGGCTAGCGAGGCGTGCCCCTGTTGTTGCTCTGGTGCTTGGTAGCCAATCACAGCCGATTGCGTATCCATTTTGAGTGTTTGCAACGAGACAAACCCAGTCAACATCACCTGGCTACAGGGCGTGTCTGCCGATGCCTGATTGAGCGGCATCACGTTGCGACAAACGATATTGTCGGGGCGTAAGTCAAGGTGCAGAACAGGCGGCGACTGTTGATGCAAGTAAGCTAGCGCATCACAAACCTGCAGCATCAGGTTCACCACCAGTTGCTCTGATAGAGCGCCCTGCATCGACACAACCTGGTGTAAATCTTTGCCATAAACTTTTTCGATCACCAGGCATAATTGCCTTTCATAGGCAAAGAAGTCGATGAATCGAGGCACCGCTGTATGCTCAAGTTTCAGTAAAGCCAGTGCCCGCGCTTCAAAGAGTTTTTCAAGCTCTCCGCTCGTGTCAACGCCAGCATTCACCGACTTGAGCAATAGCGTCTGCCCTTCTCGCCAGATCAGTTGAGTCGTGCCTAAGCGATCGCGCACCAACGTTTTAATCACCTGATAATCGCCAATTGCTTGTAGCACCTTAAGCGGTTGCCCACAGTCGGGGCAAAAGGCCATATCTTCAGCAGCTCGATGGTGGGTGCAGTTCAGATTTGTCTCACTGACATCCGCAACAGGCTTCACTACAGCCGCTTCACGCTTGGGTGGGGGAGAGGCTTCGTTGGTCTGTGTGGTAGTGGAGTTGTCAATTTCGGTCTTAGCAGGCTTCGATAGGGTAGGTGGTGCTTGATCCCCATTCGCGGTACCCTCGACACTCGGCACGGTGGGTTGCAGGCGCGATCGCAAACCCTTCTCATTGCTACCTGTAATACTGCCACTGCCTAGCTGAATTTGAATGTTGGGGCCTGACCGCGCCAGCCGAATTACCACCCCATCCAAAACAGGCACCTTGCTAATTTGCTTACCATCTAAATACGTGCCGTTTGCTCCCAGACTCACAATTTCCCACTGGTTGTTTTCAAGTTGACGCAGCTCAACGTGATGGCGAGACACAACTGCACTGTAAAGAATCACATGGTTATCAGTAGACCGCCCAATTCGGATCACAGGTTCATGTTCAAACGTCCAGCTTTGCACTGGAGTGGATTGAATTGGGTGCAATAGGGTGAGCGTAATCACATTAGTCGGTTAATAGGTCCGGTTAAGAAACGATAGCTTGAAACTGAATTTCTTGCCTGAAAATCTTTAAATGAAACATGAAATGAAGCTATTTCTGCAAAATCTATCAAACTCAAAGACAACGATCAATTGTTTATCGCTTTTTCATTGGAAACATTGATGGAAATAGCTGCATCGCGCATCCTAATCCACTTTTTGGATGCTTTCATCGACCAGGATGACTACTAACATCGGTGTAAATCGTTGATGTTTTTTTCCTGATGAAATAAGAAAAATAACTTCATAGAAAGCAAAGATCGCCTTGAGAAACACGCCCAATGCAATTGTTAGCGAGAATACTCTTGATTGTGACTGCTTTAGCAGATTTTGCCTGTGCTTGATATCACTCCTCGGTGCATTCCCTCAGTTTTACCCAAGTTGAAACAAGAAACTCACTTTATCGCCCTTACCTAAAGCAATGCGATCGCCCGGTCGTAGCCGATGACGGTTTCCCATGGGTAGCGGAATATTGTTTACGTAAGTCCCGTTCGAGCTGCCCACATCTTCAATGTAGAAGGCATCCGCTTCAGCCCGAATGTCAGCATGAACCCTGGAAACAATCTCAGAGTCAGGAAAACCAGACACATCGATATCCGGTGGAATACGCTCATTTGGCTTGCCGATGTGAATCACTGACAAGTTTGGAGGTAACTCAATCACCACATTCGTTTGCACGTGGAGCAACCGAGCCACTTGCTTTTGTAGTTGTGTGCGACCTTCTTCGCGCGCGGGTGGAGTAGCCGAAGGCGGCTCGGCAGACGATGCAGCGGATGGCTGTGCAGGCGTGACCGGGGCAGCATTGGGTGGCGTGACAACGGGTGGCAACTCACTCAAAAAAGGCTCTGGCAAAACCAGCGGATCAGGTGCAATCAGGTCAGGCATGTCTGGAGAGGGCACCGGAGACGAGCCAAACCCACCAGCGGCCGGAGCTGCACTAACTTTTAAGCTAAAACCACATTGGCCACAAAAACTCGCATCCGTCTGCACAGATGCACCACAGTTAGGGCAAGTTGTCATCTGGGGCAGGGGAGTGTAGCAAGCTTCGCACTGAACCGCGCCTTCAGGGTTTTGATGGTTGCAGTTAGGGCAGACAATCATAGAGCCTTTTTATACCTTTAAGTGAGTGATTATGACGTGAATTGCCAATAGTCAGAAGAAATACCCAAAAATTCTTCAGGTTTGTTTAAGAAGTGTCGATCGCCCCTGAAAACGGAAGCTACCGAAACGCGCTTTCAAGTCCACGCATTCACTGTGCGATCGCGATCCCTCAAACCCTTGTTATCGCTTAGCTGGGGGTCGCCACGCCGATCTCAGCTCCGGCATCAGCATCAAGTAGCCACCACAACTCTCCCGCTGGTTGGATCAGCCGAGACGGATACAGCTCCGCATCTCCCGTTTCCGCAAACACACCCCTTAAAGCCGGACGTTTGTTGGCTCCAGCGACGATAAAGATGACCGTCCGCGCAGCGTTGATCAAAGGTGCAGTGAACGTTAACCGAGGCTGACCATCCTTATTCCCCACAGTTACCAGGCGATCGCGAACCTTTAGCGCCTCCGTATGTGGAAACAACGAAGCCGTATGCCCATCATCTCCCATGCCCAGCAAAATCACATCTAACTGTGGAAACTCACCGGGCTGCACCGCAAAGAAGGTGCGTAACGCCTGGTCGTGCTGGTTTGCTGCCACTTCGGGATCTGCGGTGTTTGTCTGAATCGGGTGAATATTTGCAGCCGGAAACGGCACCTGGTCGAGCCAGGCTTTACGCGCCATGCCTTCGTTGCTATCGGGATGGTCGGCTGGCACGTATCGCTCATCGCCCCAAAAAACGTGCAGTCGCTCCCAGTCGATCGCCGCTTTGGCAAGCAGTTCATACAGCGGTTTGGGAGTGCTTCCGCCAGCCAGGGCAATCGTGCAACGCCCCCGCTCAGCGATCGCCGCTTGCACCTTGGCAACTACCAGTTCGCGCGATCGCTCAATCAGCTCTGCCTTGTTGGGCAAAACTTCTACGTGTTTCGTCATAAAATTGCCCCTGCTGCTCACGTCTTTGGTACACCGACAACATCATATACAGCCCAAATTAGATTAGGAAACAGGTTTTTGAGAAAGCAGATCAATGTAACGGCGTTCTTAGCAGAAACAGGATTTACCTGATCGGTTGAACCAAAACTGGCAGCAAATCACTTCCAAAACAACACTCGCGATGGGTAGCTTGAACTATAAGAGGAAACAATGGGCAAGAGCATATCCAGTCGAGGCAGATTGCAAAACTCGACACTTAATTCATCAAGAATGCTTTACTTAATAGAGTCCTTCTGAGTTTGATGGCATGAAAGCAAATACTTTTCCTTCTCTTGCCCCTTTTATCCTCAAAGTTGCAGGTGGCGTTACATTACTGCTCTATTTGATGGATCTGATCTCCCTTTTGTTGGGGGCAAGGTTTCAAGAATATGCCTGGATTCTTGAATTTACAACGCGCGCGGTTGATCGCGGCTTTATCCCTTTAATTGGCATCGCCCTCCTGTTTACTGGCTTCTGGTTAGAGGGCAATGGGGATGAAGGGGCAACCAATAATTTCAAAGGCGTGAAGCTAGCCGTCTTCTTAATTGCAAGCTTGTTAGGGCTATTTTTCTTAGGCTTAGTGCCTCTCCATGTCAGCACAACCCAAGTGGCCCAAACTGAAGAACTCAACCGCATTGGCGATCGCGTCAAGCAAGTCGAAGCCCAACTTAATAACCAGGTGCAACAGCAGCTCAACGCTCAACTGGGTGCCTTAGACCAGGCGATCGCGAGTGGTCAATTGCCAGCCGAGCAGCTCAAACAAGCCAAAGCCCAGCAAGCCAAATTGAAAAAGTTTCAGTCTGATCCAAAGGCGCTTGAGGCAGAGATCGCCCCTGAACGCGACAAGAAATTAGGCGAAATTCGCGGCGAACAGCAAAAGGCCGAGTCACAGGTTAGACAGAATGCTTTGCGGTCAGGCTTACGGATTGGCTTAGGTAGCCTATTACTCGCTGCCAGTTATGCCGCCGTTGGTTGGACGGGGCTGCGCCGAATGCTGTCATGACTTTCGGTAAGATTAATTGTTAGTTAAGATACAAATATCTCTACTGCTTGCGCTCCGCTCATGCTTTTTGCACCCTGCTTTAATGCCATCTCCAGGTTAGTTAAATCGCGGCAAGGAGTGAGAAATACCTTGGTGTTTTTCCAATTCAAGGTAAAAGCCGTAAAATAAGGGGAGTGCTTAACATTTTTCATTTGTTTGCAACAATCCTTTACAAAATCGCACTCCGTCGCTAATAAAGATTAGTAGGAGCTGGGCGATCGCAAGGCAGCTTAGCTACACCCGTCAGTGGTTCACGGTTAAGCCCAACACTTTCCAAGATTTGACTGTTGTAAGGAGATTAGGCTATCAGTGCTGCAACGATTTAAGCAGGATCTAAAAAATGACCTGATTGCTGGCTTGTTAGTGGTTATTCCGCTGGCAACTACTATCTGGCTTACCTTCACAGTCTCAAATTGGGTTGTCGATTTTTTGACACGTGTGCCAAAGCAGCTCAACCCGTTTGATGGGCTCAATCCATTTCTGGTTAATTTTCTCAACCTGGTGGTTGGGTTAGCCGTGCCACTGCTCTGCATCTTGATCATCGGTTTAATGGCTCGCAACATCGCAGGACGCTGGCTGCTGGACTTAGGCGAGCGCATTTTACAAGCGATTCCCCTGGCAGGGGCCGTTTACAAAACGCTCAAGCAACTCCTCGAAACTCTGCTCAAAGACTCAAATAGTAAGTTTCGTCGGGTTGTGTTGGTTGAATACCCTCGTAAGGGCATTTGGTCATTAGGGTTTGTCACAGGTGCCCTTTCGGGTGATTTACAATCCAATTTTTCCAGCCGCATGTTAAGTGTCTTCATTCCCACGACACCTAACCCAACAACGGGCTGGTATGCGGTTGTGCCCGAAGACACGGTGATCAATGTGTCAATGCCAATCGAAGATGCGTTTAAGGTGATTATTTCCGGTGGCATTGTCAATCCTGAAAACACACCCGCAGCGGCTGTGCCAATGACCGGGAAGCGATTGTTCAATACCTTTACCGAAGCGCCAGTTCCCGTTGTGTCGCTTGATCAGCAAGAAGAATTTGAACAGCTTTAGATCTTGCGCTGACTGATCAAATTTTGTGTCATCCTGAGCAGAGGATCCATCATTAGTCACAGCTGTCACTTCAGGCAGCTGATCTACTGATCCGGTTATTCTTCTGTCGCTAAGTTTATTTGGGTTATTACTACTGCTATGCAACCTCGCCGTATTGCTCGTGAATTGGCACTTTTGAGTGCGAGTCAGCTTCCTAACAAACCAGAGCGATTGCAGGAGAAAGACCTTCAAGCAATTGTTGTGACCGCGATTCGCACATTATCTAGCGAAGCCAACGAAGCTTTAGAGTCGGCAGCAGCAGAACTGCAACAGAGCAATAGCCGTCTCCTCAATAGCGAAACACGAGCCAGCGACGTAGAAGCGTCCCGGTCGATGGTTGAGTCTGCGATCGCCCTTGCCCAAACAGCGATCAATCGGGTTGGCATGGCGCTGGAAGTACCAGAGTTCATTCAACTCTCGAATCAGCATGACGTACGCGATTATGCCCTTCAGCTAGTGACCGTGCTGAAAGAAGAAAGTAAGCGCATTGATGAAGTCTTGTCAGAGTCGCTGGTTGATTGGCAACTGTCCCGTCTTGCTGCTGTTGATCGCAACATTTTGCGAATTGCCACGGCTGAGATGATGTTTTTGCGGGTTGACCATCGAATCGCGATCGATGAAGCGGTGGAATTAGCCAAACGCTATAGCGACGAAGAAAGCCATCGCTTTATCAATGGCGTTTTACGCCGGGTTTTTGAGCAGTTACGTGCGCGTAAAGACTAAACAGCGACAAAGTTTGCGTTGTTTGGGTTTGACCTTCCCGTACTACAGTAAAAAAGTGGTTTTCTTGAAGCAGCATTCTCCATGACTTTCGATTGGTTTCGGCGACAATACAACGATCAACCTCAAGAACCTGAAGCAGAGGCACCCGTAGCCGAGCAGCCAGAGGCAGAACCGGAAGCCGAGGCAGTCGCAGAAGACTACTTGGCCTGGGCAAAAGCGGCTTATCAAAATATTCAAAAGCGCCAACAGGTTGAGGAGGCACCCGCTCAATCTGCACCTGCGGCAGAAGCACCCACAACAACCGAAGCAGCGACTGAGCCAGCCCCGACGGTTAGCGAACCAACGGCCACAGAAGAGGCTGCCTCCGTTGAGGAACCAGTCGCCGCTGAAGAATCTGTCACTGAAACGGATCCCCTGCCCTTTTGGTTGTCAGAAGCCGATCGCCAAGCTCGCCTGGAACGCCTCAAAGAAACAGCCATTGTTGAGCCGGAGCCTGTTGAAGCGACTACGACCACAGCCTCCATCGCAGAACCGTTGCCTGTCATCACCCTGGATGAAGGCTTCCTCTGGTCTGCTGAGGTTTTGGCGGCTCAAGGTCGTCGTCCCGACCAAATCTCTGTGGAAGAGATTACCTGGCTCAATCGCCTCCGTCAGGGACTCGACAAGACCCGTCGCGGCTTGATCAACCAGCTCCGAGCGATCGTCGGCCAGGGGCCACTCAACGAAGATGCAGTGATGGAGATCGAGGCCGCCTTGTTGCAGGCTGACGTAGGCGTTGAAGCAACCGACGCGATCGTCAGTGCCTTGCAGCGTAAACTGCGCGATGAGACACTTCCTCCCGATGAGGCGCTCACCTATCTGAAGCAGCTCATCCGCGACATGCTGGATGCTCCACTCGGTGACAAGCAGGGTTACTTGTTTGCCCCCGAAAAAGATCAGCTCAATATCTGGCTAATTACAGGTGTGAACGGTGCCGGGAAAACAACCACAATCGGCAAGCTGGCCCACATCGCCAGCAAGTCTGGTTACAAGTGCCTGATCGCCGCTGCTGACACCTTTAGAGCCGCCGCTGTTGAGCAGGTCAAAGTTTGGGGTAGCCGCAGCGAGGTTGAGGTAATCGCCAATCCCGGACAAAACACCGACCCTGCCGCCGTTGTTTTCGACGCGATCGCCGCTGCTCAAGCCCGTGGCACCGAGTTGCTGCTGGTAGATACTGCGGGCCGCCTGCAAAACAAAAAGAACTTGATGGATGAACTCAACAAAGTTCGTCGCATTATCGATAAAAAAGCAGGCAACGCCCACATAGAGTCCCTGCTTGTGCTGGATTCAACCCTGGGCCAAAACGGTCTGCGTCAGGCCGAGGTCTTCTCTGAAGCAGCGCAACTAAGTGGCGTTGTGTTGACCAAACTAGATGGCACCGCCAAAGGCGGGATCGCACTGGCGGTTGTGCAACAGCTTGGTTTACCGATTCGCTTTATTGGGGCAGGTGAAGGCATTGAGGATCTGCGCCCATTCTCCAGTTATGAGTTTGTCGAAGCCCTGTTAAATGGTTAGTTTGAGCGAGGGTGGAGCCACTTGCGGAACAGGTGCGTCACTCTAGGCATCACCACGTAAGTTAACAGCAGCACCATCACCGCCGAAAAAACAAATGTCACCATCCAATCGGGCAAACCTTTGAGTAAAGGGCGTAGCAGCAGATTCAACAGGTTGAGTAACACATAAACGGCCCCCCAAGTCAGCAACGCTGTCTTATAGCGAGGTGGCGTTTGCAGCGGCTTGCCAGGAATCGAAAACCAGGCTTGAATGCCATTGATCTCCTGAACTTGAGGATCTGCCTGGATCAAAGGCTTAGCTTGATCAAGGAAATTTGCGCGATCGCGGGAGGTCATCCAATCTTTTAGGTTGGCATAGTTATCAAACCGAAAAATAATCACATACTCAGAACGTACCCCTAGCTGCGGCTGAATCACGTGCGTACCCAGATAACCGGGATAAGTGCTAGCAACACTGGTGATATTACGTATCCAACCTTCAAACTCTGGCTCGTGCCCTGGTTTAACCTGCTGAGCAACAACCACCGTGACAGGTTCATTTTGGGTCTGCATCCGTCAGCAACCTTATTCAGAGGTGAAAGAAAAGTTGTGCAAAGTTTACCCTATACAGCAGATTTGCAATGCGTCATTTGCAACGAACTACAGCGTTGCTTCAATCGCAACTGGGTATCCCGTTTTGCCAACCTCTAACCGCACAATATGAGCGGGCATCACCCCTGTGGGAGGCGGCAAAAACATGCCTCCATTCATCACAACATAGAGAGCCGTGCGATCGCCCGTACCTCGACCAAAGGCAACCGCCGTACTGCCAACCACCCCTTGCTCAATCTCGGCAATTACCGTTGTTTCGCCAGTGGGCGTAATGCGAAGCACACTGTTGTAGATGTGGGTAGCGGCGTAAAGACTCCCTTCGGTGTCAAAGGCAAAGTCATCAATATTCGTCGCTTCTACAAAGATCTGCGGTTCGCCAGCGGCACCACCCGCCAAAATTGGAATTTGCAGCAACAACATCTTTTCTGTATTCGACACGTACAGCGTCTCGCCAAACCGCTTGATCCCATTTGCAGCCGGAAACGGTGTCTCAGAATTGCTGCGAGCCAGCAACGGATGCTCTAGCCAGATTGAGACTTGCTTTGTGTCTAAGTCAACCAACCAAATTGCACCCCGGTAGGAGTCAGCCGCCAAAAACTGATTCGGCGCGATCGCGGTAATACCATTCAAAAAGGCGGCTTCTGGTAGCGTTGCAACCGTTTCCACCGTGCCATCCATCCTAACCAGCAAAACCACCGAGACGGACTCGGCATTCCACCCAGTGAGAACTAAGTTTCCCGTTGGTGTGAAAGCAATACCCGTCACTTTACCGTCAGTCCTGGCGTGCTCCGTAACTTCACCCGTAGGCGTTACCCGCACCACCTGACCCACTTCATGATTGGTGACAAACAACGTGCCATCGGGCGCGATCGCCAAATTTTCTAAAAATGTATTCACCGGAAACGTCGCAATCACCTGAGCTGGAGCCAACTCGACCGGAGTATTGACGTAAATTGGGGGCAGACCGATTGCTTCAACCATGAGACACTTATACTCCAGGTCAATAAACGACTTCGATCGCATCACTCGGCGTAGCGTAAAACTTCCAGTACTCCTCTGCAATGCGATCGGGACTGTATTTCGGATCAGTCGCATCAACCGTACCGCAAATCGTTAAGGTACCGACTCGAATTCCCTGATCTTTTAAGGCGGCTCCTAGCGTCAATGCCAAACTCCGAATTCCAGCTTTGCCGATCGCCAGAGAAGCAAAGTCAGGGTGAGGATAGAGCGCAAATCCACCACCCGTAAACAAAATCACGCCTTGCTGCCGAGCTTGCATCGCAGGTAGCACCGCCTGGGTTGCCACTAACGCACCCGCCACATTCGCCTGAAAATCGCTAACCAGCGTCTCATAAGTGGTTTCCAGCACATTTTGCATGCGAGGCACCGCCGCGTTGTAAACCAACACCGTTGGGTCGCCCATCCCCTCCCGAATTGCCGCAAAAGCCGCCGCGATCGCCTCTTTGTCCCCTGCGTCTGCCAGAAAGTAGTGCGACTCAATCCCTTCTGTTGCTAGCGTTGACTGATAGCCCTTTAACTTCGCGTCATTGCGAGCCACCATCGTGATCGCAAACCCTTCCTTGGCAAATCGCCGCGCGATCGCCATGCCATTGCCTTCACCCATTCCCACGATCGCTATGATATCTGCCATTGCTGCCTCTCCTACCTCTCACTTCAAAATCAACGGAGTCAACACGGGAGCCATCAGCATCTCAAACTCAAGATTCGTCGCACTCACCACGTTTTCGACAATTTTTCCATCGCGCAACCGCATCACATGGGTTTCGATCAAGGTGATGTCACGATTGGTAGCCGCTACCCCAAAAAAATCTTTGGCATGTTTCTGGACAGAAGAAAACCGCACCACGACGCGATCGCCCGCCGCAAAAATATCCTCAATCACCAGCGGCGAAACAGGCGGGAACGCATCAAAGAAAGCACCAAAAACCTGCTTGTACTCTTCTCGCCCATTAATTGGGCCTGTTGGTTTTAAGCCAGTAATACCCTGCACATCCTTGGCCAGCACCTCCTCCGCCACACTGAGATCTCCAACCCCCAAAAAGTCTTCAATAAATCGGCGGGCAACCTGCAAATTTTGGCTTTCAGCTTCGGTCATCGTCAGTCTCCTGGCACAGGTGGTTTGGATCAGATTTACTATCGCGTTTGTGTTCTTGACAAAGGGCGACGTTTTCACAATAAGGTGGAAAACGAAATTAATCAAATCGATTCAAAAGATAGAAATCATCAATGAAATCAATAAACCTATCATCCGTTGATCTCAACCTGCTAGTTGCCTTTGAAGCCTTATTTGAAGAAAAAAGTGTGACTGCCGCTGCTCAACGCCTTCATCTTGGTCAACCCGCTATGAGTGCTGCCTTGAGCCGCCTGCGTTTATTGTTTCAAGATGAACTGTTCATTCGAATAGGGCGAGAAATGCAGCCAACCGCCAAGGCTTTAGAAATCGCCCCCAATCTCTCACTCGCGTTGCAGCAGATTCGAGCGACACTGGCAACCAGCCAAACCTTTGATCCGGCAACTTCTGAGCAAGCCTTTGCGATCGCCAGCTCCGATTACACCAGCACCGTACTGATCCCCAAATTGCTAGAACACTGCCGTCACTTTGCCCCTGGAGTGGATCTGCGGTTGCTCACGTTTACCAAAAACCAACTCGAAACCCTACTCGAACAACGCACCATTGAGATCGCGATCGGCACCTTTCAAGAAACACCCCGGCAAGCCCTCCAGGTGCCACTCATGCAAGAACGGTTCGTGGGCATTTGCCGTCACGGGCATCCGGCTTTGCGAGATGGTGAAATGACCCTCAATGCCTTTGTTGAAACACCCCAGGCATTATTTACCCTGCGTCAAGATGCGATCGGGGAAGTCGATAAAGTCTTAGCAGAAAAGGGACTCAAACGCCGCATTGCTCTCACAACCCCCTATTTGCTGGTACTGCCGACTATCATCGCGAACAGCGATTTAGTAGCAGCGATTCCCTCGCGAATTGCCAAACAGTTTGCCGAGCAAGGCCACATCGATTGGTTTGAGTTGCCCATCCACACCGAACCCTGGTTTATCTCAATGATGTGGAGCAAACTCTCTGATCAAGACACTGCAAACGTTTGGCTACGTGAGACAATTCAGCAAGTCTGTCCTGTGTAGAAAGAGTCTTGCGGCTCAGCGGCAAATACTGACACAGATCCAGCCTTTTTGACTGCAGTAACCACTCCTTTACGCCTCAAAGAAAACTGCCATGTCTCCAAGTGGAAACATGGCAAACATTAACCTTGAAACACGCATTTTAGGCGAGGTAGCTCTCACCAGATTTTTTGCTTTACGCCTCGGCTGACTTCTGCGACTTTCGTTTACGTACCACACCCAAACCTAAGCCGATTAGCCCTGGTAATAAGGCAGGCGTTGGAATCGCTTCAGGACTACCAACCCCAAGAGTACCGCCTTTGATAAGAACAGCAGAATCAATACTGCTATCTCCAACATCACGGATTTTAATTACGAGCTGGTTAGCACCTTTGTTTAATAGCCCTTCAAAATTAAGCATCTTAGTATAAGCATCTAGCTGAGTCTCATTGCCTTTATTAATGATCAAAGCTGAATCAAAAGGGCCAGTAGGACTAGCAGCTAAATTATTGATAGTTAGAGGCTTACCGTTGTTTAACACGGCTAGGTTAGTGCCATTTAATAACAACTCAAATGAGTCGTTAAATGAAGAGCCTGCGTACTCTAACAATTCTTCAGAACCGAAGACATACTGAAAAAACAGTTTCCCTGAAGTTCCGTCAGAGTCAAAGCTGATACTGAGTTCAGCAGCATTACCTGAACCAGATTGACCACTTGTATTGTTAGGGCCAACTACATCAACCGCGTTTCCTGTACTTAAAACAATCCCCGACCCTAAACCAAAAACGGTGTCGTTAGAAAACCTGCCAAATGCTGCATCTAGACCTGTCTTAGTTACTGTAAAGTTACTCAAGCCCTTTGTGCTGCCTAGCAAATCATTTAGCAAAATGTTGCTGTCGCTCTCTTGAGTGATACTAAGTGCAAATGTTGGCGTAGCAGTTGCAAATGTAACAACTGTTGCAGCAGCACTAATCGAAAGAGATTGTACCAAAGCTGTTAAATTAAGCTTCATTGCTCTTAGCTCCTAAATTAATGTTCTTTGGTAGAAACACCCCTAGGGTGAAAGCAATTAGCCAAAGACAGTGAAAGTGATGAAAGCTTGAGTATAAAAATCAGAAACACGAGTGGAGACACCCCAGATTCCAACTAACCGTCTCTGGGTATTTACTGGTATCATTTTCTACCAAGCAGCCGAGCGATTTACATCTCATGTAGAGGGCTTTACGGAAGATATATTTTGCTCTGCTGAAATAAATAAATATTATGAACCTGCCTGCTAATTTATTTGTTTTTAGTATCTATTTCTGTCGTCAGTACCCTGGCCAATTCTCTAATTTTTCTCCTACGACTCCTGCTTAACTGCGCTATCCTAGCTTCATCAAATACACATCTGGATTGGGTATGACTTGGTGGCAACGACTGAAAAAAAATCGCCTTGCCTGGTTTGGTGCGATTCTCTTGGGAGTTTTTTACTTTGCGATTCTCTTTGCTGAGTTTGTCGCCCCTTACAGTCCTTACACCTCGCAGACCGATGGCGCGTTATTGCCACCTACGCCAATTTACTGGCAAAACGAAGCGGGTCAATTTATTGGGCCGCATGTTTATCCAACAACACAAGGTCCGGTTGATCTCGAAACGGGCGATCGCGAGTTACTAGTCGATCGCAGCCAACCCTCCCCGATTCGGCTCTTTGTGCAGGGTGAGCCTTACCGCTTTTTGCAAATCAAGCTGCCCTTACCCACCCAGTTTTCCTTTGGGCAGTTTGAAGAAAAAGAACTGTTTCCTGGTATTCCCGGTAACCTTCACCTATTTGGCACGGCAGGCCCAGCAAAGCTCAATCTGCTTGGCACCGACGAGGCAGCTCGTGATCAGTTCAGCCGCCTGGTTTACGGAGGCCGCATTAGTCTCACGATTGGTCTGATTGGGATTATTATCTCCTTTCCGCTGGGAATGCTCGTTGGCGGCATCTCTGGTTACTTTGGCGGTTGGATCGATACAATCCTGATGCGACTGGCGGAAGTAATCATGACTATCCCCAGTCTTTATTTGCTGGTGGCACTGGCAGCGGTCTTACCGCCTCAACTCAACAGTGCCCAACGGTTTTTGCTGATCATCCTGATTACCTCGTTTATTCGCTGGGCAGGCTTGGCGCGGGTGATTCGCGGACAAGTGTTATCGATTCGTGAGCGCGAGTTTGTGCAAGCGGCCCGTGCAATGGGTGGTGGTGCGCTTTACAACATCGTGCGCCACGTACTACCCCAGACAGCCACTTACATCATTACGACCGCAACCCTATCCATCCCTGATTTCATTGTGGCGGAGTCGGTTCTCAGCTTTCTCGGTTTAGGAATTTTGCCCCCCGACCCCTCTTGGGGCAACATGCTGTCGATCGCCACGAATGCCTCAATTCTGGTGTTGCAGCCCTGGCTCATCTGGCCTCCCGCTGCGTTAATTGTGATCACCGTTCTGGCGTTTAACCTGCTAGGTGATGGTCTGCGCGATGCCCTCGACCCCCGTAGTGTCGGCAGATAAAAGATCTCGTCTAAGATTCAACTTTTTTGGCGTTTCTGATCAGGTGTATGAATTTCGTAAGGGCGTTTTGCAAAACGCCCCTAGCGTAGGGATGCTTATCCAAAAATCATATCTACACTCAGCAACGCCACTTTTTTGGATCTTCATCTCATAGCTTTTCTAATCACAATCCACATTCACGCAAGCTGAATTGCTCAACTTGTGTCGTTGCTTTATGAGCACTGCGTGAAGCTTATGTAATTTTCCCGAAAAAGATTTAACAGGCAGAATGATTGATTGTCCCCAAGTGGGTACAGTCAAATCGGTTGTGGCTGGAAGTCTCTACACATGACAAGTATGACGATGAATAGTCTACGCTCTGTTCTGCAAAGCCTGCCTGAAAATGCTGGAGAAGCGATCGTTGTTGAACACTTTTCCAACCCGCTATTAGAAGCACTCGGATTTCAACCTCACGAAATTTATCCCCAGTATCCGATGGGCGATCGCAAAGCTGTTGATAAAGCTGCCAGAAAAACAATCGGGAATGACATTTTTCTACACTCAGGATCTAATCCCTATCTTCTTTTAGAATTGAAAGGAAGAAACTGCAACTGGGCTAATAACTCAGCCCCATACCAAAGTACCGTTCACCAATTAAAGCAGTATCTCCTTGCCCCTAATTGTAAGTCTGTTCAATGGGGAATTATTACCAATTCCTGTCATATTCAACTTTTCCGAAAGCATGGAAAAGTAGTTTTTCCAGCTACTCGATGTCTTCCACTCAATCTGGAAAAAGTTGATGAAATTGTTGCTTCTATCCGTAAAAAAATAGAGAAACCAGCTAAGGCATTAACCGTTACTATCTATAACAATAAAGGCGGAGTTGGAAAAACAACAACAAGCGTTAACCTTGCAGGGATTCTTACGTTACTTGGGAAAAAGGTTTTAGTAATTGATTTTGACCCTAACCAGCAAGATCTAACAACCTCTTTAGGGCTTTCTTTAAGTGATGGAAAAGTACTTAGTGCGCTTACAAATAGAGATATAGAACTCCAAAATGCGATTTGCAGCTACTCTTTCGCCATTAGAAATAGAAATAAAGATGCAGAAGTGAAATTTGATGTGATACCTGCTGATAGGAAAATGGCTAATAAGGCAGATGAAATTCTTAAGGACAAAATCCCTAAGACGGGCGCGAGGATCCTGCATCGAAAGCTAGAGTTCGCCAGGCAAAAATATGACTATATCTTGATTGATTCGCCTCCCAATTGGCGGTTTTTTAGCAAGTTGGCAGTTTATGCAGCGGATGTTGTTTTAATCCCTACCAAACACAACAATCTTTTTTCGATTGAGAATGCTGCAACTGCAATCAAAACTTTTATTCCTGAAATACAAGCAGAGAAAGCGGATGGCACCCCAGTTGCATTGCCTATTTTTTTTAATGGTGAAAGAACGACTGACCCACAATTAACAGTTGCCCAAAAGGAAATACAAAATATTATCAAAAAAGCTAGAGAAGAAGATAGGTTTGACCTTTTACCTTATTTCTTTTCAAAGTATACAAAGGCACACCCAGATTGTGATATTCCAAAAATACCAAGTTATGTGAATATAGCTAGCTCCGCTTTTTCTCGCGTTCCTGCTGTTTATCGAGATCGAACAGCCCTTGAATATTATAAAGATCTAGTTAAGGAGTATTTCCTCATATGAGTAATCCGAAGGATATCGGACATTTGATGCACCTTTACTTGGACGAAATTGATCCCGGTAAAGGAACGGAAGCTCCTGAGTTTTTAATCAAAGCAAGTGCTCATCTGCTCAATCAAAAAGGCGGACGGAATTGGGTTCCGATCATTGTTAGAGAGACGAGTGAAGATTGCTACGAACTAATTGGTAACTCTTTTATATATGCTGTCGCTGAAGAAGCTGGTTTAGAGCGAGTCTGGTGCGTAATTGCCGATGACAGTCAAGAAACGGCTGAAATCTCTCAAATTTTGGCAGGTGAAACAATTCCCAAAATTAACCTTTCAAAAGCATCGAGAGATGAAATTAAAGCCGCTTTGGAATATTTAATTGAACAGCCCAGTAGCCCGATTAAGTCAATTCAACTTGCTACCGCGACAAACCGAATTGATGAAGCACCGCGTCAGTACTGGAAGACATTCGATCCAATTACCAACTTGAAATGCGGCATTACAAAAGGCAAAAAACTTGATGCTCTCAAGCAAATTTTCTATCTTGAGCCTCAACCCTTGCCTGATGTAATAACAGATATCAGCCTTCTTCAAGCGATGACGACAACTGACCTTAAAGCAATGGCAAAGAAACGGGGAATCAGTGGAATCAGCAAAATGAAGAAAGATGATCTTGTAGCGGCACTCAGTCAGTCGCCCTAATGGGTTGTAGCAGTATTCAGTGGTATCCGTTAGCGATCGCTGGAACAGCTCGGCTTGAACCTGTTGGTTGGTGATACATTGATGGGCGGATGAGGTGCCAACCTCTTGCCCTTGTTTCATCGCCACAGTGCCATGCCTTCTGACTTGCCGCCCGACTCTGAATCTCTAGAACAGCCCAACCGATCGCCCGCGACCTCCGATAATCTCGACTTTCCACCAGATGCGGAGTGGCTCGATACAAGTGTTTCTGAGTTTCCGGGTACACGGCAACCAATCCCCGCGATCGCCCCCGATGCTCCAGTCAGAAACAGCACCATCAAGGTATTACGCGCCACTATTCGCGTGCTGGAGAACTGGGTTTATCGGCTAGAAACGGCTCCAGAGCGCACAGCTCGGCGTGATCCCAATCAACCCGATTTCACCACCCTTGGGCAACAAACCGAAGATCTCGTCACTACTGCCGGAGAAGCCGCTAAAGAAGTGGCAACCACCGTCAGCGATCGCGTGTCACCCCGTTGGCGCAAACTACAGGACTGGTGGCTCGACTTGCTTACCACGATTCGAGTTTGGCTGCCTGATGCAGTGAATGAGCAGGTGCCCGATAACGTCTTAACCGGAGTGTTAGCCCTCGGTCTAGTTGTCGTCATTTGGGGCATTTCAGGGTTGCTGTCAACCGCTCCCAAAGCCACCGAAATTGCCGTGCGTCCATCTCCTACGCCCATCGTTTCGCCACAACCCAGCCCCATCGCTTCGCCTGAGCTTGCCCTTCCAAATACACAAACAGAGCAAGAGCGATCGCCTGACCTGACCGCTCCAGTCGAGCCAACACCTGCACCCACCGTTAGCCCGACCCCAACGCCTCAAGCGGCACCCATCCCTGCACCCACTCCGAGTCCTGAACCTCAAGTCATTGCCACACCAACCCCAGTGCCAACCCCAACCCCGGCACCGCTCAAGCTAACCCCAGAGCAAACCTTAATCGCCCGTATCCAAAACGATATCGTTGCTGCAAGTGACGCTGATACCAATGACCTGATTGAAACCGTCAGCGCTAATTTTCGGGTTAGCTTGCTGCGAGTCAACCTCAATCAGGGTTGGTATAACCTCAACCGCAACCAGCAAGACAAATTTGCAAATGACTTGTTGCAACGAGCGACCCAACTTAGTTTCGTCAAACTAGAAATTTTGGCTCCCAATGACACCCTCGTGGCTCGCAATCCTGTTGTTGGCAATGAAATGGTGATATTGAAACGTACCAACTCAAGCCCAACAAAACCAGACCTAGCCGAGCCAGCGTCGCAAGCAGAACTGTCGCCTGTCTAACCACACATCAATTAAAGCTTAGAAGTCTAAACAGCTCTGCTTTGTTGACTTTGCCCCTTTGGGAACAGATTGCAACGCAGCCTGTTCTGCCGCCGCCGCCAATTGAGCAGCAACCTGTGAGGCATAAGGGCCTATCAGTGACCAGGCGAGAGGTGACAACCAACCCCGTAGCGTTACCGAGTAGGTGATGGATGTGCCGCACAGGGTCGATTTCACTTGGTAGGTGACTTGCTCTTCTAACCCCGGCATGACCAGCACCCGAATGCTCAGCAACTCACCTGGGTTAACTCGCTCAACAAAAATATGGATTGGAATCGGAATGCGCCGCGTCACCGCCTGGTAGATCAACCCTGGTTTGACAACCAAACCCTTCGGCACGTCGGTGCTGGCCAGGAGGGGATGCCACGATACATCTGCTATATCAATTAGCTGCCGCCACAATTCATCAACCGATGCCGAGCTGAGAGCCTGATAAGTTCGTGCTAAAGAGCATTGCAGCCGACGTTTTCTACGACGGAGGAAGCGAGGTAAAAAATCAAACATCGGGGCAACCTCTTGAACAAGACAACACACAGGTGATTCTCAAAATATCGGTCAGACACTCTTTAATAAATTAGCGGCTAACAGCACATCCCTCAGTTGGAGCTGGGTCAGTGTTTGACCTGGTCGGGTTGGGCGTCTTTAATGAGTCGAAGTCATATTTTGAGATCACCTTATCCTATCCAACTTACTGACGAAATAGAAACCTGTCCCAAGAGAGGAATAAAACACCCACCCCATCCAGTAATGTTGTAGCGATCCCCACTTTGCCACTCAAAAACACGCCACGCGCTATTCGATCACAGCACTTTGAAAGCGGGTAGATTGTGGCCTCAAGACAGAAGTTTAGAAAAATTTACGGATCGTCAAGTGCCAAGTCATTCTGCACTTTGGGGCAAAGCCTTGTCCCAAAAGGCTTGTGTCACTTTTGTGGGGTTCCAATTCGCGATAGGCTTAGAAAGCATTAAATCTGACTCTGTAAAACGAGATTTATGACTGCCTTTTCAGCACCCGAAAAAACATCCCAACCCCTTCCTCCGAGTGATTCGCGCGATCGCGTCAGTAAGTTTCTCAAAGATCTGCAAGACTCTATTTGTCAGAACCTAGAACAGCTCGATGGTACAGGCCAGTTTCGTGAAGACTCATGGGAGCGTGAAGAAGGTGGTGGCGGGCGATCGCGTGTGATGCGCGAAGGTCGCATTTTTGAGCAGGGAGGCGTCAACTTCTCAGAGGTTTGGGGCAAAGACCTCCCCCCCTCTATTCTGGTTCAACGTCCCGAAGCAGCTGGGCACAGTTTCTATGCAACTGGCACGTCACTCGTGCTGCACCCCCGCAATCCCTATGTGCCGACGGTTCACCTCAATTACCGCTACTTTGAGGCAGGCCCCGTTTGGTGGTTTGGTGGTGGCATCGACCTGACGCCTTACTATCCCTTTGCTGAAGACGCAGCTCATTTTCACAAGACCTTAAAGCAGGCGTGCGATCCCCACCACTCAGAGTATTACCCCACCTTTAAACTCTGGTGTGACGAGTATTTCTACCTCAAGCATCGTGGCGAAACCCGTGGTGTCGGCGGTATCTTTTTTGACTACCAGGATACGCAAGGCATTCTGTACCCCATCTCGTACCCTGGCTCTCAAAATGGCACGGCAGCTGCGGAGCATAGTAAGCAAGTGGGCACGGTCGAAGGTCGCACCTGGGAAGATTTGTTTGCTTTTGTGCAAAGCTGTGGCAACGCCTTCTTGCCTGCCTACACGCCCATTGTTGAGCGGCGTCAAAACACTGAGTATGGCGATCGCGAGCGCAACTTCCAGCTTTATCGTCGGGGTCGGTATGTCGAGTTCAACCTGGTCTATGACCGGGGCACTATCTTTGGTCTGCAAACCAACGGACGCACTGAGTCAATTTTGATGTCACTGCCTCCTCTCGTCCGTTGGGAGTATGGCTATCAGCCCGAACCTGGTAGCCCTGAAGCTGAGTTATACGAAAAATTCCTGAAACCTCAAGATTGGGCAAACTGGACACAACCAAATTCCTGAGCCTGAGTTAGACTTTTCTAAGGAAAAGTATCGGTTACTTGTTAAAGTTTGTTGGTTTTTGTCAACACTAATAGCGGTGGCGATCGCTGATCATGATTTGCCACCTAGCTTTGCTAGGTGAAGAGGTACATTACAATCGTCCTCTGATTCAGCGATCGTACGATCCGTTTCTACCGCAGGTGTGTCAAACTTATACAAGCACATCCGATAGATCACGCAAAACATCCATACTGCAAAGGCGAGGGTAAGCACTCCCAATGGAACAGAAATCAATTCACATGGAGCAAAAGACCCACACCACTCCAGATGGTACGAGCGTCATTGTGCTAACCCCAAATGGACGGTTGGATATTACAACGGCTTGGCAGTTTCGCTTAAAGCTGCAAGAGTGTATTTCAAAGCTTAGCCATCACGTGGTTGTTAACCTGGGTCAGGTTAATTTTATTGATAGCTCTGGCTTAACCTCTCTTGTTGCGGGGATGCGAGACGCCGATAAGGTTAGAGGCAGTTTTCGCATTTGTAACGTGCATCCTGAAGCCAAGCTGGTGTTTGAAGTTACCATGATGGATTCAGTGTTTGAGATTTTTGATACTGAGGAAGAAGCGCTAGAAGGCGTTCCTCGTGGAATTGCTAGCTAAGCCGTAATTGCCACCCTCAAAAATTCAAACAAGAGATTGTCTGAGTCGATTTTGATCACCATTGCTTCTCTAAAGCATGGCGGTTGAATCGGCTTATTTTTTCCAGATAAAATCTTTTGGCTGTGGTTGCCCCGGTGCTGCGTGAAAGCAACCCTCTACTACATCAACGGGATTGCTCTTTGCTTTGTAAACCGATATGGCCCCATTAAAGCACCCCAGAGAGCTTTGCCTGTTTCGGGGTCAACCCCTTTGTCGTAGCTAACAAACGCATTTGCAGTAGACTCAAACCCCAAAACGACCTGCCTCAATTCATTTTGGTAAGTGAAACAGCACCGTGCCCCTGCGGGAGGCGTGCCAATATAACGAGCATCGCCAGCGGGTGCTGGCTCTTGTTGCAAAAGGAGTTGGCAGCCTGGCAACCGTTCAAGCTGGGTGGGGTCAATTTGTTCTAGTAGTTGGGGGGTTTGGCCTGCACCTTTCACCTGCTGCGGATCTTTGAAGGCGTAGTACTGAACTTTCAAAGCATCTGGCTGCTCTGGGTTGACGTGTAAGCGCAATAATCTCTGACGGTAGGGATTATTCAACGTGTACACGTTTGCTTGCTCGGCAAAGAGAGTGATGCTGTCTTCAGCGAATAAACGCGTTGGTACATGCCATAGACACAAATGCACAAACCAGGCAGGCTCTGCGATCGCCTGTTCGCGGTTATCAAACTCTCCTGCAAGATAAGTTGCAAGTGTGATCAGCGATTGGGGGAGAGGCATAGCAAAAGTCAGGCAAGAATGAATTTATCACCGTTATTCTCTCACTCGGTTTGCGATCAAGGGGTGCAATCGTGCTTTCAATGACACTACAAACGAACCCTTTCACGATTTAGCAGCCATTCAAATCAGCTAAACTCTCTATTCATGGGCTTTTTGGGAATTCTGAGGGCTCTTGTTTTTCTCTTTCAAAATTTATGTCCAACCTAACTGAGGTGGGCATTTGAGCAGTTTCTGTTTTTTTAACTTGGCAAACGTCCCATCCCACGAGAGAATGAAAGACAGACCTTTTTGCGATCGCTCCGCCGTGAACAACGTTCGTACTGTATCTGACACCAAACGTGCTTTCTACAACCTCCATACTCGTCCAATTAACTCGATTTACCGTCGAGTGGTTGAAGAGTTGATGGTAGAAATGCATCTTCTTGCGGTAAACGTTGATTTCCGCTATGACCCTTTCTACGCCTTGGGTGTAGTGACTTCTTTCAATCGCTTCATGCAGGGTTATCGCCCAGAAGGAGATAGAGAAGCCATCTTTGATGCGTTGTGCCGTGCTAATCAGGCTGACCCTCAACAGTATCGCCAAGATGCTGAGCGGCTTTTGAACTTAGCAAAAAATCTCCAGGCAAATGAGTTGATTGCCTGGTTGGGGCAAACTCATGTCGCACCTGACGCAACGGACTTGCAAGATCAAGTTCGGGCGATCGCGACGAACCCCAAGTTTAAGTACAGCCGCCTGTTTGCGATCGGTCTGTTCAGCATGTTTGAGCTGTCTGACCCTGAGTTAGTCACTGACGAAGCTCGTCGCACTGAAGCACTCAAGCAAGTCTGCACCTCACTCAACCTGTCTGAAGATAAGCTCACAAAAGACCTCGATCTGTACCGCAGCAACCTTGAGAAAATGGCTCAGGCGTTGATTGTGATGGAAGACACTCTGGCTGCTGAACGCAAAAAACGCGAAGACCGCGAAAAAGCAAAGGCGGCAGCATCGGCACCTTCAACTGAGGCGCATGATGCAACTGGTGAAGCGACTTAGCCTTTCATCATTCCTGTTTTTATAACAATCCTCGTGAGGTGGGCTACTTTAGTTGGCCCACTTTTTTGTTGCGGGTCAAGCCTTGAATCTTTCATTTTGAGGCTTGGAAAAATCCGCAGGATTCGCTTTTGTTGCGGGTCAAGCCTTGAATCTTTCATTTTGAGGCTTGGAAAAATCCGCAGGATTCGCTGGCTGAGAAAGTTTTCTCTCAAAAAGCTTTTTTGATGGGAGTTAAGCGGAGATTTGGGGGCGGCGGTGCCGCAAGATCGGGGGACTTCCCCCCGCGCCCCCGCTATGTAGGGGACTCACTCCCCTACGACCCCCGCAAGGTCGTGCCTGTGGGTGTTGAATGGTTAACTAGCCAAGCGGTACGGGTCACAAATTAGCATTTCGATCGCTTTTAGAAAATACGGGTGACGTGAGGCGGAGGTTATGAGGGCGATCGCTTGTTAGCAGTCATGCACTATAGCGCGCCAAGATCTTTGAGGCAACGACGGGTCAGCTCAAGCCGAGCCGCTGCATCTTGCGGTTTTCGGATATCAATATTGGTGGCAAAAAGGTAGACATCTTTGCCTTTTTCAACATAGCCGACTAGCCAGCCGATTTCGGTCTTCCCCTTGTCTGCAAAACCTACCCAGCCTGTTTTGCCTCGGAGTGTGTAAGCTGGCGTTTGCTCAATTACCATCAGATCTTTAACAATCGCCAGAGATCGCGCCGAAAACGGCAAGTCATTTTGGTAGAGCCGCTGCAAAAATTGAATTTGCTCCTGCGGGGTTATGCGGAGCGCGCCTTCGAGCCAAAACTTGTCGATCTCTGCTTCAGAACCGATTGTTTGGTTACCGTACTTCGCTTGTGCCACCCACTTTTGCATGCGATCTTGCCCGATGCGACGTGCTAACACTTGGTAGTACCAGACGGCGGAGCGCTTAAATGCCTCCTGCATGGTCAAGTCCTGGTTCCATTCGGGTATTGGGCGTTGCACTCCATCCCAGGTCAACAAGGCTGACTGATTAGCGACAACGCCTGTTTCCAGAGCAATCAGCGAGTTGAGAATCTTAAAGGTAGAGGCTGGTAGAAAAGCTGTGGCGTTGCGCGAGGGGTTGTATTGAAAGGTGCGATCGCGGTTGAGGTCGTAAATCAGAATCGAACCGTTCACACCTAATTCTCGAAAGTGCTGCTCAAAGTCTACTTTCTGAGTCACTCCGGCAGGGGTTGAGAGCGCAGGTGTTGGGCTGAACGGGGCAACGCACATCAGACCAGCGAAGCAGCACAGGGCAAATTTTAGGGGGCGTTTCATAGGTGTCTATGTATCCATTAACAAGCAGGCTGATCTACAAACCCAGGCGGGCAGATTTCAGAAGAAAAGGGGCGATTTTCCAAAATTTGGGGGCATAGGGATGCAGCTGTTACTGCCTACTGAGTCTTAATCCGCGTCAGGTTTCCCTTGCTGTCGATTTTGAGCGGCGATTTTGGAAAATCTAGTTGGTTCAGTTGTTGAATCAGTTTGACGCTGCGAAATTCTTTGTCATAGAAGGGAATTCCATCACTACTCAGGCGGACTGGGATAATCCTTCCTGACAAAAAAGTACCATCCTGATCCAAGTTCGTTTGGAGAATTAAGGAAGTGCCGAGATTGCCTGCGGTCGAAAGGGTGCGATAGCCAACAAAATTTCCTAGGGAATAGGCGATGATTCGGCCCTGATACAGCTCGATCGCGCGAGGCACGTGGGGGCCGTGGCCTAAAACCAGGTCAGCGCCAGCGTTGACAACTGCACGAGAAAACGCAATCAAGTTGCCGCGATTCTCGCCAAAAAAGTACTCTGTCTGGTTAAACGTGCGCGTCGCATCACTGCCCTCTTTACCTGCGTGATAGGAAACAACCACAATATCGGCTTTTTTATCTGCCTGACGCACCAGGTCTTGCGCTGTTTTGAGGTCGTGTACTGTGTTATGGAAATCCAGGTAGCTAAACCCAATAAAGGCGATGGTTTGATTGCGAACCTGACGATAAACAATTTCATTTTTCTTGCCGACCGCTTGCAACCCGACATACTCAATCGAGCGGATCGTGTCAGCAAATCCCCGTTCAAAAAAGTCAAAGGAGTGGTTATTGGCCACACTCAAAACGTGAAAACCCGCTTCTTGCAAGCGATAGACATAGCCAGGGGGAGTTCGGAAAGCGTAAATAGGCTTACCGGGTGCCATCGTTTTAGCGGGCTTAGAAAACGTTGTAAACGTGCTTTCGTAATTGCCAAAAACAATGTCCGCCCCTTTTAAGTAGGGTTTCATCCCAAGCAAAAGAGTCTTACCTTGCCGGGGCGGCAGGCGATCGCTCGGAAAATTTGTCCCCAAGATAATGTCGCCGACCGCTTTGATCGTAATCGGTTGGAAAGTGGGAGACGGTGTTGGCTCCGATGTGGGAGGCAAGTACGGTTCTGGCGGCAGGTCAGGCACCGGGGAAGCCGGGACAGGTAGGGAGGCAGGTGGCACTGCTTCAGGGCTGGTCGGAGATTGCGCCACAACTGGCTGAATCGGAGAAATTGAACCTGTTTGGCGCAGGTTGAAGACTGTCCCCGCGATTAGCCCCAGGCCTGCACTCACCACTGTCAGGGGAATCAACAAGTAATGGGATGGCACTCGTCGCGATCGCTTCGGTTGAGCCGGACGCGGCGCAGCTTTTGAGCGATCGCGCAACCTCAGCACGCGATGCCAGGTCGGGGTGGTTTGCCCAAAACTTTGCCCACACAGATGAACCCGTTCTAAATCGGCGATCGCTAACTTCTCAAGGCCCTTGCGCATCACCGTGACATAAATCTCTGGGTCGGGCGGTGTTGTGCTTTCGAGTAATACCAACAACGTACGATCGCGGCGAACAACAGAGGCGCGAATGCCATTGGCAGACAATCCTAAATTTATGATCTGGGCGATCGCCTCCGGCTCACCCTGCTTGGCTCGGTTAAAAACTTGAATTTGGTCTATCACAGTAACGACTTGACTCCCACGCTGATTCATCATACGTGGAGACAAAAGTTTCACCGCAAATTTTGGCGTGCGTTTCGGCGCAGCATCCAGGGTTTGATCCGACGCAAAGCTGACCCCGTAAAGCGGCGATCGTACTCGGCATCCGACAGATCGGCCAGTTCCGCCAATGAGGGGGCTACATTCCACGGGGCAGGCTGAAACTCAGCCACATCTGTTTCTTTAGCAAACCGTTGGTTCCAGGGGCAAACATCCTGACAGATATCGCAGCCAGCTACCCAGCCCTGAAAATCTAAGTCGGGTAATGTCTCAGCCCGATTTTCGATCGTGTGATAGGCAATGCAGCGATTGGCATCGACCTGAAACGGAGCCGCGATCGCTCCAGTGGGGCAGGCATCAAGGCAACGGGTGCAGGTGCCGCAGTGGGATGTGTGGGGGCGATCGCTCGGCAAGGCCAGATTTGTCAAAACTTCGCCCAAAAAGACCCAGGAACCATACTGACGGGTAATTAAATTGCTATTTTTCGCAATCCACCCCAGCCCTGCCCGTTCAGCCCAAACCTTATCCTGCACTGGCCCTGTGTCAGCATAGTAACGGGCTTCGATTCCCTCGGCTTGGGCGGTTAGCCAGGTTGTCAGCCGCTTCAAGCGTTTGTGCAACGCCCGGTGATAGTCACGCCCCCAGCCATACCGCGAAATTTTGGCGTAGGCTTTTCCAGAGGGGCGGGTTTGGGGAGTGTAGTAGTTGAGCGCCACACAAATGACCGATTGCACTCCTGGCATCACGGCCTGCACATCCTGCCGCTTCGGATTTTCCATCCAGGCCATATCGGCTTGATACCCTTTCGCCAGCCAGTTTTGCAGGTTGCCATCTGGCTCCCAATCAGCGACAGCAGCAATGCCGACCTGATGAAAGCCCAGCTCTAGAGCCTGCTGCTTAACCGCTTGCGCTAATTGCTCACGATTCACCACAAAACCGTTACACCCACTCAAAAATGCCTGCCTCAGCGTTATCTGAATTGCGATCGCAACTGTATGATTGCCACCCTAACGCATTGAATTTTAGCCTTGTAGAGTCATTCACGCCGCCAAACCAATCTCAGTTGTTCATCAATCTACTTAGCCCTTAAGGAGAGCAGACAGCCACTTAGCTGCGATTGCCCACATTCTCAATCAAGAATTAGGATGCGGAGAACACAAGCATCATTAGATTTTCCTCTCGCATCCATAAATAAAGAATGTTGTCAGTTTGTTAAAAAGTGTTGCAGAATAAACACGTGGTTCCGAAATGTGTAATCGACCATATTTCGTTTACTGAGATTCACTGCGGACATACCTCAAAAAAAGGTTATGTACCCACGATTAGGAGGTTCTTATGACTTTTGCAGCCGCATCGGTTACTTCACGTGTTTCCAACCCGTATCTGGCTGAGATTGAGGTTGCCAACGCAGTTGCTATTGTAACGGCTCAGATCAGTCAACTCACTGTTGATGATCAGCTCGCACTGCTGTGGTATGCCTACACCGAAGCAGGTCGTTCGGTGACACCTGCAGCTTTGGGTTCTGCTCGGCTTCAGTTAGCAGAAGGGCTACTCAATCGCGTCAAACAGCTTTCCTATGCGGATCAGTTGCAATTCATGCGCGATCTGGTCAATCGAGCCAACAATGAATTGACTCGCGCTTACGGTGTATTAAGCACTAACACCAAACTAGCCCTGTGGTATCAGCTCGCCGAATGGATGACTCAAGGTATTGTCGTACCCATGCCTTCTGATTACATTTCTGCGCCTGAAGCCGTACAAGCCTTTGAAAACTTGAAGAAGTTGGATATGGGGCAGCAAATCACAATTCTGCGCAACCTGGTTGTTGATATGGGTGTTGACCCCCTCGCGCTCTAATTGGCGTAGTTGGGGTTTAGCAGCCTGAATTGCTCCTGGCTAATTGGTTATTCACACTCAGAGTCTGTTTTTGCGGGGAAGTGACTGTCAACTTCCCCTTCTTTTTAGTTGAAATAAACCATGCAAACACACTTGCTTGAGACTTCAAACTGTTTTAGTACAGACGCGGCTGTCAAGATTAACGGCATTCAACATTCTGTTGTGCTTGATTATTTTCGCCATTTGAATACGGGTGATTTTGCGGCAACAGCGGCTCTATTTGCCGAGGATGGCTTTTTGCATCCCCCGTTTGAGTCACCTGTGATTGGCAGAGGAGCGATCGCCACTTATCTAGAGCGAGAAGCACAAGACCTGCAACTGCAACCACTGCGGGGGCACTCTGAGCAACTTCCTAATGGCTGCACCGATTTTGACATTGTTGGTAAAGTCCAAACGCCCTGGTTTAGTGTCAATGTTGCGTGGCAGATGATCCTCAGTCCCCATGATGAGATTTATGTGGTGCGTGTCAAACTGCTGGCATCGCTATTAGAGTTAGCCAATCTGCGTGACAAGCGGCCTACGCCTTAATTCGTGGCGATCGCGCTGGTCAAGCGGTAGCACCCAAAACGAACGTCAGATCTCAAAGATATTTCAACTCAGTTCTTACTGAACGTCTATTCAAGTAGGGTAAACGCACATGATTCTTAACAAAAGGTGAAAAGAGAAAAAGAGGTCAGTAGAATTTAGCGGTCGTGGTGATGAGAACTCCAATGAGCCAGCAATCGCCGTTGTCTAGTCTGAAGCAGCACTTCGAGACCATTGAT